>JANXTT010000056.1 GCA_025352225.1 Mucilaginibacter sp. | reverse complement strand
CCTTTAGCCAGCCAGGCATCCGTGCCTATGGGTATTAACCCAAAGTTGGTGATGCTATAAATCAATTGCTGATCAGATACCAATCCCGGGAAACGGAAGAAAACCGAAGGCAGCAACCCGTTTTTAAGCATCGCCTTTTCTGTTTCCAATACTTCGTAATTAATATCGGTACCGGCCTCCAGTAAAAAGTTTTCTTTAAGGGGCAGGTTTTTACTTACCCGGTGGTTGTACGAGTGGTTTATCCAGGTGATGTAAATTTCGTTGTTAAGCTGCATTTGCTTTAGCCAGGCCAGGTCGGGCTGGTGGTTGCGCATCCATATCCCTGTTATTGATAATGCGATGGGCACTGGTCGTTCCACTTTCTGAAACTGTTTAAAAATATCAGTAAATATCCGCCTGTCCAGCGGGCGGTGCGATGGGCAGAGGTCCGCTGTAAGGCTGATCCCTGTTTCGCCCGGCATGCCGCTTTGTATACCGGCATCCTGTATAGATTTCGATCTTTTTTCGGCCTTTATCAATGCTTTTACATAAGGAGTGGCCTCAAAATATTTGCGTGCCTGGGTAATCGGCATGGGCGTTATGGCATATAACAGAGCTTCGTCAATCTTAGTTTCCAGTTCGTGCGGGTCAACAAGTATCAGGTACGTTTTGCCGTTATCTTCAAACTTGCGGATGGCTAACCAATCCTGTGTGTTCCGTTTTGCGGAGCCGTAATAAACGGTATAATTTTTAACGGACGAATATATAGCCTGCGCATGGAGTTTAAATGCCGAACTAAATAGAAATAAGAGTACAATAGAAAAACGTTTAGCCATTAGTGTAGTAACAAGGTTCTTTTTAATTCACTGAAGCAAAACGAATACCGCTTGTTTATGTTTGTCAATTATTCTGCTAATATAAGCAGGGTTAATATTTATCTTTGGGGCATGGCAAAGCTATCCGTCAACATTAATAAAATAGCCACCTTACGTAACTCGCGCGGCGGCAATAATCCCGATCTGGTTAAAGTAGCGTTGGATTGTGAACGTTTTGGCGCGCAGGGCATCACCGTGCATCCCCGCCCCGACGAAAGGCATATCCGCTACCAGGATGTATACGATCTGAAAAAGGCGATTAAAACAGAATTTAATATCGAAGGCAACCCGGTAGAAGAGTCATTTGTAGCTTTAGTGCTTAACAACCGCCCCGCGCAGGTAACTTTAGTACCCGATGCCCAAGGTCAGATAACCTCTAACCATGGCTGGGATACCATCAAACATCACGATTACCTGAAAGAAATTATAACTCAATTCCAACTCGCGGGTATCCGTGTATCTATTTTTGTTGATCCTATTGCCCAAATGGTAGAAGCCGCCGCCGCAACCGGCACCAACCGTATTGAGTTATATACCGAAGGGTATGCCAGCCAATATCATCATAATCCACAGGAAGCTATAGTGCCTTACATCAAAGCCGCTCAAGCCGCCCAAAGGGTTGGCCTGGGTATTAATGCCGGCCACGACCTTGACCTGCATAATCTACAGTATTTCGCCCAAAATATACCTGGCTTGTTAGAGGTAAGCATTGGCCATGCCTTAATTAGCGATGCGCTATATCTGGGCCTCGAAAACACCATTCAAATGTATTTAAGGCAGTTGGTTTAGTTTCAAGCGTTGGGGCATGGATAAAGCGTGGCGTGGTAGAGTTTTACTTTTTTGATCTTTTGTTTCCTTTATTATAAAAAATGATTAATGATTTACCAGCCACGGATGTATTTTCAATTAAGATATTTCACCGGTAATTTTTGTTAATAATTCAGTTGCTACTTCTTTTAAGGTTACTGTTTGTATCATAATGGCTACAAAATAAAATAAAAAGAAAAATATCGGGGCGTAATATTCACCGTTAGCTACTAAACCAATTGTAAGTGCAGCTATTACAAATAATTGAGGCAATAAGTTGATGTAATACTTCAAACTTACAGAGGTATCCTTTCCCAAAATGTCAACTTCAAACCTCCCTCCCTCCAATCGCCTTACAGCCTGAAAATTCCACATGAGTTTCCAGGGGCTTTCATCAAAATTTACACTGTCATAACCTACGCTAAGAATCCTGTATTTGTTATGCTCTAATTTTGCTATTATGGTGTCAATTATAATTTTACCGTCAAGGTTAGTTGGCTGCGAAATTTTATATTTTAATTTCATTTGCTCTAAGGTTTGACGTGAAGGTAATAAAGAACAGCAACTATAAAAAGAGTTATTTTAGAGGCTCATTTTTCTTCTTTTCCCTCTTGTTAAAACACTGTCAAGATTAATATTCTCATTGTTACGGAATTGTTAAAATCGTACCTTTGCATAAATTTTATTCTGACCCCGATTCATGAAGTTAAATATAGATTACCAGGAAAAGTTTCAACACCGTCATATCGCTCCAAACGAAAAAGATACAGCCGAAATGCTGCTAACTCTCGGTGTAAATACTATTGATGAGTTGATCAATCAAACAGTTCCTGCAAAAATACGCCTTAATGCCCCCCTTAATTTACCGGCTGCCAAAAGCGAGTTTGATTACCTGAATGATCTGCGCCAAACAGCGTCAAAAAACAAAGTATTTAAATCATGCATCGGTCAGGGTTATTATGATGTAATAGTACCCGGGGTTATTCAGCGCAATATATTTGAGAATCCGGGCTGGTATACGCAGTACACCCCTTACCAGGCCGAAATAGCACAGGGCCGTTTACAGGCGTTGCTAAATTTCCAAACCATGGTGCTCGATCTTACCGGCATGCAAATTGCCAACGCCTCCCTGTTGGACGAAGGTACGGCCGCCGCCGAGGCCATGTTTATGCAATATAGCCTTCGTAAAAATCAAGGAGCCAATATCTTTTTCGTTTCGGCGCAGCTTTTTCCGCAAACTATCGATATTTTAAAAACACGTGCCGCCCCTTACGGGATAGAATTGCAAATAGGCGATCATCAAACTGTTGAACTGAACGAACAAATGTTTGGTGCCATTGTGCAATACCCTGCCGGTAACGGAGCGGTTTATAACTATACTGATTTCGCGGCCAAAGCGCACCAAAAAAATATCAAGCTAACTGTAGTAGCTGATATTATGAGCCTTGTATTACTAACTCCTCCCGGCGAATGGGGGGCGGATATTGTTGTAGGTTCAACCCAGCGTTTTGGTGTGCCAATGGGTTTTGGCGGCCCGCACGCGGCTTTTTTTGCTACTAAAGACGAGTATAAACGCTCCATGCCCGGCCGTATTATAGGGGTAACTATTGATAGTGCCGGTAACTATGCCTTGCGCATGGCGCTACAAACCCGCGAACAACACATCCGCCGGGATAAGGCAACATCTAATATATGCACCGCGCAGGCATTGCTGGCTATTATGGCGGGTATGTACGCCATATATCATGGCCCGCATGGTTTAAAACTAATTGCCGAAAGGATCCATGGCCTTACGGTGCTCTTGTCCCAGTCGTTAACCCAATTGGGTTATCAGCAACAAAACGACGCCTATTTTGACACCCTTAAATTTGATCTGGGGCATTTGATAGGGCCTATTCATTCTGAGGCTCTAAATAACGAAGTTAACTTTCATTACAGCGGTTCAACAGTTACCATTAGCCTCGACGAAACCACCTCTGTTGAAGATGTGCGAACCATAGTGCGTTTTTTTGCCAAGGTAAAGGCCAAAAGCATCAATGATATTGCTTTTGACGAGCTTAAAGCGAATATAGAAACTGTTATCCCTGCTGATCTGCAACGCCGGACGGCCTATTTAACACACCAGGTATTTAACGCGCACCACTCCGAACACGAAATGTTGCGTTACATCAAATCATTAGAGGCTAAAGACCTTTCGCTATGCCACTCAATGATCGCGCTGGGCTCGTGTACCATGAAACTTAACGCCACTACCGAAATGATACCCGTTACCTGGCCGCAATTCAGTAAAATGCACCCTTTTGCCCCAACCGATCAGGTAGGTGGCTATATGGATGTATTTGATGAGCTAAACAATTGGTTGAGTGAGATAACCGGCTTCGCAGCTATGAGCCTGCAACCCAACGCGGGCGCGCAAGGCGAGTACGCCGGGTTAATGGTTATCCGTGCCTATCATATAGACAGGGGTGATCATCATCGTAATATCGCATTGATCCCGTCATCGGCACATGGCACTAATCCGGCTTCGGCGGCTATGGCCGGAATGAAGATCATCGTGGTAAAATGCGATGATAACGGAAATATTGACGTTGCTGATTTGAAAACTAAAGCCGAAGAGCATAAAGACGATCTTTCCTGTCTGATGGTAACCTATCCTTCAACACATGGTGTATTTGAAGAATCCATAATTGAGGTTTGCAACATTATTCACCAAAATGGTGGCCAGGTTTATATGGATGGTGCCAACATGAATGCCCAGGTAGGGTTAACAAGCCCCGCCAATATAGGTGCCGATGTTTGCCACCTTAACCTGCATAAAACGTTTTGTATACCGCATGGCGGTGGTGGCCCCGGCATGGGGCCTATTGGTGTGGCTAAGCACCTGGTGCCTTATCTGCCGGGGCATGTAGTAGTTGATATTAACCAGGGTAAATCTATCCATGCGGTATCAGCCGCTCCATGGGGTTCGGCCTCTATTTTACTGATCTCTCATGCCTATATCGCCATGATGGGGCCTGATGGTTTAACCAATGCTACCAAATACGCTATATTAAACGCTAACTATATTAAGGCCCGTTTGGAGAAACATTACCCGGTGCTATACGCGGGGGCAAACGGCCGTTGCGCCCACGAAATGATATTGGACTGCCGCGCGTTTAAAAATTTTGGCATCGAAGTAACTGATATTGCCAAACGCTTAATGGATTACGGTTTCCATGCACCAACAGTATCATTCCCCGTTGCCGGGACAGTAATGGTTGAGCCCACCGAATCTGAACCTAAACACGAACTTGATCGTTTTTGCAACGCTATGCTCTCTATCCGGCAGGAAATAGAACAAATAGAAAATGGCAGCAGTGATAAGGCCGATAATCCGTTAAAAAACGCACCCCATACCGCGGCGGTAATAACTGCTAACGAGTGGACGCATCCTTATACCCGCAACAAAGCTGCTTTTCCATTGCCTTATGTTAGTGCCTATAAATTTTGGCCGTCGGTAGGTAGGGTAAACGATACGCATGGCGATCGGACTTTAATTTGCACTTGCCCGCCAATAGAAAGTTACGCGTTTGAAGAAGGCGTTTTAGAATAATATATGGTATAAAGTGTTTATCAGGATACTTACAGATAAATATATCCGTTAATATTTGTATTAGGACTTTAATATTAAGATATGTTTCCTTCGCCACTAGCATCTACCCCAGAACCTCCATATTATGCGGTCATTTTTACATCAATAAAAAACGAAATTGCCAGCGGTTATGCCGATATGGCTACCGAAATGGAGCTTCTTGCCAGTAAACAAGAGGGCTTTTTAGGGGTAGAGTCCGCAAGGAATGAAATCGGTATTACTGTTTCTTATTGGGCATCTTTAGAAGCTATACAGAATTGGAAAGCTAATACCAGGCATTTACAAGCCCAAAAACAGGGCCGCGAGGAATGGTATACACATTATAAGATACGCATCTGTTTAGTGGAGCGCGATTATGGAAATTAACAATTTTATATATTAATTATTAAAAACGTTCATAAATTCCAATATTGAGACGAATATTATCAAATAATCATTATCTTCGAATAAACCTTTTAACTGATCTTACCGTATAAACAACACATGACTATTAATTCTAAAGCTGTAAAAATAATGCTCGTTGACGATGATGAAATTAATAATTTCATTTCTGTTAAGTTAATTAAAAAAACATTGCTTAATACTGAGATATGCACCTGTCTAAACGGTAAGTTTGCCATTGACCAGCTAATAGAAATAAAAAGTAACGACCCTGACCAACTACCCGACTATATTTTATTAGATATCAATATGCCCATCATGAATGGATGGGAGTTTTTAGATGAATATATAAAACAGGATATTGAAATGAGCGGTAAGGTTAAAATATATATCATCTCATCATCAGTGTTTAATAACGATATCAATAAAGCTAAATCATACAGCCTGGTTAAAGATTTTATTTCAAAACCTTTAAGCGTTGATAAAATTAAGGAAGTATTAGAAGTTAGTGATCACGCTTAAGCAGGTACCACAGTAAAGCTTTCGTTGGCGTATTTTACATAACCGGCGGGTGTGGTTTTGGCGTGGTAAAACAAGCAAAGCCAATTTTCTTCAAACGCTTTTTTGCCAAAACCATCACGTAATTCCATGGCTTTCCGGCCATCAAAATCATATTTGGCTATAAATTTCCGTAATAATTGCTCTGGTTCCGGGAGCTCGTCGCCCCCGAAAAATATTTTTTCATCACCCTCATGTATCAAAAAAACCTGGTGAAACTGGCAATGCCCGCCTGATAGTTCGTACGTTATCCCTGGTTTTAATTCGCCGCTACCTTCAATAAAAGTTAAATTAACCGAGCGTTGTAAAACCTCAAATATAGCTTGTTTATATGATGTGGATTTTCCAGAAAAAGCAGTTTCCCATTCTCCGCGTTGTATAACATGTTCGGCACTGGGGAAACTGGGCTCAAATTTCCCATCCCGTTCTACTATTAATCCACCCGTATGGTCGTAATGTAAATGGGACATTAATACCAGGGTTACATCTTCCGGATCAAAACCCGCGTTACGTATATTTTGATAGATAATCAATTCGCCCTGGTCATTTTTAAAACCTAAACCAGCGTCAAATAAAATAAGGTCGGTACTTGTTTTAACAAGAAACGGCTGAACATGAATGAATAGCGACCCGGGCCGCTCCTGTGGAGTATGGATATCAGGATCGAACGGAATAAATTTTTTAGAGGCATCAACAGAGTATGAGCCTTCTTTTAGGGGGAAAAACTGCATCTTACAGAAACGATTGTGAGTAATAAAAAGATTAAAGCTATTCAATTAATAACTCAATAACTATCTTTACTTTTTGAACAGCTAAGATATGCAAAAAAGATGGTCGTTAAGGGGTAATCAAAGTAACGAAGATGTTGCTAAACTATCGGCTGATCTTAATATTGATAATGTTTTAAGTGGATTGTTAATCAGCAGAGGAATTCGTGATTATGAGGAGGCAAAGGCTTTCTTCAGGCCGGATATTAATCAACTCCACGATCCGTTTTTGATGGCTGATATGGAGAAAGCAATTCTGCGAATTGAAAAAGCCTTTGCATACGGCGAAAAGATTTTAATATATGGTGATTACGATGTAGATGGTACTACATCAGTAGCGTTGGTATATGGTTTTTTTCTCAAACTGTACCCTGCTCTCGATTACTATATTCCAGATCGTTATAAAGAGGGTTATGGTATCTCAACTCAAGGCATAGATTACGCCAAAGTTCATGGTTTTAGCCTCATTATAGCTTTAGATTGCGGTATTAAGTCGGTTGATAAAATTGATTACGCCAATACGCTGGGTATAGATTTTGTTATTTGTGATCACCATACGCCGGGTGAGAAGATCCCCGATGCGGTTGCTGTTCTTGATCCCAAACGTGCAGATTGCCATTATCCTTACAAAGAGCTATCGGGTTGTGGTATAGGCTTTAAGTTGATACAGGCCTACGCTCAAAAAAATGACCTGCCCTTTGAGGAACTATGTGATTACCTGGAACTGGTTGCCATTAGCATTGCCTGCGATATTGTACATATCACTGGCGAAAACCGGATACTGGCTTATTACGGTTTACTAAAAATAAATACAAACCCTTGCATTGGTGTAAAAACATTGATGCTGGCAGCCGGCAAAACAGAAAACTTTAGCATATCTGATATTGTGTTTACCATTGGCCCACGCATTAATGCTGCGGGCCGCATAGATGATGCCAAACACTCGGTAGCCTTATTAATAGCTTGTTCAGACGAGATAGCGAATGAGCAGGGCTCCATAATTAACCTCAAGAACATTGAACGCAAGGAACACGATCTTAATATAACTGATGCCGCGTTAAGTATGATAGACAACGACCCGGTAATGATAGCCCGTAAATCAACCGTGGTGTTTAACGCGGAATGGCATAAAGGCGTAATTGGCATAGTGGCATCCCGGTTAACCGAAAAATATTATAGGCCCACCATTGTGCTTACCCGTTCAAACGGGCATGTAGCAGGCTCGGCACGGTCTGTATATGGGTTTGACCTGTATGAGGCATTATGCGGCTGCAGCGATTTGCTGATACAATTTGGCGGCCATAAATATGCCGCTGGCTTAACTATGGCTCCTGAGAATGTGGAAGCTTTTAGTAAGCGGTTTGAAGAGGTAGTTAATGCGTCCATAACTGATGAACTACTGATACAGGAAATACGGATCGATGCCGAATTGAAATTGAAGCAAATAGAGCCTAAGTTTTTTAGGATATTAAACCAGTTTGCACCCTTTGGCCCCGAAAACATGTCGCCGGTATTCCTAACAAAAAATGTGTATGTTAGCGGCAATGCCGGTTTGGTAGGGGCTAATCATATTAAAATGACGGTAATGGAACAAGGTTCGCCCGGGTTTGATTGTATCGCGTTTAATATGGGCGAATACCTGCCAAAAATTAGCAAAGGCATCCCGTTTGATATTTGTTATACGATTGAAGAAAATGTTTGGCGCGAACGCCGTACCATTCAATTGAATATTAAGGGAATCAGAACATATTAAAATTAGATTGTTGATCTATAAAAATAAAAGAGGGTATAGGTGTAATGATATTACGAGCCGATAATTTAGTAAAAAAATACAAGCAACGGACGGTTGTTAACGATGTGTCGTTTAATGTTGCCCAGGGAGAGATAGTAGGTTTGCTGGGCCCTAATGGCGCGGGTAAAACAACTTCGTTTTACATGATAGTAGGTTTAATAAAACCAAATGAAGGTAAGATATATTTGGAGGACGAAGACATTACTACCGACCCGATGTACCGCCGTGCGCAAAAAGGCATTGGTTATTTGGCACAAGAGGCCTCCGTTTTTCGTAAGCTAACAGTCGAAGATAATATTAAGGCCGTACTGGAAATGGGAAAACTGAGTGATGCCCAGCAGAAAGACAAGCTGGAGGAATTAATAGATGAATTTAGCCTGCATAAGGTACGTAAAAACCGTGGCGACCTGTTATCGGGTGGGGAACGCCGCCGAACCGAAATAGCTCGTGCCCTGGCTGCCGACCCTAAATTTATTTTGCTGGATGAGCCATTTGCCGGGGTTGACCCTATTGCCGTTGAAGAGATACAAGCCATGGTTGCCAAACTGCGTCACCGTAATATAGGCGTGTTAATTACAGACCATAATGTGCAGGAAACACTTTCAATTACCGACCGCGCGTACTTACTTTTTGAAGGTAAAATATTAGAATCGGGCGTACCCGAAGTATTGGCCGCTAATGAGATGGTACGTAAGGTTTATTTAGGTGCTAATTTTGTATTGAAAAGAAAAACCTTTGCCCAATAGCCAAACCTCCAGATGACTTTAATAAATTCCGTTTTTGCGTGGTTCATGAAAAAGCGTATCCACCAGATAGAGCTTTTTCAAAAATACCCTAACGAGGTTCAGGAAGAATGGTTTGAGCAATTGATATCCGGAGCAGAAAATACCGAATGGGGTAGGCAATATCAGTACAAAAGCGTCGAAAATGTAAACCAGTTCAAACAAAGGGTACCTATCCAAACCTATGATACCCTTAAACCCTACATAGAGCGCATGCTGGCAGGGGAGCAAAATGTATTGTGGCCGTCAGAAATTAAGTGGTTCGCCAAATCATCCGGAACCACCAACGATCGCAGTAAATTTATCCCCGTAAGTGAAGAATCGTTAGAAGAATGCCATTTTAAAGGCGGTAAGGACATGCTTACCTTATATTTTAATAACCGGCCCGATGCTAAATTATTTACGGGTAAAACCCTTACTTTGGGTGGCAGCCACCAAATTAGTAATTTAAGTAACGATACTTCCTTTGGCGATCTTTCTGCCGTACTGATCAATAACCTGCCCTTATGGGCCGAGTTTTATCGCACACCCGAAATATCAATAGCGTTGCTGGATAACTTTGAAGATAAAATTGAAAAGATAGCCCAAGTAACCAAGGATGAAAATGTTACCGGCCTGAGTGGCGTGCCTACCTGGAATATTGTTTTATGTAAACGCATCCTCGAAATAACAGGCAAAAGCAACTTGTTGGAGGTATGGCCCAACCTTGAGCTATACTTTCATGGCGCGGTAAACTTTACCCCTTATCGGGATCAGTTTAAAAAACTTATTCCAAACAATGAAATGTATTACCTGGAAACCTATAATGCCTCAGAGGGCTTTTTTGGGATCCAGGACCTGGAAGAACCTGGAGAAATGCTGCTTATGCTGGATTATGGCATTTTTTACGAATTTCTACCACTCGAAAACCTCCACCACCACCAGCCCGATACGCTAACACTGGATGAGGTTGAACTGTTTAAAAATTATGCCCTCATAATTACCACCAATGCCGGGTTATGGCGATACCAGATCGGTGATACCATCCGTTTTACCAGCTTATCTCCTTACCGTATACAGGTTACCGGGCGTACCAAACATTTTATAAACGCCTTTGGCGAGGAGGTAATTATTGATAATGCCGAGCGAGCGTTAAGCGAAGCTTGCCGTCAAACGGGTGCCATCATCCGGGAATATACGGCCGGGCCAATTTACTTTTCGGACAATAAAGGTGGCGGGCATGAGTGGATCATTGAATTCGAAAAAAAGCCTGCCGAGTTTGAACGTTTTGTCGATTTGCTTGACGCAACCCTTCGTAAAATAAACTCCGACTATGATGCCAAGCGTTTTAAGGATATGGCTCTGCACCGCCCAATAGTACACAAGGCCCCAATAGGAACGTTTTTTACCTGGATGAAAGACCGGGGTAAACTAGGCGGGCAAAATAAAGTTCCCCGCCTGGCCAATAACCGCGAATATATTGACCCCATCCTGAAGTTAATCAATAGGGTAACAGTATAGGTATCTACCAATGTACCCGCTGGGTTAATACTTACACATCAAATAAATTTTAATGGCCTCCACGGCTTCTTTAACATCATGCACGCGTAAAATATTCGCTCCTTTTGTTAACGCTATGGTGTTTAGCGCGGTGGTTCCGTTCAAAGCATCATCGGCGGCTCCTCCGGTAACAGCATACACCATCCTTTTTCGCGATACGCCCACAAGCAGCGGCAGTTCAAGCATATTAAACTCGTGCAAACGAGCCATCAGCGTATAATTATGTTCGTTAGTTTTAGCGAAACCAAAGCCAGGGTCCAGTATCACGTCATGCACGCCAAGCGTTTTTAATTGGTAATAACGATCAATAAAATAATCAAATACTTCGTTATATACGTTTGTATAATTGGCCTGTTGCGCCATGTTTTGTGGCGTGCCTTTCATATGCATCATAATATATGGTACCTGTAACCGGGCAATGGTACTAAACATAACCTCATCCAACTGCCCTCCCGAAATATCATTAATCATATGCGCCCCCGCTTTAATGGCGGCCTCGGCAACAGAAGAGCGGAAGGTATCTATTGATAATATCGCCTCGGGGTAATGGCTTACCAGGCTTTCAACTACCGGCAACAAACGGTCTATTTCTTCCTGTAGCGAAATGTCATCAGCTCCTGGCCGTGAGGAGTACGCGCCAATATCTAAAAAATCAGCGCCATCGGCTAGCATTTGGCCGGCTTGCATTATGGCACTATTAATGCTGGGTTTTCTGCTTTCGGGATAAAAAGAATCGGGGGTAATGTTAATAATACCCATTACCTTTGGTGTGCTCAGGTCAATCAGTTTGCCGCCCGCGTTTAGGGTTATCTTTTTCTGAAAAAATGTATCTTTAGCCATTATTGGCGGATGATGGTTGTTCCGCCTAACAAATATCGTACAAAAATTGAACAACAACGTTTTGAATAATACAGTAGCAGAATACCAGGCAGTTATTAAGGTTTGCCGCGACCTATTTCTAAAAAAGACCCGCGATTATGGTACGGCATGGCGCATACTTCGGCCCGAATCCGTTACCGACCAGATCTTTATCAAGGCACAGCGCATCCGTACCCTCGAAGAAAAAAAGGTATCAAAGGTTGGTGATGATATTCTGGGTGAGTACATCGGCATTATAAATTATTGTGTAATCGCTATGATGCAGTTAGAACTTAAACCAGAGGCTCCTATGGAACTAGCTGTTGACGAGGCCAGCCAATTATTTGACTTAAAAGTGAACGAAACTCTGGAACTGATGCTGGCAAAAAATCACGACTATGGCGAGGCCTGGCGCGATATGCGGGTAAGCTCGTTAACTGATCTGATCCTAATGAAGCTGCTTCGCGTAAAGCAGATCGAAGATAACAAAGGGTTAACACTGGCATCAGAAGGGGTAAAGGCTAACTATCAGGATATGCTGAATTATGCTGTTTTTGCGCTGATAAAATTACAACCGCCAACTGTCTAAATAAAATAGATCTAACAACAATGGTAGATAAAGAAATATCCCGGCAGCGCAAACCTTTTAACGGCTTATGGTTGATCCGTATAGCGGTAGGGGTACTGTTTATCTTCTCAGGGCTAATTAAAGCTAACGATCCATTAGGCTTTTCGTATAAACTTGAAGAGTATTTCGAGGTTTTCCATATTACGTTCCTGAGCAATTTCGCCGTCGCGATAGCCATATTCTTGTGCGCTTTAGAAATGTTTTTTGGCTTTGCTTTACTTATTGGGGCTTATGCAAAAAAAATAGCCTGGGGGCTTTTGCTGCTTATTGTATTTTTTACCTTTCTTACATTTTATTCCGCGGCATTTAAAGTGGTGCAAACCTGCGGCTGCTTTGGCGATGCTATTGTACTTACGCCTTGGCAATCTTTTACTAAAGATTTGGTATTGCTGGTGTTAATCCTCGTTATTTTTAGTTACCGCGGCACAATTCAGCCGGTGTTTAAAAACCTTAAAACACAGAACTTTGTTGTTTGGATAGCCATTTTGCTTTCGTTTGGCGCGGGTATTTACACTTATAACTATTTGCCCGTGATTGATTTTTTACCTTATAAAATAGGTGCCAATATATTGGATGAAATGAAAACCCCGCCTGGTGCAAAACCTGATGAATATGAGATAACCTATCACCTGAAAAATAAAAAAACGAACGAGGCTAAGGTGATGAACAACACAGACTACATTAAAAGTAATATCTGGAAAGATGCAACCTGGAAGGTTATAGGTGAGCCTGAAAGCCGCCTGGTAAAAAAAGGTTTCACACCAAAGATACGCGACCTTATGATTAATGATGCCCAGGGCAATGATTATACTAAAGAGCTATTATCAAACCCATTTTATAATGTAATTATAGTGGCCTATAACTTGGATAATACCAATGTTAATGCCATAAAAGATCTTAACGTACTGGCACTCAATTTAACCGTGAATTATAATATCCGGACGGTGTTACTTACCTCAAATTCTGCACAGGACGCTCAGGCGTTTAGTAAAGCCCACCACTTATTTAATGAAATTTTTTATGCCGATGGCGTGCCGCTTAAAAGTATGGTAAGGGCAAACCCCGGTGTGCTGTTAATGCACAATGGGGTTATCGTTAATAAATGGCATTTCCACGCACTTCCTTCGTATCAAAAAATAGTGAAACAGTATCTGCAACAGTAATGATATGATTGGTTACATCCTTCGTAAAATTGGGTACGGGCTGGCAGTAATGCTGGGTGTGGTGGTTGTGGTATTCTTCCTGTTCAATATTTTACCCTCTGATCCTGCCCGCATGACGCAGGGCCAGCGTGCTGATGTACAATCCCTGCAAGCGGTACGCAAAGAGTTTGGCCTCGATAAATCTATTCCTGTACAGTTCGCCTATTATCTTGATGATCTGTCGCCCATAGGTTTACATGCCAATACACCGGCAGAACAAACAAGGTATCATTATGTACGTTTGTTTCCTGTTTCAAAAGCCAACGTTATCGCGCTTAAATGGCCCTATCTGCGCCGCTCATACCAAACCCGTAAAGATGTTGCCACCCTTTTACTGGAAGTAATACCAAACACACTGGTTTTGGCTACAACTGCAATGTTATTCGCAACCCTTATCGGGATCTTTTTAGGTGTGGCAAGTGCAGTAAATAAAGATACCTGGATTGATAAGCTAGCCGTAGGGTTTTCTATTATAGGTGTCTCAGCTCCCTCGTTCTTTGCAGGCATTTTGATCGCCTGGATTTTTGGTTTTGTGCTAAGCAAATATACCGGCCTAAATATGTCGGGCAGCCTTTATAGCTATGATCCTTTCCGGGGTGAGGTAATGACATGGAAAAACCTGGTGTTGCCCATGGTTACGCTCGCCTTGCGTCCGTTGGCTATTATAGTGCAGCTTACGCGGGGCTCCATGCTCGATGTTTTAAGTCAGGATTATATCCGCACCGCCAAAGCTAAAGGCTTGGGCCGCAATGCCATAATTTACCACCATGCACTTAAAAATGCATTAAATCCCGTTGTTACGGCTATAGCTTCCTGGTTTGCTTCTTTATTGGCTGGCTCATTTTTTGTGGAATACATTTTTGGCTATAACGGTTTAGGTAAAGCTACGGTTGATGCTTTGGAAATGTCTGACTTTCCGGTTGTGATGGGTTCTATATTATTCATAGCCTTCATTTTTGTGGTGATCAATATCCTGGTCGATCTGGTTTATGTTTGGATAGACCCACGTGTGAAACTGGTGTAAATGTGATTCTTCGTCATGTTAGGGATAATTCATAATTTTAGCAAATGTTAATTGAGCTTCTTAAAGCTTTGTAACGTTTTTTATATAGCTGGCAATGGCTGGAAAATGACTTCAAAGTCCCAAATTTTGGTGAGGGTATTTAAACTAGTTATTAGGTCAAACCCCGCCTATCGAAAAAATAAAATTACCAAATTTTGGTAATTGCAATAAAATTACCTATATTTGGTAAAACAAACGTTAATGAGAGTTATAATAGAAGACGAATACTTAGTAAGCCTTTATAAGAACGGTAAAACAACCGGGAATCCTAAATATGGCGCTCTAGTTGAAAAGGCTTTTATTATGAGAGTTACTCAAATGGAGAAAGCTAATGGAACAGCTGACCTTAGAGCGATAGGTTCATTACATTTTGAGCTTCTTAAAGGAGATCTAAAGGGAAAATACTCTATTCGGGTCAAAGATGGCTTTAGGTTAATATTTAGAGTCGAAAAAGACGGGACTAATAATAGAATTGAAATTATAGCTATTGAAGAAATGATAGACTATCATAAATAATTTATAACCATTAAACATAAACGGGACTTATGGGAAATGTATTTGACAAAGAAGGGAACGAGTTAAGAACTCCAATAGCCTTTCATCCGGGAGAACTTCTTTTAGAAGAAGTTGAAGAACGAAAATTAAAAAAATCTGAATTAGCAAAGGCTTTACGTATACAACCCGGAAACCTAACGGAATTATTTAAAGGGGAACGTAATATTAGTGCAAGGCTTGCTGTAAAATTAGAATTAGCATTAGGGATTAGTGCTGAATATTGGTTAGGGTTGCAGTCCGCTTATGACCTCTACAACGCACGGCAGTTAGAACATGCTTAAACATGAAATCATATTTCTGGTCGGTTTTATGGGATGTGGCAAAACTACCTTGGGCCGTAAACTGGCAGCCAAATTAAACTATCCTTTTATTGATCTTGACGTAATATTAGAACAGCAAACCGGGGTCACCATCGCCGATTACTTTGCTGCGCATGGCGAAACTAATTTCCGCGAACTGGAATCGAAGGTTTTAAAAGAAATTGTATATCCCAAGAACGCCATCATATCAACCGGGGGAGGGCTGCCCTGTTTTTTTGACAATATGGATTGGATGAATACCCAGGGTACTACTATTTATATAAAATTAACACCTGGAATGCTAGCAAGCAGACTTGAACATGAAAAGCATAAAAGGCCGTTAATTAGTAACCTAGAAGGTGATGGTTTAATAGATTTTATTGAGGCAAAGCTTAAAGATCGGGAGAAGTTCTATCTAAAAGCAGATTATATTATCGGGAATAAAATAACAGTAGATGGCATTATAGAGCTAGTTAAAGTATTACCTTAAATAAACCGCATCCTCGCCGCCATCTTCACTAAATACCACATCAACATGCTCTTTCAATACAGTTGATAAGGCCAGCCCGGTAAAATCGGTAGCTATCGGGAATATTTTATGGTTACGGTCAACCAATACCAGGGTGCGCATTTTTTTAACGGGGATATCAAAAAATATGCCCATGCCATAGGCCAATGATTTACCCCTGTTTAAAACATCATCAACCAAAATTATAACCTTGTTGGCGCATTCCTGTAATTCAACATTTAATTTGGCGTCTAAAGTAGAGCCCTCTTTATCAAGGGCAATAGTAACCAGCGTGGTTTTGAAGGGTGCAATATGGTCTAAAACCCGCTTCAACCTTTCGGCAACAATATAACCTCCGGGTAATATTCCAGCTATAATAATTTCATCCTCGCCCAGGTTATCCTCCAACACCTGGTAAGCCATCCGGTCAATTTTTTGCTGTATTTGCTGCTGGTTTAAAACGAGGATCTTTTTATCGGACATGGTACAAGTAATGTATTGCCTGCTAAGGTAGTAACTGTACTTTAATTAATAAAGGTAAATTTTAATGCTTGTTGTAAGGATAAAACACAAAGTTAGCCCCCTCGGGAACAACCACAAACAGGCATATAAAATCTTCTGGCTTTTTATAGGTTTTTAAAAAACGCTCTTTCAGGTCTTTTTTAATTACACCGGCCTCAATAAATTCTTCCAAAGTTGACGCGTTGATGGTCCAGTTGGTGTTTAGCTCCATCCGGTCTAAAATCATCTCTCCAAGCTTAACCTCGTGCTGGTGGGCTATAAATATTGGGTAAGCCGAAATTCCTTCCACCATAATCTCAATAGCTACCTCGCGAATAGACTCATGGTACAGCTTTAAATCCGATTCCAAACTTGTAAGCGGGCTTTCTTTTTCGGGTTCGTTTTTATTTTCGTTTAACAGTTCTTCGGGATCCATAGTATTAAGCATAGGGCCTGGCATAGCTGCGCCAGACTTTGTTAGTTTATTAAAGGTGTTATTCGTAACTGTAATAAGATTACGTTTTCTACATGTTGCGTATGTGGAAACATATCCACAGGCTGAATTTTCACCACATCATATTTTTCTTTAAGTACCAGCAGGTCGCGGGCCTGTGTAGCGGCATTGCAGCTTACGTAAACAATTTTATCGGCTTCAATTTCCATTAAACGGTTTACCACATCCGGGTGCATGCCCGCCCGTGGTGGGTCGGTTATAATAACATCGGGCTTGCCATGTTCGGCTACAAAGCCAGCAACCAATACATCTTTCATATCACCAGCAAAAAATTTAGTATTGGTAATATTATTAATAGCCGAGTTAACCTTGGCGTCTTCAATAGCCTGTGGTACATATTCAACACCAATAACCTGTTTAACGCTGGCGGCAATAAAATTAGCAATGGTTCCGGCACCAGTGTACAAATCGTATACTAATTCATCGCCCTTAAAACCGGCAAAGTCCCGGGTAATTTCATACAGGTGCAAAGCTTGTTCAGAATTAGTTTGGTAAAATGATTTTGGCCCGATGCGGAAACGGATCCCATTCATTTCTTCGTGTATATAAGCCTCGCCCCGGTAAACCGTTACGTCCTGATCAAAAATAGTATCGTTCTTTTTGTGGTTAACAATGTATAGTAAGGATGTGATCTGCGGAAATTCGGCAGCTACAAAACTCATTAACCCATTGATCTGCTCCTCGTCCGCGTAAGCAAAAACAACAATGGCCATTAGTTCGCCCGTTGTGGATGTACGGATAATGAGGTTACGTAAAACACCTTCGTGGGCACGCAAATCATAAAAGCTTAATTGATGCTCCAAAGCATAATCGCGGATGCGGTTACGAATCTGGTTGGATGGGTCGGCTTGCAGATAACAGTGTTGTACATTCAATATCTTATCAAAACGGCCCGGCACATGAAAACCCAGCGCGTTCATATCTATATTATCTTCCCGGTTCTCGCCATCGTACAACCAGCGTTTGTTAGAGAAAGTGTATTCGAGCTTGTTGCGGTAATAAACAGTTTGTTTGGAAGGCAAGATAGGGTATAAGCCTGTAAGCTCAATTTTACCCAGGCGTTGTAAAGCATCGGTAACACTTTTTTGCTTATAAACCAGTTGGGCATCGTATACCATGTGCTGCCATTTACAGCCGCCGCAGGTGCCAAAATGTTCACAAAAAGCTTCAGTTCGATACGCCGATGGGGTTATCAGTTTTGCTATTTTGCCTTCGGCGAAGTTCTTTTTCTTTTTATAAACTTCTACGTCAACCACATCGCCGGGAATAGCTTTTTCTACAAAAACCACTAGCTCGTCGGTTTTGCCTATTCCTTTTCCTTCATCAGCAATATCAATGATGGAGATGTTCTCAATAATTTTTTTAGTAAATTCAGTTCTTTTACCCATGAGCTGCAAAGTTAAACTGAAAAATGGAATATGCTAAGTATAGGCGCAAAATACCACCGGCCCTTTGTATAAGTGCTTAAACAGATGTTGTAATTAAATCAGATGAACCAAACTAAAATCAAATCCCAAAATCCTTCAATTTCTTTAGTGTCAGCTAATTCAAATTGCTCATCAATCATCCCTGAAAATTCTAACAGTTCGCGACTCATTGCTGTTTTGTTAACGTTATTATGCTAATATACCAATAAACATACTTAAAACCAAATTGGTTTTTGTATTTATACAAGTAGCGAATGTTTTGATCGCTTGTTAAAGCTGCCAAAGCATTCGCTAAATTACCGACTAATGTTTTTCCCAATTTATTTTTCGGGAGAAATACATGAGCAGCGCTACAATAACAAATAAAGCGATGCTGCCTATCAATAATGATAGCTCTTCCAACTGGATTAAAACATAAATGAACCCATAGAAGGTAGTTAGTATGGAGCCAAATAATAATGCTACCTGTTTATTGGCCATTAATGATGCAGTAAACCAGGATATGAGCGTGATTGTAGACAATGATGAGATGAGATAGGCAATATCATACCCCAAATGCTCTGCAAAGGACAGGAGCAAGGTATAATATACTATCATGGAGGCACCTATTAATATATAATTAAACAAGTGGATGCGCTGTTTGCGGATCATCTCTGTTAAAAATAACGACACAAAAGTGAGCAGTATAATAAGCGAAGAATATTTTGTAGTGCGCATGGTTTTGCGGTACTGGTCAACAGGTAAATTAAATTTTACGCCAAATACAGCTTCGTCGGTACTTTTTTTACTGGTTAATACAGTATCGTCATTTAGCCATTGTTGCGGAAATGGCCTGTTATAATAAAGCATTCTCCATTTGGCATTAAATCCCGTTTTGGTGATATGGCGGGTATCGGGCAAGTAACGGCCATCAAAGCTAGGGCTGTTCCAGTCGCTGGTTATTTCAACATCAGTTGTTTTGCCGGTATGTAAAAAGCTTAATTCATTAGTCCCCTTTAAATCAAGGTCATAACTAAAAGTAAAATCTGCATCTTTCGGGGCCGTAAAACTTACTTGTAAGCCTTTATCAAAGGGCGTTTTATCATAACTGGGTTCAGGCAAAAATTGTTGGCCTTGTATATGTACTACCGGGTTGCTTTTTAAGCCTTTCAAATCAGATAAACTAAATATCAGCCTGGCTTTATCAAATAAGAGCAGGGCAGGGTCTATCCCCAATTTGCTCAAATATACCTTGTTAAAATTACCTTGCAATGAGATTTTGGCATTGTATACAGTGGCATCAATAATACCGCGGTGAAATACCTCTGTTTTTACGCCAGCTTTTATGTTTAGGTTTTCAGGTAAGATATAGGCATTTTCAATGGATACCCTGGTTACGGCTTTATTGTTATTATCGGTTTCGTTGATCAGTTTTTTGTAGGGGATAACTAATACCGGCCCTTGTATAAGCTGGCTCCCCGACCATTTATCTGATATGCCGTTAACCATTTGTTGCTGCGATTCTTCCCGTTCGTTTATCATGCTTTGTATCCATGATGATGGGATAAGCAATACCAGGATGAGTATAGCAATTATTGCCAGTTTAACCAGAATGGAGTTCTTCCAGTTTTTTTGTACTTGATCGTCAACTTCTTGTATCATGTTTTTGTTTTTAAGTGATTTATGGTTTGTTAAGCGTTAATGGAGTTTTAGGGATAAGGCAAATAATATAGCGCCGTGAGCAGAAGCGTAATTATAATAGTCAGCTGGATCAAAAGCTGTTCGTTTTTGGCGATGGGGTTTCTTCTGCGTGGTGGGTTTTTTGTAGTTTCGTTATAAAAAGTACTTTGTAATTCAAAGTTATTAGACAAAAAAATAGCTTGCCTGCTTACAGTACGCTGCAGCATCAATTGTTTGGTAATGGGAAGGTGTGTGTTTTTAATGTATGCCATAATGAAAAGCGTTTAATTAAAAGTACTTTGCACTACAAAGTAAATATAAATAATTTAATATTACAATAGGTTGAGTAAAATATTTTTTGGAGTGTTTTTTAGGATTCCATAGTTCTCAAGTCTTCTTTTGACTTAATAAACCAGGTGCGGCCAGCCTTCTTTTCTACTGAGCTCAGATGGGGCACTTCGTCAAGCATTTCTTGCAAAATTGAACAGGCATCAGCTTCTCTGCCGGCCCTTTTTAGAAACTGGCTGTATTGATAGCGGTGCTCAAAGCACGAATAACGGCCCTTCATTGCCTTAAATTCTTTCTCAGATTGTTCAGCTTTGCCTGAATTTTCAAGTGCTAAGGCATACAATATATGAGCCCTTGAACGGATGAACCGTTGCGATTTGCATATTTTTTGAGCCGTCTCGATTGCGTCTTCATACCTTTGCTGTTCAAAATAAGCCATGCTGAGCTGCGATAAGGCATGTTCGTTATCTGCAAAAGTTCCTTTTAGGCTGGCCTCATAAATTGCTATAGCTTTTTCGGTATTGCCGGATGCGAGGTAAGCATCAGCTAATTTTATCTTATTGGCAAATGTGTCCGTGAACCGTACATTGTCTTCCAGCTTTTTAATCCTTCCACCCGGATTAATTATAGCACCAACATCTAGTTTAGATTTTATTAAATTTTTTGATGAGCCCATCTCCGTATAAATATAAGCGATACACCCAATAATAGGCAGAAATATGATCAACCATATCCATTTGGATTGATTGCCATTTTTGATACAGTGGATTGCGCAAATTACTTGCAGCCCTATAGTTAAGTAATAGAAATAATTATACTCAAAAAACATACCCGGATATTTAATTCAAAATAAAAATTTGTACTATTCTGTTATGATTTTCTGAAGATATAAGTTTAATAGGATAAATCAAGCATTGATTTTTTCTGCTCCGCTATAATTTACTCCTTAATCGCCGCCTTAACCAAATAAGGCAATATCTCTTTTTGGAAGGATACAAAATTTTTACGCACATCGGAGTCGCTTACCGAAGTAAATGCGAAGCTAAAAACAATGCTTTTGCTTGATTTGATAAGAAAACGCAGCCTTTGGGGGTAGGTTTCATCTTTACGAAAGTCGCTTACCTTGGTGAACGAGCTGATGAGCAGCTCTTCCAGTTCATTGGATAAGCTTTTTAAAAAATCCTGCGAGTTGGCCGATTCGCGAATAAAATCCCAGCCAATAAACTCATTACAAATGGTGTATGAGAGGCGGCTGGTTTTCATGATGAGGTTAGTCAAATGTGTTTCTTCATCCATTTCGCTGTTGTAGTTATGAATGAGATCATCAACACTTACCTTAATATAATCCATCAGCAGGGCATGCAAAACATCTTCCTTGCTGTCAAAATATTTGTAAATAGTAGCTTTAGCGATTTTGGCCCTTTTGGCAATCTCGTTTACGCTTGTTTTATGGTAGCCGAATTTCCGGAACAACTCTTGTGCCGAACGCTTGATGCTTTCTTTTATTTTATCGACTTCCATTTTTAGTTGGATACAAATATCTCATTATTATAGTAACTTACCGAATATGATTTTAGCGACCGTGTTGCGGGGGCCTTTACCGGCGAGCCATCATTTAGCGAGAATTTAGAGCCGCTGCATGGGTCGGTAACGGTAAGGCTTGGGTCGTCAACAGTAACGGCGCAACGTTTCTCTGGTTGATAGCTGCTACAGCGGTCAAAAGCGGCATAGCTGCCATCGGGTTTGCGGTAAATAATTAACCCGGCAACACCATAACCCGCAATAGCTACCGCGCCACCAGCACTGCTTAAACGGTTTAAACGCGGGTCTGATAACGGCGAAGTGAAATTTACTGCTACATCTGGTATATAACCCTCTTGTGTTTTCCCGCAGGAAAAAAAAGTTAAGCAGATAATCAGCAGATGGTATTTTTTCATTTATTGATGCCCTTAATATAATTACGATTTATCAGGCTTGAATGGTTTTATTATTATACGCAAGTGTTTGATTAAATGATCTCCGTTTTGAATTGATTTAAAAAGCGCACATCATTTTCAGAGAATAAGCGCAGGTCGCGGATCACATATTTTAAATTAGCAATACGCTCAATACCCATTCCAAAAGCAAAACCGGTATATTTTTTACTGTCTATTCCGCAGTTTTCAAGCACATTAGGGTCAACCATGCCGCAACCTAAAATTTCAACCCATCCCGAATGTTTACACATGGTGCAGCCGGCGCCCTTACAAATACTGCATGATACATCCATTTCGGCAGATGGTTCGGTAAATGGGAAGTACGACGGGCGGAAGCGAACTTGGGTACCCTCGCCGTAAAGCTCCTGTACAAAATGATACAGCGTTTGTTTAAGATCGGCGAATGATACGTTTTCATCAACATATAAACCCTCAACCTGGTGAAAAAAACAATGCGCCCTTGCCGATATAGCCTCGTTACGATAAACACGCCCCGGCATAATAGCGCGGAAAGGTGGTTTGCCAGCTTCCATCATGCGCACTTGTACCGATGAGGTATGCGTTCTTAATGCGATATCGTCTTTCCCTGTATTTTTTTTAATGAAAAAGGTATCTTGCATATCTCTTGCCGGGTGCTCTTCGGGGAAGTTCAGGGCAGAGAAGTTATGCCAATCGTCCTCTATTTCAGGGCCTTCGGCAACAACAAAGCCTAAACGCTTAAATATATCGATGATTTCGTTACGGATGAGCGATAAAGGATGTCGCGATCCTACAGCAAAACCTTCTCCCGCAAGGGTTAAGTCTATTTCGGATTTAGGATTTACAATTTCGGAATTATAACTTTCTTTTAGTTCATTGTATTTTGCCTCTGCCAATTGTTTAAATTGGTTCAGAACCTTACCAAAAACCCGTTTTTCTTCTGGGCCAACAATTTTAAATTGCTCAAACAGATCTTTAATAATCCCCTTGGTACCTAAAAATTTTATTCTGAATATTTCCAATTCATCTGCATTAGCAGGAACGAAGGCATTGATCTCGGCGCTGTATTGGTCTATTTTATTTTGCATTTTTAGTACAATGTTCTTGAAAATTGGTGGGCGGTGAAAAACCAACCAATGTAACTTTTATAATATTAATGCCACTACTGGAGAGCAGTTTGATAATATTATAAACTTAATGGGTGCAAATATAAATAATCTATCCATGTTAGAGTTATCAATACCCTCCAATATCCAGCGCATTTACCATTTTTAAAACAATCTTTACCAAATAAAAACTTTTTTACCCAAATTATGCTTTTACAGGTATCAAAAATTATATGAGCAAGACTTTACTACTGTTTTTTTTTCTTTTTACAGCTTCAGGATTATCTGCGCAACAACTTTTATTTACAGGTAATATAACTGATAGTCAGGGCAATCCTATCGCGTTTGCGTCGGTTTATATTAAGGGTACAACTCAGGGGAATAGCGCTAACGAAAAGGGCGTATATCAATTGCGGTTGAAGCCAGGTAAATACGATGTAAACTACCGCGCAATTGGCTTTAAGCAACAAACAGTCCCTGTTGAAATTACTGACAAGATCAATATTCAAAATATAAAGTTGATATACGAAGATTATCAATTAATCCAACCCGTTGCGGGAGGCGAAGATCCTGCGTTTAATATGATTCGGAATGCTATTAAAAAGCGCGTATATTATTTAAATGAAATTGAAGCATACTCCTGTAATGTTTATATCAAAGGTGTTCAAAAATTAATTAGTGCACCCAAAGGCATGTTGAGCGCGGGCGTGGCCAAAGAACTGCAACTGGATTCCAACAAAAAAGGAATACTATACCTGTCTGAATCTGAATCAAAATTCAATTATCAACAACCCAATCGGGTTAAAGAGATCATGATCTCATCCAAAGTTGCGGGTAATAACAACGCCTTCAACTTTAACCGCGCCGCCGATCTGCAGATTAATTTTTATAAAAACATGTTTGATATTGAGGGTTTAAACCCCCGTGGATTTATATCGCCAATAGCCAGTAACGCATTAAGTTACTATACTTATAAATTATTAGGCACCGCTACAGAAAACGGGAAAGTAATTGATAAGATACAGGTTATCCCCATCCGCGACCACGACCCTGTATTTAGAGGTAATATCTATATCATTGAAGGCGATTGGCGCATTTATAACGCGCACTTATACCTTACCAAACAAGCCAGTTTAAATTTGGTGGATACTTTAAATATAAATCAGCAATACATTCCCGTAAAGGACGATATTTGGCAACCGGCCTCGGTTGCTTTTAATTTTAGTGGTAATGTATTGGGGTTTAAGTATAATGGGTACGTTATAGGTAACTACAGTAATTACAACCTGGACCCTAAATTTCCGAAACATTTTTTTAATGGTGAGATTATCAGGATAGAAAAAGGGACCACCACAAGAGACTCGCTTTATTGGTCGGCCAACCGCCCTATACCCTTAACAAAGGAGGAACGAAGCCATTACGATTTTAAGGATAGCATATTAAAAAAACATGAATTAACAAAGTATATTGATTCGATAGAAAGAGAAACCCGCGAATTTGAGCCCATAAGCTATACCTTTTTTGGCGATACTATTACCAATCGTCGTAACAAAACAACATTGATATTTAAACCGCTATACGAAACATTGTTTTTTAATACCGTTGAAGGTTTTGGTGTTGACATGAAAGTAGCATATCATAAGCAACTCAATTCTAATAAAAGTTATTCAATAACACCCGAAGTTAGGTATGGATTTTCAAATCAATTATTAAACGCAAATGTTGAACTCAATTACACCTCTAATGCTGCAACGCGCACAGTATTTTATAGCAATTTAGGCAGTAGCGCTTTCGATTTAAATAGCGAGGCCTCTGTTAGCCAGTTTGTAAATACGATAAGTACCTTGTTTTTTAAGGATAATATTTTAAAGTTATACCAATCAAAGTATGCCAGGTTTGGTTTACAAACCGAAGTGGCTCGGGGTTTATTTTTGGATGGATATTTAGAATATGCAAAAAGGAACGCGCTGGTTAACACTACTTTTTTTAGGATCAGGGATGTAAATGGGAAAGATTTTACGGCTAATGATCCGCTCCACCTGGTTGCCGAAACTAAACCAACTGAGGATGTTGCGCAGTTTAATGAAAATAATGCGGTAACGTTAAAATTGTCTGCCACTTATACTTTTGACGAAGAATATGTTACAAGGCCGGAGGGGCGTTTTTTTGAACCGGATAAATATCCTAAGATCAAAATAAACTATCGTAAAGGCGTCAAAAACGTACTATCGTCGGATGTGGATTATGATTACGCCGATCTGCAGGTTTTTCAGGATAATATTAAATTGGGCTTGCTGGGCCATTCCTCATTTTTGGTAGGCACCGGAAAGTTTTTCAATAGTAATGCTCTTATATATCCGGATTTTAAACAGTTTAAAGGTAATGTAGGCATTACATTTACACCCACAATTGGCAGTTTTCACTTTTTACCTTATTATACCTATAGCAGGGATAGTTTTTTGGAAGCACATGCGGAGCATAATTTTTCGGGTTTTTTGTTTAATAAAATACCCGGGGTACGTAAGCTAAAATTAGACGAAATAGTAGGTGTAAATTACCTTACACAACCCGGCAATAATAGCTACAGCGAATATTATATCGGCATCCAACGTTTCTTTTTCCGGCTTGATTATGGTGTAGCTTATATGGGTGGCAAACAAGTGAACCAGGGTATATTAATCTATTATGGGTTTTAATTTAGAGCCGCCACTTTCCAGCTTTTTTTAAAACTTATTCCTTACATTTGCAATTCATTAAACGCTGTTTGAAGCAGTATCAATGCATTATGGCAAACTATCAAACATTACTCTATTATTGTTACTCAACAATAGCAGATGGGGAGCAATTTGCTGCCGATCATCTTAAATTTTGTAAATCCTTAAACCTGGTTGGGCGTATCATCGTGGCAGATGAGGGTCTTAACGGTACCGTATCTGGTACGGCGGAATCTTGTAAAACCTACATGGATACCTTGTATGCAGACCCACGCTTTGCCGCCATTGATTTTAAAATTGACGAAGTTGACGAACCTTCATTTGTTAAAATGCATGTGCGTTATAAATCCGAAATAGTTTATTCGGGTTTGCGCGACCCGCATATGATAGACCCCCAAAAGCAAACAGGGAAGCATCTGGAACCGAAAGATTTTTTGGCGATGAAAGATCGTGACGATGTAGTGATATTGGATGTTCGCTCTAACTATGAGCACTCGGTAGGGCGGTTTAAAAATGCTGTTACGCTGGACATCGACAACTTTCGTGATTTTCCTGCTAAGATCAATGAGTTGGCGCAGTTTAAAGATAAAAAGATACTAACCTATTGTACAGGCGGTATTAAATGCGAAAAGGCATCGGCCCTGTTATTGCACGAAGGCTTTAAAGATGTTTATCAATTACATGGCGGAATCATTAAATATGGTAAAGAGGCCGGGGGGGAGGATTTTGAAGGTAAATGTTATGTATTTGATAATCGGCTTACTGTTGATGTTAACGCGGTGAACCCAGTAGTAATATCAACCTGTTATAATTGCGGTATCACTACGGCCAAAATGATAAATTGTGCTAATCCCGAGTGTAATGAGCATTTTACCCAGTGTGATGCCTGCGGAGACGCATTGGATGGGTGTTGCTCGGAGCCATGCAAGCAACATCCGCGCAAGCGCGTTTACGATGGTACAGGTTATTACGTTAAAGTGCCACAGCCTGTTAATGCCAATAAGAAGCTTCAAAATAGTTAGCAATTTTTGGCATAATAATAGTAGTTTTACTTAATGAAAAACAAGGTAGCTCATTTGATATTAATGTTGCTTTTTATATCTTCACTATCAAAAGCACAGGATCTTAATATGTTTGAACGAGGTTCATTTAATCATAAAGCAGATACAATTAACTATCGGATACTTTTCCCCGACCATTTTGACCCTTCAAAAAAGTATCCGTTGGTTTTTGTTTTACATGGTTCGGGCGAGCGCGGTAACGATAACAATGCACAACTTGTTCATGGTGCATCGTTGTTTTTACAGATAAAAAACAGGGAAAAATTTCCGGCAATAGTTATATTTCCGCAATGCCCCAACAACAGTTTTTGGTCAAATACAAAATTCGAGGACTCTAACGGCAAAACAAAATTTAACTTTTTGGTAGGTGGCGAACCAACCAGATCTATGAGTGCTTTGCTGGGTTTGGTTAGTACCATGCTTGATAAACCGTTTGTAGACAAACACCGTGTGTATGTTGGCGGCTTATCAATGGGCGGGATGGGTACTTTTGAAATACTAAGGCGCAAGCCAAATGTATTTGCGGCGGCATTTAGTATTTGCGGCGGCGATAATACCCAAAATGCAAAAATATACGCTAAAAAAGTCCCACTATGGATATTTCATGGGGCAAAAGATCAAAATGTTCCGCCAGAACATTCCGAAGCAATGGTAGTGGCCTTACAACACTTTGGAGGTAAACCCAAATTTACTTTGTATGCTAACGATGGGCATAATAGTTGGGATGACGCTTTTGCCGAACCCGAATTATTGCCGTGGTTGTTTTCGCACAGTAAATAATAGGCTGCTTAATTATTCGTCAGTTTTTGGCTTGATATTCTTCATTTGGAAACGTGGCTTATAAGCTGGCTTTGTTTCTGCTTTATTGCTTTCTATCTCCTCGTTATCGATAGGTATAATTGAGGTTGGTGTATCTTCTATTATAGTTTGCTCACTGTTTTTATCAACTGAATCAGGTGTGTTTTCTACAGGCATAGCTGTTGTGACGCCGGCTTTAAACTTTGGCTTAAAGCCCAATTTAGGCGGGGGCAAATCCGCTGCTTTGGCAGGTTCAGTTTTTACCTCTTGATCAGTTGGCTGATCTTGAGGTAATGACGCAGCATTAGTTTTAAATTTAGGTTTGAAACCTAATTTAGGAGCTGGTATATTCTCACTTTCTTTAGGTTCTTCATTGAGTTCAATGTTTTCAATTGAGGGAGGTGCGCTAGTTGGCACTGCTTTAAACCTAGGTTTAAAACCCACTTTTACGGTAGGTGCATCCGCTTTTTCTGTAAGTGATTCATTAATGGTCTGTTCAGCGATAGGGTTCTCTATTTTTACTTTTTCAACCTTCGGTTCTTCCGGTGTATGAAATTTTCGCCTCAGCTGGTTAAACCAATACTTTTTGGTATGATCAAAACTCTTCTCGCCCATCTGCTCATAATGGGTCTTAAATTCAGCAAAAAGCGTGTGCTCAGCAATTTTAAGCTGATCAAGATCAATCTTTTTCTTTTTGAAGAATTCTTCGAACGTCATTGTGAATAAAGTTATAACCCGCTAATTGAAATGTCCTGATCTAATTTATTCCAGTGAATGCCGCCTGCCGTTAAGGCCCAATCGCCCCTTTCTTCTTCACTCGCGGTTTGCAACCTCGGAAACCAGGCTAAAGGGAAAGCCTGCTGCTTACCTCCATCAATTTCCACATAAAGCATTTCCTTTTGGAACGTTACCTTAATGTCTTTCTTTTGCTTACGCGAAGTGAATATTGCCATTACTATTCTTCCATATTATGATAAACGGCCTGTACATCATCGTCCTCTTCCAGCCGGTCAATCAATTTCATTACATCGGCAGCCTGTTCCTCGGTAACCGCGGTATGCGATAGTGCTATGCGCTCCAATTTGGCCGATTTTACTTCTATGCCTTTTTCTTCCAAAGCTTTTTGCATTTTACCAAAGTCTTCAAAAGCGGTTTGTGCAACGGCAATATCATGGCCATTCTCGTCAGTTTCAATATATAGTTCTTCTAAGCCGGCGTCTATCAGTTCAAACTCCAGTTCTTCAAGATCATGTGCCGCAGGTTCAAAGCGAAAAATAGATTTACGACTGAAAATAAAATCAAGTGACCCGGTTTTACCTAGTGTGCCGCCCACCTTTGTAAAGTAGCTACGCACATTGGCTACTGTGCGGTTTGTATTATCAGTAGCGGTTTCCACTAAAACAGGCACGCCATGCGGGGCATATCCTTCGTATACCAGCTCCTCGTAGTTTGATTCATCTTTATTTGATGCACGTTTAATGGCAGCGTCAACCCTGTCTTTAGGCATGTTGACAGCTTTCGAGTTTTGGATAGCTGTTCTTAACCGTGAGTTAGTATCAGGGTTAGGGCCATTATCTTTAACAGCCATAACAATTTCTTTCCCCAAACGGGTAAACTGAACAGCCATTTTGGCCCAGCGTTTAAACTTTCTTTCTTTACGGAACTCAAATGCTCTTCCCATGTGTAGTTAGTGTTAATGGCCCATTGTTGATGGGCCATAGTCAATGGTTTGTTTTTGGATAATTTAAGTGTCAATGCTTTTGTGTTATCCAGGTTAAGGGCAAAGTTAAAAAATTGAATGGAATCAATTAACCCATTTTTAAAGTAATGATCACTAGCCGAGGCTTGGCTTTTTACAAAATATTGTTTATCAGGAGGTGAAAAATTTGCATATTTGCGGTTCTGTTCATTAAATAAGTATTTATTAACTAAAAAAGTTCAAATGAAAGTCGCAGTTGTGGGTGCCACTGGCTTAGTAGGCACTAAAATGTTGCAGGTTCTTGAAGAACGCAACTTCCCGGTTACAGAATTGATTCCCGTAGCATCAGAAAAAAGTGTTGGTAAAGAAATTACCTATAAGGGCAAGCAGTATAAGATTGTATCTGTGGACACAGCGATAAGCATGAAGCCGGATCTGGCCTTGTTTTCGGCCGGAGGGAGTACTTCCTTAGTGGATGCGCCACGTTTTGCCGAAGTTGGTACAACGGTAGTTGATAATTCATCGGCATGGCGTATGGATCCTACTAAAAAATTGGTAGTACCAGAGGTTAATGCCAATGTATTAACTGCCGAAGATAAGATCATTGCCAATCCTAATTGCTCAACCATACAAATGGTAGTGGCATTAAAGCCATTGCACGATGCTTATAAAATAAAACGTATTGTGGTATCAACCTATCAATCGGTAACAGGTACAGGCGTTAAAGCGGTTGACCAGTTAATGAACGAACGTAACGGAATTGATGGCCCTAAGGCATATCCATATAAGATCGATCTTAACGTTATACCTCAAATTGATGTTTTTGTAGAGAACGGATATACAAAAGAGGAAATGAAAATGATCAAAGAAACTCAAAAGATTATGGGCGACGATAGTATCCGCGTTACGGCTACCACCGTTCGTATCCCCGTTATGGGCGGCCACTCCGAATCGGTTAACATTGAGTTCGAAAAAGATTTTGATGTGGAAGAAGTGAAAGCGTTATTGGCAAAATCGCCGGGCGTAATTGTTACTGATGATATAGTCAACCTTAAATACCCAATGCCGCTTGATGCCCACGAAAAGGACGAAGTGTTTGTTGGGCGTATCCGTCGTGATGAAACACAGGCCAATACTTTAAATTGCTGGATCGTATCAGACAATTTGCGTAAAGGTGCTGCTACAAACGCGGTTCAAATTGCAGAATACTTAGTTGCCAAGCACTTGATCGGTGTTCCGGCAGTGGCTTAAGCATTAATTATTTAATTATATGATAGGGATGATCGAAAGGTTATCCCTATTTTTATTTCATCTACTAATTTAACCAATGAAAGCAATTAGACTGATCCTTTTGATGTGGTTTTTATCGTTTAACTCATTTGCTCAAAGCACAACGCCCAAAATGATTGAAGCTGATTTATTAAAAGCGTATAAACGTATTGAATATTGGAATCGCGGTTCGGACGCTGTTGGCGATTCATTGGCGGCTGCAAATGAGCTATTTGAAAAGAAATTAAAATATTATGCCATCAAATATCCTTTTACTATTAGCCAAAAGTTTCAAACGTTGTTACCAAAGATTTACATATCCAGTTCAGAAGATGGTTTATTTCGGATTTACTCTTGGGATACTTGGGAGGGCGGAACGATGCATGATTTTAACAGCTTGTTTCAATACAAAGTTGGAGATAAAGTAATGTTATTTAATATCGAACGTAAAGAGGGCGAACCAAGTTATTATTATCCCAATATTTACACACTAAAAGCCAACAGAAAAACTTATTATCTAGCGACTTATTCCGGTGTTTATTCTACTAAAGATTGCGGAAATGGGATACAAATCTTTGGTATAGAAAATGGCAAATTAAAAAACGACATACAATTGATCAAAACGCAATCAGGCATGCACAACAAACTTTATTACGATTATAATTTTGCTTCTGTTGTAGATTGGAAAGTAAGGCCAAGCATTCAATTTGATAACAATGCAAATATTATAAAATTGCCAGTAGTTGATCACAAAGGCTCAGTTACCCACAAAAATATCACCTATAAATTTACCGGAAAATATTTCGAAAAAGTAAAATAAGTGTTTAAACTTTTAACTATACTGTATTTTATATGCGTTAAAAAAGTTATATTTGGTATTATGAATGAACTTTTCTTTTTAGTTGAAGAAGCTATAGAGGGCGGTTATACCGCAAGGGCACTGGGTGAGGCTATCTTTACTGAGGCAGACACTATGGATGAGCTGAAGGCAAATATCAGGGAAGCTGTGCATTGCCATTATGATGATGATGTAAATATTCCCAAAATTATCCGGTTGCATTTAGTTAAAGAGGAAATAATCACCATCTAAATGGTTGCCAAATTATCAAGAAATTTTTCCGGACAAGATTTAGTAAAACATTTATCCAGTTATGGATACGAAGTTGTCAGACAAAACGGGAGCCACATCCGGTTAACGCTAAAAGATAAAAAGGTAGTCATCATATTACTATTCCCAATCACGATCCTTTAAAAATCGGTACATTATCTTCAATCCTAAATGAGGTATCATCATATTTAGGTGTTGCCAAAGATGAATTGTTTTAAAATAGCTACCTTGGAAAAAGGAAATAATCCTTCACCCTTGATCTTTTATCCTTAATCCCACCAAAAAACTATATTTGTTGCCAGTATGAAATACCTGATCGTTGGTTTAGGCAACATTGGTCCCGAGTATGCCGATACCAGGCATAATATCGGTTTTATGATATTGGATAAACTGGTTAAGGAAGAGAACGAAAAGTTTATCAATATGCGCCTGGCTTATTATACCGAAGTGAAGCATAAAGGGCGCACGCTGCATTTAATAAAGCCTACCACTTACATGAACCTCAGCGGCAACGCTTTAAGGTATTGGATGAATGAACTCAAGATACCCATCGAGAACGTTTTGGTATTGGTTGACGACCTGGCATTGCCGTTGGGTACACTTCGGTTAAAACCCAAAGGAAGCGCTGCAGGCCATAATGGCTTAAAGCATATCGAAATTACTTTAGGTAATAATAACTATGCCCGGTTACGCTTCGGTATCGGAGACGATTTCCCCAAGGGCCGCCAGGTTGACTATGTACTTGATGGCTTTAACAAGGACGAGTTGCCCGAACTGCCAGCGTTAATAGATCGCTCTATCGAAATGATAAAGAGCTTTGCCACAGTGGGTACAGAACTTACAATGACGCGCTTTAATAAATAATTACATAGATGAAAGTATACGGTATCCCTAATTGTAATACAGTTAAAAAGGCTTTGGATTGGTTTAAGGCCAATAGTATCAGTTATGAATTTCAGGACTTCAAAAAAAATGGTGTTACGCCCCAAAAGCTGGCAGAATGGAACAGCAAGGTAGGGTATGAGCGGTTTTTAAATAAGCAGGGGCTTACCTGGAAACAATTAGATCCGTCGATTAAAGAAACCATTACCGATAAAGAAAAAGCATTAGCCCTGTTGCAACAAAAAACCAGTATGATTAAACGGCCGGTAATTGAGGCTGATGGTTTTTTGTTTTTTGGTTTTGACGAAGCTATTTATACGGAGCACTTTTTAAATCATTAATTGCTAAAACTATATTTTGCCCCTAGCGTTTAAATTGTTTATTGATTTTTTTTAATATAAATACATTGATGAATTATAGATTAATTGCAGCTGGCACATTGGCTTTGTGCGTAGGAATAATTAGTGAAAGTGATGCTCAACGGAGGCCTCAGCCACCTTCTACAGATAGTATAGTTACAAACTATAAATATCATGATGCTTTTGCCCCGGGCTTCTATACTAAAAATGGAAACGAATATCGTTCTGCAGGGGGGCAACCAGGCCATAAATATTGGCAAAATAGGGCCGATTATATATTAAATGCCCGGTTAAATGAACAGGCCAACGAAATTACTGGCAGCGAAGTGCTAACTTATACCAATAATAGCCCTGATAAGCTTTCTTTTATATGGATGCAGTTGGATCAGAATATTTTTAAACTTGATTCGCGTGGGTCCAACATTGTACCAGTAGAAGGTAGTAGGAACGCGGGGCATGGTCAAAGTTTTGATGCTGGTTTTAAAATAAAAGCAGTAAAATTATTATTAAATGGTACCGCACTTAAATATCTGATTAACGATACCCGGATGCAGGTTTTTTTACCTAGGGAGTTACCAGCAGATGGTGGCCAGCTTAAATTGCAAATCGAATATTCCTTTATTTCGCCCGACTATGGGTCAGATCGGATGGGAATAGCGCAAACTAAAAATGGAAAAATATTTACAGTTGCCCAATGGTATCCCCGTATGTGTGTATATGATGATTTAGCCGGCTGGAATACCTTGCCTTACACAGGCGCCGGGGAGTTTTATTTAGAATATGGCGATTTCGATTTAAATATTACTGTACCTGCAAATCATATTGTATTATGCTCCGGAGAATTGCAAAACCCGCAGGAGGTATATACTATTGAGCAGCAAAAACGCTGGGCCGAAGCAGCAAAAAGCGAAGAAACAGTGATGATACGTACCCCCAGCGAGGTTACAGATACAAATTCACGGCGGGCGGGCAAGGCCGAATTAACATGGCGGTTCAAGTTAAAAAATGCACGCGACGCCTCATGGGGCTCCTCGGCTGCATTTATTGTTGATGCGGCCAAAGTGGATTTACCCAGCCGGAAAAAATGCATCGCAATATCAGCCTATCCGGTAGAAAGTAAAGGGGACAGAGCTTGGGGAAGATCAACCGAATACATAAAAAAATCAATTGAATATAACTCTAAAAAATGGTTCGAATTTCCATACCCGGCTGCTACCGCCGTGGCTGGTATTGTTGGTGGTATGGAGTACCCTGGCCTTGTTTTTTGCGGGTTAAACTCAAAAGGGAAGGCGCTTTGGGGGGTGAACGATCATGAATTTGGACACACCTGGTTTCCTATGATAGTAGGCTCTAACGAGCGGTTATATGGTTGGATGGACGAAGGGTTCAATACTTTTATAAATACATTCTCTACCGACAATTTCAATAATGGTGAATATAAGGGTGGTGCCGTTGATAAGAGCAGGATGGGCGCATATTATACTAATCCGGCTTTTGAACCTATATTAAGTACTCCCGAAAACATGAAGGAGACACATATTGGGGCATTATTATACTTTAAGCCAAATTTGGGTTTAAGTTTACTGCGTGAGCAAATTTTAGGGCCGGAAAGATTTGACCTGGCCTTTAGAACGTATATTGACCGATGGGCTTTTAAACACCCTGCACCCGACGATTTTTTCCGTACGATGGAAAATGTTGGTGGCGAAGACCTAAGTTGGTTTTGGCGTGGCTGGTTTATAAACAACTGGCGACTTGATCAGGCTGTAAGTGGTGTAAATTATGTTGATAATGACCCATCAAAAGGCGCGCTGATAACAATTGTCAACAACGATAAAATGGTTATGCCTGTAACAATCGAAATCAAAACGGTAAAAGGCAAGGTTGAAAGGTTAAAGCTCCCGGTTGAAATTTGGGAACGTAATACCAGTTGGACATTTACTTATCCATCTACCGAAGAATTAAAATCTGTGACAATTGACCCAGACCATCTTCTGCCTGATTTTAACCAGGATAACAATACCTGGAAAAAATAAGAACTTGACCTGATTGAAATTTGAAGGTAGACCTGTAGTAGCTATATGCCATGGACCCAGTTGTTAATTGAAACGGGTATGATCCGTGGGACGAAGTTAACTTCGTGGTAAATAAACTCAGTAAAAATAACAGGAAGAAATAGTTAGCAGAACTGGAATGGTTCTGCTTTTTTGTTTGTTATGGAATATATTTGCGAATGCCTCAACCACATGCCATCATTATAGGTGCCGGAATAGCCGGAATAGCCACGGCTATACGTTTGGCAGCCAAAGGTTACGAGGTTGAAGTTTTTGAGGCTAACAGCTATCCGGGAGGGAAACTTTCGGAGTTCAGTTTTAACAACTATCGTTTTGATGCCGGGCCAAGTTTGTTCACGATGCCGCAATATGTGGATGAACTTTTTGAGCTGGCGGGTAGGCAATCTCAAAAGGAATTTCGATATAAAAAGTTGGACATACTTTGTCAGTATTTTTATCCGGATGGAACGCAACTAACAGCGCACGCTGACCAGGATAAGTTAGCCCGGGAGGTTACTCAAAAAACCAATGATGATGCGCGCGCTGTTAGTCGATATTTTAAAAAAAGCAAAATTATTTATGATATTACCCATCACGTTTTTTTAGAAAAGTCACTTCACCGGGTAAAAACTTATTTAAGCTGGCGGACGCTTAAATCACTCTTCTGCTTTTCGCAGATCGATGCTTTTCGCACCATGAATCAGGCTAATCAAAGCTTATTTGTTGATAAGCGGATGGTTCAGTTTTTTAACCGCTATGCTACTTATAATGGTTCAAATCCATACCTAGCGCCGGCAACATTAAACGTAATTCCACATTTGGAACAGTTTTTTGGTGCTTATTTCCCCGAAAACGGAATGTATAGCATCACTACAGCATTGGTTGATCTGGCAAAATCGATTGGTGTGAAGTTCAATTATAATTCGCCTGTTGATGAAATTGTTATTAAAAAACGCCAGGTAAAAGGCATAATGGTAAGGGGAGCTATGCAAACGGCCGACGTGTTGGTTTCTAATATGGATGTTTTTTTTACCTATCATAAACTACTCAGATTGCACCCTAAAGTTCATCCTGCAAAAATTTTGAATCAGGAGCGAAGCAGCTCGGCCCTGATATTTTATTGGGGAATAAAAAAGACTTTCAGCCAGCTTGATTTGCATAATGTGTTTTTTAGTGCCGATTACGAAACTGAGTTCGATGCCATCTGGAAACATAAAACAATTGATAAAGATCCGACAGTTTATCTGAATATCAGTTCAAAACTTAAAACCGATGATGCACCGCCTGGCTGCGAAAACTGGTTTACAATGATCAATGTGCCTGCCAATGTTGGTCAGGATTGGGATGTTTTGATTAAACAGGCAAGGGAGAATATCCTTCAAAAACTGTCCCGTATAGTGGGCGAGGATATCAAAGCGTTAATAGATTGCGAATCCATTCTTGATCCGCGAAGTATTGAATCCAAAACGTCATCTTACCGGGGTTCCATTTATGGTACGAGTTCAAATGGGCAGTTCTCGGCTTTTTTAAGGCATGCCAACCGTTCATCTAAAATTAAAAACCTATATTTTTGCGGGGGGAGCGTGCATCCAGGCGGAGGCATTCCGTTGGCATTGCTTTCTGCCAAAATTGTATCTGATTGGGTTGGCGGGTAGTTTAGCATATTAGCTATAATGTAATAACCGATAACTAACAACAAATTCTTAATATTGCCGTATATGGGCTTTTTGCAAATAAATAATCTCGGAAAAGTACATTATCATGAATATGGCATTGGTATAAAGCCCATGCTTGCTTTTCATGGATATGGAATGACCGGCAAACAGTTTAATGTACTCAGCCAATCTATTCTTACTAAATACCATGTGTATGGTTTTGATCATTTTTTTCATGGCAAAAGTGAATTGGACGGGTGGACAGAAAAACAAATAGTAGCAGGTATGCCCAAAAATATGGTTCGTGCATATCTTGATGAGTGGTTTAATGTTTATGGCAGACAACGTATTTCGTTAATGGCCTATTCAATTGGATCCAATATAGCCTTAATCTTACTGGAAGAATATCCCGATTTAATTGACGAAATTATATTAATGGCTCCTGATGGTTTGGCTGCTTTTAAAGGTTTCTCCTTTTTGCAGCATCATACAATTGGACGGTTTCTTTTTAAGGTAGTTGTAAAAACTAATTGGGTGGTACCCGCCATACTTAAAACTTTAAAAAGGTTTAAGCTTATAGACGATAGCTTATATACAATTGCTTATAACGAGATTGATACCGCCAAAAAGCGCGAAGATGTTTTTTATACGCTAAACCTTATCCGTTATTTGCAGCCCGATATGAAAAACGTTGCTCAGCTTATTAATCAATATCATATTAAATGCTTGTTGATATTTGGTAGGGACGATTTGTTGTTTCCCAAAAAGCCGGTAATGGCATTTATTGATCTGTTAGATGAGCCGGAAGTACATGAGGTACCTATGGGGCATTGGCTGGTTACAGCAGCTTTAGATACGTATTTAGTAAATTTGCCTTATGATACCAGCGCGCAGAATTAAATTATTAAGTAACTGGTTTGCATTATACATGCGCTACCGCATGCGCAAGGCTTTTAAAACTATCAAGGTAATGCCTTTTACTCCAAAAGAAGGGTATTCAGTTTTGTTGCTGGCTAATCATTTTAGCTGGTGGGATGGCTTTTTTGGTAACTATCTGGCGTATTGGACATTTAAGCGCGATTTGTATATTATGATGCAGCATGATCATTTGGAGAAACGAATGTTGTTTAATTTGTTTGGTGGCTTCTCAATTGAGCGCGGAACGCGCGAAATGATGAAATCACTATGGTATGCTGCCGATTTGTTGAATGATCCTCAAAACCTTGTGGTGGTTTTTCCTCAGGGTGAATTAATTTCGAACCATACTAATCAGATGAGTGTTGAAAAAGGTATCGAGCGTTTAGTTAAACATATTAAAGGGCCTTGTCAAATTGTGTATTCTTGCACGCTGATTGATTATTTTGAGAGCTTAAAACCGTCTGCATACATCCACCTGTTTGATTGCGGTATAGCTAACGAAGTTACTTTTGATGTTTTGGCAGAAAAGATCAACACGTACCATCAGCAAGCCTTAAAAAACCAGGTACATGTTGAACATTAAATATTTAGCGTATAGCATTTACAATATTTATCTTCGGTAAATGATCAAACCTGAATCTCATTTCCTGATCACCCGTTTTTTTAGTATTTACATCAACTGGATACTGAAACGCCATTTTAAACGTATAGAATTTAATAAAGTAACATTTACTGATAATGAAGCTATTTTATTGCTGTCCAATCACTTTAGTTGGTGGGATGGGTTTTTGCTTTATCATTTAAACAAAATCTACTTTAAAAAAAAGTTCCACATTATGGTATTAGATCAAACCATGCAAAAATTAAGCTTTTTGAAATACCTGGGTGCATTTTCGGTAGCTAAAAACTCAAGGCAAATGCTCCATACAATAGATTATGCGGCATCGTTGTTAAACCATTCCGATAACATGGTTGTCATCTTCGCACAAGGTAAATTGTATTCTAATTTTGTTGATGTTATAAAATTCGAAAAAGGGGTGTTCCGGATAATTAACAAAGCAACCAGTAAATTTCAATATATTTTTGCCGCTACTTTTATAGAAAATTTTGAAGGCCGAAAACCGGGTGCTTACACCTATTTCAAAAGTTATAAATCTGTTGACCTTCCGGTTACCGAGCTACAGGCGGCCTATCAGCAACATTATCACGAAACTAAACAATATCAAACAACAATAATAGTATAATGATTTTTGTGATATGTTTTGTACTCTTCTTTATGATACTGC
>JANXTT010000095.1 GCA_025352225.1 Mucilaginibacter sp. | reverse complement strand
TGGCTGTGGAAACTGTGTTGATATATAAGCTTTAGCTTTCCACAACTCCAATATATCTTCTCCACTAATTTCATAAGGTTCATATACCGGGTTATCTGATACTAATTTTAATTTCTTTTGATCTTTAAATTTATTACCGATACGTTTATAAACAACGCCTTCGGTTTTACTTACTACTACATATGTTTCTGTTGGTTTTACATCGGCCCAGTTTTCTACATACTCGCCAATAATTATTGAGCCTGAGGGTAGGGGCAGCATAGAATCTCCCTTTATTTCAAATGCTCTAAAAGTGCCTTGGTTAAACATGGGTAAATTAAACTTAGGCAATTTTGCTACATATTCAGGGTCAGCATAGCCATTCATATACCCGGCACTCGCTTTAAGTGGTACTAGTTCAATATTTTCATTATCGTCTTTATCTACAGAAATACTCAACACGCGCAAATTAGCTGGGTTGCCTTTAGGTTTTGGCGTCCATTTTTCATCAATTACTTCATTTATAAAATCATCAACGCTGATTTCAAAGAATGACGCTATTTTTTTTAGTAAATCATATTTGGGTTCAGCTCGGTCCTCCTCGTATGCTCCTACCAAGGAACGTTTTATATCTAATTGATTTGCAAAGGTTTGCTGAGTTAATCCCTTCTTTTTTCGAAGAAATTTAATATTTGAAGAAATATTTGCCATAAAGTTTGGAATTACTAAAATTGTTAGTATTTTTATACCAATAAAATTAGTAATTAAATTTTACATAGACAAAAAAATTATGAACACATTTATTTATATCATTACAGACAGAAACCGTAACTGCTTACACTCAGGGATGAGCACAGATTTACTAAAAACTATAGATTTTTATACACAAATGCCAAATTTGTTTTTTGATAGTGCCCAGCAATTAAACAGGCTTGTATATTTTGAAGAGATCAATACAGAAGAACAGGCTATGGAAAGGTTTAAAATAGTAAGTACGTTTACCAGAAGCCAGAAAGAAAAAATGATCAGATCTGTTAACCCGGATTGGGTAGATCTAACCATTGGTTTAAAGTATGAAACTAATGTTAATCAGCGCAGAGTTTTTCGTCCATCATTAAGTAATACCCGAAACAGGGTTACTTTTTAATGAATTTAAACGCGCTAGAGTTCATGCAATATCTTTTGCCGCCCCGATCTGAAGGGCCATCTTCGAAAACATGGCCAAGGTGTAAACCAGTGCTTTTTTCGATAACCTCGTCCCGGCTCATACCAAAACTATTGTCTGTTACTATTTCAATTTTACTGGCGTCCACAGGTTTAACAAAACTTGGCCAGCCTGTACCACTTTCATATTTGTCTTCTGATGAGAATAGTACATCACCGGTAGCAGCACTAACATATACTCCTTTTTGATGATTATCAAAAAAAGGATTTTTGAAGGGAGTTTCAGTACCACGTTCTACTAAAATATAATACTGATCGGCTGTTAATACTTTTTTCCAATCTGCCGCCGTTTTTGCTTTGGGCCGCTTTTTATCTTTAATTTGACCATTACTAAATTGACAACCGCAAAATGCAATCAGTAATGATAAGGCTAATACATTTATCGACTTTTTCATATTTAAATGTACGGACTATATTTAAAAACAGATTTAGAATGATCAGGTATTTACGATAAAATGACTAAACTGTAAATTGATTAAGCGTATGTATTACTGCAAATAGTGGAGGAATTATTTTGATTTTGGTGTGAGTAAACCAGTTATAATGTTTATAATGCCATTGTTTTGCTCAATATCAAATTGACTAACGATTGATTCATTCCCGTTCTCATCAATTAAAATTATATTTCTGTCTGCATTTATTTTAGCTTTTAATTTAGCACCCGATAATGTTATAAATGTTGCTTCGCCTTTATTGTTTATAATTTGTTTAGTAATTTCTTTCGATTTTAATTTTCCAGGCACTATATAATACGAAACCAGTTTGGTTAGCTCTTCATTATTGCTTGGCTTTAATAAGGTATCCAGCGCATTTGAATTGAGCTTTTTAAAAGCATTATCTGTTGGTGCAAATATTGTTAAAGGGCCTTTGCTTTTTAACGTTTCTGATAGTCCTGAGATGAGTATAGCCTTCATAAGCATAGTATGTGCTTTTGATCGGGAAAGGTTTTCAACAGCATCATAAGCAGAGCTCATTTGTATACCATCTATAATTCTGGTTTTTACTCCTTTTACAACAGGCGTTTTTTTATTGCTATCAGTAGCAACAGGCCGTATAACAACTGTGCTGGTTTGGCCATTAACTTTGCAAATGCAAAATGCCAGACAAACAATAAAAATAAGTTTTTTCATTAATCAATTATAGGGCGTATTAATATTTTGATGCTCCTGTGTATATACGGATAATAGTATATTTTGTTTTACCAGCCGGGTGTAAAATTCAATCCAAAAACAGTTCCGCTAACATCCGTCCGGTTAAAAGGGATAGCAAAATAAGGCTCAAGTATAAGTGCTCCAAACACATTTACTCTTAGTGATACACCTGCACTTGTTGCAGGCACATGGCTATATACTGCAAAGTTGTTATTTAGTCCGGTGGTAGGATCAAGGGTTGTTATCGTTTTTACAAATTGAGGATTTTTGCTAAAAGTAACCTTATCCGTATTACTCCATGCTAAACCTGCATCAAAAAACAAATTCAGGTCGGTAAAAAGGAATTTAGATTTAATTTGTGAAAGCTTTTCGGGCCCAGTAAATGGCAACCTAACTTCAAAGCTAGCAACAGCAAAATTGTTACCATATAGTTGATTAATATCAAAACCATTTGTAGATTGTTTGCTACTGCTATAAAATGAATTACCTTCATATCCTCTTATTAAAAAAGGATATCCAATAAAATAGGGATACAGAGCTTTGCTTGAATTATCAACACCGAGGCGCATTACATTGTAAAAGCGAGCTGCAAAAGTAACAGGAGCTACTCTTACATATTTGTTGAGGTTAACAGTAGTGGCAACAAATTGATAGGTACCCAAAATAGCATCCGCACCAATTCTGTATCTAAAACCGTTTAAAGGTGCCGCTATTCCGAAATAAGAATTATCACCAACAAATGCTGCACCTAACTGAAACAGACTATAAGGGCTGAGGTCGTAGCCAAATTCTTTTAAATATTCTTCTCTGGAAACCCGCTTTTTTTCAAAGTAAGAATCGCCTCTTAGCCATGGCGTATCATATTGATTAATAAGGGGTTTTCCAAATATATTAAGTGGGTTTCCACTGGCGTCTTCTACAATAGGGTAATAGCTTGTTGTTCGGTCAATTCTGTAATAATATCTCGATGCCCCACCACTAACTTCAAATCGCATAATTTTAGAAAAAGGGTATGCAGCAAATATTCTGGTAGCATCTTCAAAATTCCGTATAATGTCTGTATTTGTTGAATACACGCTTTGCTTTGGATTATCGCCAACACTTCTTTTGTCTATAGTATAAAATGATTGACCATATTGATAAGGAATATGTGAAAGACTTACACCAAAGTCCCATCTTCCTGTTTGTTTGATATAAGCAAACTGGCCACCAAAATCATAAATTTCACCATTTATTGCAACAACGCCCTGTAGTAAATTTCTACCTAAAATATCACTAAACTGCCCTTGGATACCACTAGACAGCCCTGTGCCATACTGCGAATTATATCCGATACCAACGCCACTGCTTGATAAATAATCCAGCTTAAATTGTGGCCTATATTTTATGGATCGTATAGAGTCGGTTGGTACTTTAGGATAGGCGAGGTAGTTGTTCAAATTTGAATTAATTAAGTCAACACCAACAGCGTGCAAGGGTGGTAACATAGCTGCATCAAAATTTAAATCCTGCGGTTCAACTACCTTTGGTTTAAAGTCAGAAACTTTAGCGTTATATAGCGCATATTTCTGTGCCCTGTAATACGAATAAACGATATCATCATTATTTGAAATACTTAGCGCTGGCGCGTATTCTGTTATACCACTTATCCCTGTGAACAGGTCGGTCATTTGTTCTACCTTACCATCAGTCAATGTGTACCGATACATGTTGCGGAAGCCATCGCGATTTGAAAGAAAATAAATTTGTTTATCGTCTGATGAAAATTGAGGGTTTAGATTATTGGCACCATTAAAAATAGCTATATCAGTTATTTTTTTAGTGGCAATATCCATTACAGCTAAATTGAAAGTAATGGTTTGACCTAGCGCCTTGTCGTAAGTCATTCTATCGCTGGCAAATACTAATTTTTTACCATCGTGTGAAAAACTAGGCTGATAATCGGAGTATTTATCATTAGTTAGTTGTGTTAGGGTTTTAGATCCTAAATTATACATATACAGATCACTTTGGCCATCAGACATTCCTGAAAACACAATATCCTGCCCGTTAGACGACCATGTAACATAACTGAACTGCTCGGCTTTACTCATTGATATTTCTTGCAATGTTTTACCATGGGCCACATCAACAATTATTAATTTATTTCGTCCGGCACTAAAAACACTAAATGCAAAACGTTTACTATCAGGCGACCATGCACCTGCCGATTCTATAAAGTTAAATTCATCGATG
>JANXTT010000092.1 GCA_025352225.1 Mucilaginibacter sp. | reverse complement strand
TACGCTATTTAGATGCCATGCTTTCTGTGCCTGTACCATAATTAAAGCTCCTCCCCTTTTCGTTTTTCTAATTTTTCAAAAGGGATTACTCCTGCCCGTTTTGCCCACTGGTTATACAATACAATCAATTCAGCAACCTTTTTGGGGTATATATCACTCAGGTCGCTAAGCTCGGAGCGGTCGGTTTTAATATTATACAGTTCCCATTTATTGTCAGGTTTTTGCGATACCATCTTCCAGTTGCCTTGCCTAACGGCGCGGTTACCTTCGTGTTCAAAAAACAGCGTGCTATGCCCCTTCCACCTCAACCCTTTTAAAAGAGGCACTAAACTTAAACCCTCAACAGGTGTAATGGCATGTCCGTGGTAGGCTTTAGGATAGGCTACCCCGGCAAGATCAAGGCAGGTAGCCATAAGATCGATAATGTGGGCCGGTTGTTTCGAGATGCCGCCGGGTTTTATAATGTTTGGATAGTAGGCTATAAATGGTGTTGCCGTGCCACCCTCGTACTCCCAATGCTTAAATAAACGGAACGGTGTATCACTCACGTTAGCCCCCCAACTCTCATAAGATGTAAATGATGTTGGATCGCTTGCCGGTTTTTTGCTTGCCGCTAGCACCTCGGGTGTAAACCCCGGCCCATTGATGCGCTCGCTGCTGGCACCGTTATCAGACAGAAACATAATGATGGTGTTTTTATCCTGATGTAACGCTTTCAGCTTTTGCCTGATGCGGCCAATATTCTGATCCATTCTATCAATCATAGCGGCATAAACAGCCATCTTAGTATCAAAACGATCCTTTTCATCCACGGTAAGGCTGTCCCATTGGGGTACACTCTTATCCCGGGGAGAAAGCTTTTGATCTTTGTTTAATATGCCTAATGCCTTTTGGCGGGCAAGCCTATCGGCACGCAGTATATCCCAACCCTTTAAATATTTGCCCTTATATTTGGCTATATCCCCGGGCAGGGCTTGTATGGGCCAGTGCGGACTGGTAAATGCCATGTACAGAAAGAAAGGTTTTTTAGTTTGTTGGTTGTCGCTAATAAATTTAAGCGCATAATCCGCGTAAGCATTGGTTGAATACCAGTTAGCCCCCGGTGTAAACTCCTTATCGTCGAGCGCGATGGTTAACTTTTGATTAGGGCGATACGGCATAGTTGGTGTAAAATAACTGCTTGCACCATCAATTAAACCAAAATAGTGGTCAAAGCCACGCTTAACCGGCCAATGCTCCGGTGCCTGGCCTACATGCCATTTGCCTGCCATGTACGTATTATAACCGCCGGTTTTAAGTGCCTCGGCAATGGTTACGCAGTTTTGGTTAAGGTAACCCTGATAGGCGGGTTGCGCGCGGGTATTCACCATATCGCCTACCCCGGCCTGGTGCTGGTATAAGCCAGTTAATAACGACGCCCGCGTAGGGCAGCACCGCGAAGCATTGTAAAACTGTGTCATGCGGAGGCCGCCCCTGGCCAAAGCATCCAGATTGGGCGTATGTGTTTCTGACCCGTAGCAGCCTATATCGGCATAACCCATATCATCCGCTAATATGATAATGATATTAGGCCGCTTTTTGGTTACCCGCGACTTATGCTGGGCTATAACATTTATTGCCGAAAACATACACAGCACAAATACGATATGATTTAATTTTTTCATTGTGATAGTGATCAGTAACCAATAAATTAAATACCGGCGGTAAATGATACTTAGTACCCCGATTACCTATTTCCAACCCGTAACAACCTTTTTATATCCCAAAACTACCTTATCAGGGTTATACTCATTAAACCAATTACCACATCGTTAGCTAGTGTTTTTAATTGCAAGCTTTTTAATTCCTTCGCCGGGTTCAGGGGCAAATCGAGTACGGTAGCTGCCCCGCCGTCGATAGCCCGGTTGGTAAACCCTTTAAGGCTGATAAAATTTTTAAATTCGGTAGCGGCGATGCCACTTTTAAGGTACACCCGTACAGGCCGCGCGGCGTTAAGCTGGAAAGCGTAACCATCGTCTTCATAATCTTGCTCAATGGGCCACCAGGTTTGTGGATTTTTAAGGTCGAGTATCTCGGTCGTGTTATCTTGATATTGCACAATTACCTGGCCATTTGTAAGGCGGCTCTGCATGGGGTTGGTTGACCCCGCCATCAGCAAATACGCGTGTGACGATCTGCCTGTTAACGGAACTTCTGCCTGTTTGGGGTAATTGTCCCATTGTGAAGTGAACAATATATTTTTTTCTGCAGCCTTACCCGGCGTGGCAAAGGTAATATGCTGCGGTATAGTATACTCATTTTTATTACCCGCAGCCTGCCGCAATCCGCCATCGTCAATATTGGCCTCTACCAGCGGGTAACACCAATCGCCAATGCCTTGCCACGGTAATTGCAAAGTGGGGCTTTGCGGCCGCGGCGACAGGTATTTATTTTTAAAGATGTTGGTTACCCGATCGTTAAAATAAGGCAACAGGTTAATAGTTTCCATTTTTGGGATTTCCTCTTTCTGGATCTTCCAGTTAACCACATTCTGCTGAAACACTTTATTATCGCCATACTCCACCCTAACAACATTGCTGCCGGGGATTAAATTAGCTAATGGAACGCTGATTTGATTAGAGGTGGAATCCTTTTTCAGGTCAACGGCAGTTACATATTGGTTGTTACCCGGATTAACTATAACCTTACATTGATAGCAGGCGACATTAAATTTCAAGCTGTTAACTTGTTGTTGATTGTCAGCGTTTATATGAATATCAGGTACAATTTCAATGTTAACGGGTGCCCACCAAATAAATTTACCTTGCTTTAATTGTTCAAAAATGGTATGTGGCCCATATACCACGGGAGTATCGCCTTTCAACATTTTTAATACCCCTTGCGGATCGTATGATTTGATTGAGTTGGAATACTCCAACCAATATTTAAAATCATCCCCAACTTTAAAAATCCTATCCGAGCCTACCATATCAAAACTCCCTGCGGTTTCAAATTCCCAATATGTTATTTGTATAATATACCGAAGTTTGATTCCGGATCGGATCTGCAACATAGGTTCAATTGCATTCTCTACATTCTTCCATTCTACTTTTTGGCCATTTACCGTAACCGATTTAACATGAGTATTACTTGCTCTTACTTCAAAAGTCAGATCCATTGGCTTTGAAAAAGCAGGGACTATAGTGTACGTTTCTGTTACAAATGAACTTTTTGGATTTGTGCCTCCTGATGTCCGTCTAAAATCAAACTTTATATCGGGGGTTTGCAATGAGGCATGATCCCATGCCAACGGGAAACCTGGTTTAATGGTTAGCGTTAGGGCCAATGCGTTGGGATGGATACCGAATAGGCCTTCTATTAACGACCGTGCCGCCATGCCTATCGGGTCGGCAAAATCGCGGTATAGTTCGCCCCTTGTTGAATCATAAAAAGAAAGCTGGTCAAAATTACCTGGACTATTTTCCAGGTACATACTTTCCAGCAATGAGCCCTTCCAAAGTTTAAAAGCTTCTTCGGGCCTGCCACCCTGCCAATAAGCCAAGGAGGTATGCAGTTCCTCGGCAAGTACCACATTATTCAGCGACCAGTCATACGGCATCCAGTTGGTTGTGGGCAGGGTATAAAAACCATCGGGCACACCCTCGGCTATAATAGGGATATGGGGTATTTTGGTGTCTAAATACCGCAAAGCCTGGTAGGCCTGAAAGTTATCCGGCACGTCGGCGTCAATGGCGTGATATACTGTCCATAACGCTGCCGCGGGGTGTAGTTGTTTTAACCCCAGAAGATCCTGATACTCTGCATACTGACCGTTTTGAGGCATCCATAAAGTTTTATTGATAGCATTAAGAATATGATCTGCTTCCTTTTGATAAGGCGTAGGGTCTTGGCCAATAAGCCTGGCCAATTGCGCGGCCGCTTTATTTGCTCTGTAATTATAAGCTGATGAATGTGTAACGCCACCACCGCTATACTGAAGTGCATCGCTGGCCCAAATGGCACAATAGGCGTCATACAGGCCGTCCCCATCGGCATCAAAATTACGTTTCTCCCAGGCTAAATGTCGGGTTAAAAGGGGCCACATTTTTTTAACATAACCCAAATCGCCTGTCCAGTTAAAATGGTTAAGCAGTTCGTCAATAAACACCAGGTTCATATCATAATGGTGTGGCACAATTTTACCGCCGGGGTTGCGGCTGATGTAGCCGCTGCTAAACATGGCTGTTCCCAGCTTTTCTTGCTGCCTGGCCAAATGCAAAGCTGTATCAGCCACCACAGGGCAAAGCTCTGGTGTGGTGATCTGCGAAAGCGCGTAACTGCTGAAGTGAGACCGCGCCCTATCGTGCCAGCCTAAAACATCGGCTACGTATGGGCCCCGCCAGGCATTTAAACGCATGCGCCACGCTATAGCACCGTGCATATACGATGGCGATTCCCAAATGGCATCGGCGGCAACGCCTAAAACACCACCCAGGGTATTGATGTATGGGTCGGGAGTTTCAACTTTGATGCGATCGGCTATTTTTTTCCGTGCGGCCTCGGCATCAGTAAATAGTTGGGCCAATGCGGCATACGGTACAATATTTTTATGCTGCGGGCTTTGAATTAAAAAATATAAAGGTTGCAGGTTTTGAGGTTTTATCTTCCCGGTAATGGCCGGAGATGATGATGGCTTGGCTGTAAAAAAAGTCAGGGGGTCATCCTGTTTCCCCGCATCACTAATATGTAGTTGGGCTCCAATGGGGAAAGTACCGTTTATTGATCGTTGATCTGTGGCGATGTCGGTTCTGGTGGCAATACCGGGCTGTTTTATCTCATAGCGATCAGCCTCGCTGGTGGCTTTGCCTGTAAAGTTCAGCACAAAACTACTGTTGGTGATGGTGTATGAATTACCTTCGCAATATTCGGGCTTTAAATAAAATGACGATTCAGGATCGGCACCAATATCACCATCCCTCGAAAACTTCTTTCCGGTGGCACCTCCAAATGCCCAAAATAAATTAACCGGAACCGCGGTATTAACATTTTTAAATTCGGCTTTAACAATCAGGCTTTCGGTTGTAGCTCCTGCTAAAACGGTTAAGTTAAGCGTACCGTTACCTAACAAAGCATCGTGGATGGTATATAGCATGGAACCCGGCCTATAAGTGGCCTCAATTTGCGTTGCTTTGATAATCCATTTGCTGCTGTTGCCTGCTATTAAACCGAAACGCAGGTTGCCACCCATACCGGGCAGGTATAAAGCAAATTCGGGCAGGTCACCCGCCTCTGCACGAAATGCAGTATTTGTACCATAAATGGCGCGGTTAAAACGGTGTTTGCCATTGGTAATAACAATGTCGCGGCCGTTGGGGCGGTAATTAATGGTACGCTGTTTATTGTGCCATAACTTTGGCTGAATGGTTTGCGCTTGCAAAGAAAAGCCGGAATAAAAAAAGAGGGCACATATGGTATATATAGCCCTCCTGATCAGGTTTTCAATCATATTAATTGATCAAGTTTTATTAATGTTACTGCACTTCTATATTATGTGGAATGGCGTAGTATTTTAATTCGATCATATCCCCGGGAACTGCTTTTGCATTCCAATATTTATGGATAGACAAAGCCGCGCCAATTGCGGTTGCCTGCGCTACTGAAGCGGCAAAAACCTCAATATGGGGGAAGGCGGCGGCCAATAAATTCATATAAACTACATTTTTACTAAAGCCACCATCAACAAATATCCGTTTTACCCCGGTATCCTGAATAACTAACTGTGTTGATGCCTGTTGCTGGCTCATAATATCCAAGAGTAAACAATGGTAAGCCTCGTCATAACTGGCGAATGAAGAAAGTTCGCGCTCATTAAAGGCGGATCCCTGCATCATTGATGGTTCAACACCAACTTTTGCTGTGCCCGCATCTGTAATATATTCTGAATTGTATTTTACTTTTTTATAATGATCAACCGGTTTATGAAAATGCTCCGCTAAGCGTTTGGTTTGCTGCTCGTGCTCGTTACCGGCAAATAACCGGGAGGCTTTAACCGGGCGGCCATGATATTCCATGTAACAAAGGCAATCTTTATGCAGTTCGTCAAGGTTTAAAGGATTGTTGTTGAACGGATTTAAACTGATGCACCATGTACCCGTGGAGATCAAAATAAATGGCTCGGAAAAGCTGGCCAGATACGGAATAAGTGCCGATGAACTATCGTGCAGGCCAACACCAACATGATAGTCCTGGTTATCTATAACGGCTGTCATCACATCGTCTGACGCGAATATCGGAGCCAGTATTTTATTAATGCCTTCGTTATATACCCAATCGTGATAATCGTTTTTTACAAAATCCCATAGCTGCGTGTGGCACCCAATGCTGGTAATATCCGAATAAAACTGGCCCGTTACCAAAAAATTAAGGTATTGCGGCAAGTGCAGCGAATATTTAATGTTTTTGTATAGCTCGGGTTTGGTTTGTTTAATGCGGTATAACTGCATGCCCGAATTTAAGTTACCCAAAACAGGCGACGCTGTTTTTTGCGATATTAGATCTTCGCTACCATGTTTAGCATAAAACTCATCCTTCAATTTATCGGGAAATGCTTTAAGGTAATTGCAAAGCGGGGCGGCTACGTTCCCATTATGGTCAATATGAACAAAGCTTGCTCCATAGGTTGAAAAATTTATCGCCTTTATTTCAAACTTTTTCAAGGCCAATATTTCTGCAAGCGATTCATTAACCCATTGCGTTAAAAGGTTAATATCTTCGCATGGGTCGCCATCATCGTCGGTTGTTTCGGCAAAGTTTGTTGTACGTTCCAATACAATTTTATAATACTCGTCAATCAGGAAAAACTTTTTATTTGTTTTACCTATATCAAATATGGCTATTACCGGAACAGTCTTCATTGAATAGAAATTGGTTTTAAATGGAATAGAAAACCCATGTAATATATGCTATTACATGGGTTTATCAATAATTATAATCCCGTGGCAACGGTTTTTGCACCGCGTTCTTTTATCAGGTTATCTCTAACTTGTAGTTTACGATAAACGCCGATAGGGTCAATAGCACCGCCCGCGCGCAGGCTTGCCTCTGATACTAAGGCACGTACATCAGTACGGTAAGCTTTTTGCAGTATCTCTTGTGCCAACGCTACATCGTTAGCTAGCTGGGCGGCTTGTAATGCCTTTTTATCAACTATTAAAGCTTGCGCGTATGCAATTTGTATAGCTTGTATGGATTGTAACAAATCTTCGATCGGGTCTTTCAGATTATGCGATGCATCTATCATCCAACCTAAATCGGTGGCGTGGTTCATGCCGCGGGCATCCATACCTTCAACCAGTTCGTTAAATATCAGGAAGAGCTGATATGGGTTAATGCTGCCAACCGTCAGATCATCGTCGCCGTATTTTGAATCGTTAAAGTGGAAACCCGCTAAACGGCCTTCCATCAGTAGTAACGACACAATTTGCTCAATATTAGCGTTAGGCAAGTGGTGGCCCAGGTCTACTAAGGTATAAGCTTTAGGCCCCAGCTTGGTAACATATAACAACGATTGGCCCCAATCGGCCACGGTAGTTGAGTAAAAGTTTGGTTCGTAGCATTTGTACTCCAGGTACATTTTCCAATCATCTGGCAAGGCAGCGTAAATTTGCTTTAGGCTATCTAATGTACGTTCGAAAGCGCCACGGAAGTTCAACTGTCCGGGGAAACTAGAACCATCGGCCAGCCAAACGGTTAACGCTTTTGAACCCAGGGCAACACCTTGTTTTATAACTTCGATGTTATGGGCAATAGCCTGATCGCGTACAGCTTTATCAACATGCTGCAACGAACCAAATTTATAGCTTTCGGGCGCGTCAGCCTGATCCTGAAAAGTATTAGAATTTACGGCATCAAAAGCTAAACCATGCTGTGCCGCTAATGCTTTAATGGCTTTAGCATCTTTTGGAATATCCCAAGGGATATGTAATGATATGGCTCCGCTTGATCTGTTTAAGGCATGCAATACGCCTACGTCTTCAATTTTTTCTTCCAGGCTTCGTGGTTCACCACCACCCGAAAAACGGCCAAAGCGTGTGCCGCCAGTGCCTAATGCCCAGCTTGGTATAGCAATTTGAAATGCTTCCAATTTTTTTAATACATCGTTGGCATTTGCTACATCAGCAGCAACAAAATCAAACCTGCGTTTGTGATCGGCTAACCCCTCATTGTTAAAGCCGTCAATTTTATACTTCTCTAGTTGCATATTTTTAGATTTGAGTATGGAGTATGGAGTATGGAGATAATTATATCTATTATACGCTAACCCTATCCTATTGTTATTTAATTGGTTGTTGTTTTTTTGGTATTGATGCCTGATACTAAATTTACGTTTTTTTTTGGTATTGATACCTGATACTAACTACTTGATACTAATTAAGGCATATAAAATACATCTATTAAAGGTACGCTAACCGGCGAATTATCCGGGTTGCTTTCCATAATATCGCCCATGTATTTCCACCACTTTTGCATAACCTGGTGTTGCGGTAAAGTATCTAATAGTTTAGGGTCTTCAACTCTTAGTACACCAAACAGGGAATTGGTTTCTTCATCCAAAAAAATGGAATAATCACTAATACCTGTTTGTTTTAATAACGAAACTAACTCGGGCCATATTTCATCATGGCGCTTTTTATACTCGTTTGTAAAGCCCGGAAACAATTTCATTTTAAATGCGACTCTGTGCATATTTATCTTTTTTGAATTTCTTAGCTAAAGCTAAGGACATAGATCACGTTTTAATATTATAATTTAACTAATTGGTAACTGACCCTTAACCATAGCCTATAATTATAACCATGACCTATGTTCCGTTAACGATCTTTACTATCTTACAAAACCCATGGCAACGCCACCGTCTACATTTAATACATTACCTGTTGATTTGCCAAGCAGCCCGCCTGTAAATGCGAAACACGCGTTTGCAATATCATCAGGCAATATTATTTCGTTTAATAATGTACGTTTTGCGTAATAAGCTGGCAGTTCGGCTACGGTAACACCATAAGCTTTTGCACGGCCTTCGGCCCAGCCGCCTGCCCATATATTGCTATCGCTGATAACTGCATCGGGGTTAACTACGTTTACACGGATCTTATCAGCGCCAAGCTCGGCAGCGTTAAGCCGGCTCAGGTGCAGTTGAGCCGCTTTTGCGGAACCGTAGCCCGCATTGTTAGGCCCGCTTACCAATGCGTTTTTACTTACAATGTTGATGATATCGCCACCAATGTTCTGTTTTTTCATAACAGCCACAGCGGCCTGAGTAACAAAGAACTGGCCCTTAACCAATACATCATACAAAAGATCCCAATCTTTTTGGGTATGGTCGCCAATGGTTTTGGAGATTGATAAACCAGCATTGTTCACTATAAGGTCTACCCCACCAAAGGCTAAGGCGGCAGTTTCCATAGCGGCCAGGATCTCGTCTTCTTTGGTTACGTCCATTACGGCAGTAGCGTACGAATCTTTACCATATAAGCTTTTAAACTCCTCGCCTGCTGTTTGCAAACGTTCAGCGTTCATATCGTTCAAAATAACCACGGCACCTTCGGCAACAAATTTTTTGGCAATTGCTTTACCAATACCACCCGCGCTGCCGGTAATTAGGGCAATACGGCCCGATAGGGCTTTAGGCTTTGGCATGCGCGAAAGCTTTGCTTCCTCTAACAACCAATACTCTATATTAAAAGCTTCCTGGCGCGGTAATGAGGTATACTCAGAAATAGCTTCCGCGCCTTTCATTACATTAATGGCATTGGTATAAAACTCGGCGGCAACGCGAGCCGTTTGTTTATCTTTAGAGAACGAGAACAGGCCTACGCCCGGGTAAAGTATAATTACCGGGTTAGTATCGCGAATGGCCGGACTATTGGGGTGTTTACACGTTTCGTAATAGGCGGTATACATTTTACGATAAGCCTCAAAAGCAGGTTGTAAACGCGCTTTAATGGCAGCAACATCGTTTAGATCCTCGTTAGGAGCTAACTCCAGTACTAAAGGGCTGATTTTGGTACGCAAAAAGTGATCGGGGCAACTGGTACCTAATGGCGCCAATCTGTCAAGGTCGTTTGAGTTGATAAACTCTAATACCCTGGCATCATCCGTAAAATGGCCGATCATACTTCTTTCGCTGGAAGTAAAACCCCTTAATATTGGCGCTATGGCCGCGGCTTGTTTTTTACGGGCACCGGCCTCGAGGCTATGGATTTTTTGACCGCCAAATACAGGGCCTTTTTTACCAAAGTTTTGTTGCAGGTACTCCGCGCATTTTTCAATAACCTCCAGGGTATTCATATAGCTTTCGTAAGCGGTATCGCCCCAGGTAAATAAACCATGCGAACCTAACATGATGCCACGGATACCTGGGTTTTCGTCAAGGCATGCTTTCAACTGAAGGCCCAGTTCAAAACCTGGTTTTTTCCATTCAACCCAGCCAATTGTTCCGCCAAAAAGTTCGCGGGTTATTTTTTTACCGTCTTTAGCTGCCGCGATAGCAATGGCGGCGTCGGGATGTAAATGGTCAATATGCGCGAATGGTAGAAAACCGTGTAAAGGTGTATCAATTGATGGTGCCTTTGACGCCAGGTCAAAAATACAATGATTAAATAACTCAACCATCTCATCTTCGTGTTCAACACCACGGTAAATATTTTTTAAGCTCCTTAAGCGATCAACGTATAATGCAGCCAAACCACTGGTTTTTAAAGTGCCTAAATCACCACCAGAGCCTTTAACCCACATTACCTCGGTTGGAGTGCCTGTTAAGGGGTCTTTTGCCATTGCTTTGCACGATGTGTTACCCCCTCCGTAATTTGTTAACCTAAGATCGGCACCTAAAAGATTAGAGCGGTATATTAAAAGGGCTACTTCGTCGCCCGCAAGTTTAGCGGCCTCTGCCTCATCCCATAAATAGCTCACATGCTTAAACTGTGTTGTGTTGATAGACATACTGTATGTTTTTTTTATATTGCTTATTTTAAATTTTTATTGAATTTCCGTATCCTACCACTATCACCGAAAGTATAATGGTAATTACCCCTATTATAACTGTGGTGAATGCTTTTTTGCTTACACCTTTCCACTCATTTAATATAATACCCCACATATTAGCCACCAAAATGATAAAGGCCATGTGCAATATCCACGAACTGGCTCCATTGCCTAATTTACTCTCGCCCATACCGTAAAAAAAGAATTGTAAGAACCATGTAGTGCCTGCCAATGCAGAAAATATATAATTTTTAAGTAATGGCGTTTTCTTATCGGTATAGTTACCAAAGGTTTTGTTACGGGCATTTAATATCATACACCAAATAAAGTTGGTGGTTAACCCTCCCCATAATATTACGATGTAGGTAACATTGTTTTGGTAAAGAAAATTAACCTTGATGTCTGTAATATGATTAGCCAGTCTCCAGGCATCATTTGCATGGATGGCCATATCTTTACCGGCATCAATACCAAAAGCAAAACAGGCACTCAATACGCCCGATACAATGGCTACAAAAATACCCATTCCAAACCGGTAGTCTTTATTCTCGTTTTCTATAGCGCCAGCTTTAGCAAGGTCACGTTCTTTCATGGTGCCTGCCCTGCCGCAAATAATGATACCTATTACGCATAAAGCTATACCTAAAAGCACCATCTGGCCCCAATGTGTGGTGGCTAGTGTGGTGATGGTATCTTTACCTGCCTTTGGAAAAAAATTATAATAAACCGCCGGAACGAGCGACCCAAATACAGCGCATAAGCCCAGTATAATAGTGCTGCCTAATGATACACCCAGATAACGTACACCTAAACCATAGGTTAAACCACCTATTCCCCATAATAAACCAAAAAAGTAAGTAAGCATTACAATGCCACCGTTGGTTGAGCGAATAATATCAGCAAAACCCGGAACCGTTAAATACGCGGCAAGCGGTGGTACTATCAGCCACGAGAATATACCCCCAACTATCCAAAAACTTTCCCAGGCCCAGCCTTTAACTTTTTTGTATGGGATATAAAAACTCCCTGAGGCAAAACCGCCTATAAAATGAAAAATTACGCCAAAAATTACTTCCATCTATTGTTTTGTATTTAGTGTTTTTTAACTGGTTAGTTAGGGGAATAAAAGTAGAAAAGGATGGTTGTAAAGCCGTCATGGACTGTCATGGTTATAAACTCTTTAATTATTAACCTGTTAATTATTTTTGAAACTATAGGTTTATTATTTTCGTTGTATTAAACAAATGTTTGTTTTCGGCGTAAAAACAAGGTGTTTTATGCAGAAATTTAATTTTTCCATTTTACGTACCATTAAAATTACATGGAGTTTTTTAGAAATGTTTTAAAATTAAATTATTGTTGCGCGCTAAATACAGTTATAAAAAAAAACGTTAATTTTATAAATTAAAAAAAACATATCCGACTTTTGCGATATTGTTATCCATACATGGTTAACCCAACTATACCTAAATATTAATTGACTAAATGAAACAACCGCCAATATTTGAATGTATTTTTATTGACTATTATTCATCGACCCCTAAATACTTACAGCTTGCCAATTCCATTATAAAATGTATAGCTGATGGTAAGATCTGTAAAAATGACATACTCCCCTCCATAAATGAGTTAAGCTATAATTTTGAAATATCAAGGGATACAGCCGAAAAAGCTTATAAATACCTAAAGAAAATTGGTTTATTAGGCTCGGTGCCCGGTAAAGGTTATTATGTAAAAAGTATAGAATTAAGCCATAGCCCCAAGGTTTTTTTATTGTTTAATAAATTAAGCTACCATAAAAAAATAATTTACGATGCCATAGTGGCCGCGCTGGGCGAAATGGCCGCTGTTGACCTATACATATATAACAACGATTTCTCGCTTTTTAAAAAGCTGCTTCAAAATAAAAAGGCAGATGATTATACGCATTTTGTAATTATCCCGCATTTTTTAGAAGGAGGCGAAAAAGCGCACGAAATTATTAACACCATCCCTAAAGAAAAACTGATACTGCTTGATAAACTTATACCTGGTGTAGAGGGTAATTACGCCGCCGTATATGAAAACTTTGAAAGCGATATTTACCATGCCCTTGAACAATGCCTTACCCAGTTAAGTAAATATCATACCATTAAAATCATTTTCCCCGAAAATAGTTATTACCCGGATGAGATATTACAGGGATATTATAGATTTTGCCACCAATACGCATTTAATTGCAAAGTAATACACAATGTTTTAACTGAAGAAATTGGAAAAGGCGAAGCATATATTAACCTGATGGAAAGCGACCTGGTTACATTAATTGAGCGCATCATATCAACCGACTTAAAAGTGGGTGCCGAGGTTGGGGTAATATCATACAATGAAACCCCGCTCAAAAAAATTATATTGAAAGGGTTAACTACCATTTCGACCGATTTTCAAACCATGGGCGAAAAAACCGCCTATCTTATTTTAAATAACCTTACCGAACATATTGCCACTCCCTTTTATTTAACATTACGGGCATCTTTATAAATGAGCCCTTCAAACTTAGATTAGTAGATGTGCCTCGTTTTTAATACTATGCTTTTTATGAATAGTTTTGTTAAAATTAATAGCACCATATGAAGCTTGAGATTATTTCTTTACGGACATTTATTGGATCAAAGAACTTTGAAGTTTCGAAATCGTTTTATAGTTGTTTAGGATTTAAAGAAATACCAATTTCCGAAACAATGTCTCTATTTCAGCTTGATAATTTCAGTTTTTATTTGCAGAACGCGTATGTTGAAGATTGGCTTAATAACACAATGCTATTTGTTGAGATTAAGAATGTAAGCGAATGGTATAATTGGCTAATTGAGCTTGAACTCGATCAAAAATACCCCGATGTGCGGGTAATGCCTGTTAAAAAAGAATATTGGGGAGAAGAGTGTTTTGTTATCGATCCGTCGGGCGCGCTTTTACATTTCGGTAAATTTTATTAGAATCATAAACTAGTAATTTGATGATTACACAATTGGCTTTTCCTTTATCAGTTACCTAATAAAACATGATTTTAATTTACTCGTTAATTATTTTACTCTTTCCCTTTATAATTTCTGTAAACGTACTTATCTATCGTGCTATGGTTAAAAAGGCTATTAGAAAATACATTGAACCTAAGTTAAAAGAAAAAGGCTTATTATTTATTAATTATAAATGGCCTGGATTACTTTCGACTGGCGACTTTGACAATGGTTGGAACATAACACTTAATACAGGTGGAAATACATCACAATCGGTTTATGTTTATATTTACTATGAAGATTCGAGTGGTGCAAAAAGAATTACAGCCCGAATAGATACGACACTTTGGTTTATTAATAGTGTAACTTACAGTTCGGAACTTTAATAAACCCAAACTGAGGCGCTACGCTTATTTTGCATTGAACAATAAAATACCGTTCTTTATAACATCCATTTATATGCTTTTAAGATATGCTTTCTAAGAAAACTAAATATGCAATAAAAGCTTTGGTTAGTTTGGGTAAAAATGTAGGGAAACCACCTATACAGATCTCAAAAATTGCTGAAGATGAAAAAATCCCTAAAAAGTTTCTTGAACAAATATTATTGGATTTAAGGAACGCGGGGTTTTTATATAGCAAAAAAGGCGCAGGCGGCGGCTACAACCTTAACAAGGATCCGAAAGAGATATTTTTAGTTCAGGTTATGCGCATTACCGATGGCCCCATAGCTATGGTACCTTGCGCCAGTATTAACTTTTACCATAAATGCGAAGAGTGTAAAGCCGAAACTACCTGTGGTATTCGGAGTGTTTTTATTGATGTTAGGGATGCTTCGCTAAAAATACTAAGCGAAACCAGTATTGCCGACATTATTGACCGCGAAATAGGGTTAATTGCACACGAATAAGCATCCAAAAGTCATCGTTTCGAAATATTTTATAAAATAGACGATCAATTCTATATACTTTATATATATTTGTAAAGTGAAACAAAATACTACCCATCAACAAACACCTTATATGGCATATTATATGCCTGTTACAGGTTGTAAGGATAGTAAATAAACGAGTACAACACCTTTTTAGCCACGTCGAAGAGGATTTTTTTTAATGAAGATAATAAATTTACGATATGCAAAGTTTTAGAACCGAGTTAGAGAATCCGGTTATTGAAAGGGACATTATTGACCTGGAACAAAAAATACGCGCTTTTCGCGAAGGTAAGATACATGATGAAAAATTCAGGAGCTTGCGTTTGGCCCGGGGTGTATATGGCCAAAGGCAGCCAGGTGTACAAATGGTACGTATTAAATTACCGTTTGGAAAAGTTACTTTTAAACAGCTTTTAAAAATTGCAGACATATCCGACGAATACGCCAGCCGCAACCTGCACTTAACTACCCGTCAGGATATACAGATACATTATGTTAGTTTAGAAAAAACACCTGAGCTTTGGGCAAAGCTGGAGCAGGATGATGTTACCCTGCGCGAAGCCTGCGGTAATACCGTTCGTAACGTAACGGCCTCCCCTGCTGCTGGTATTGATCCGGATGAGCCTTTTGATGTATCGCCGTACGCGCATGGCATGTTCTCTTATTTACTGCGCAACCCTATTTGCCAGGAAATGGGACGTAAGTTTAAGATCTCGTTTTCGTCGAGCGATGCTGATACCGCGTTTTCATTTATTCACGATCTGGGTTTTATCCCGAAAGTAAAAATTGAGAATGGCCAGGAAGTACGTGGCTTTAAAGTGATGTTAGGCGGTGGCCTTGGTGCCCAGCCAGCGTTGGCCCATATAGTACATGAGTTTTTACACGAAGACCAGATCGTTCCGTATACAGAATCGGTTATCCGGGTGTTTGACCGTTATGGCGAGCGTAACAACCGCAACAAGGCCAGGCTTAAATTTTTAATTCAGAAATTAGGTTTGGATGAGTTTTTAAAATTCGTTGCCGAAGAAAGAACAGCCAACAAAGTAAAAACTTATAAAATTGACCGCGATACAGTACCACAGCCTGCGCCAGCCGCTATAATAGAATATCCGCAAGCGGAGGTTAGTAACGCTGCTAAATACAAGCACTGGAGAGCTACAAACGTTTTTGAACAAAAGCAAAAAGGTTTTTATGGCGTATACATAAAGGTACAAGTTGGTGATATACCAACCGAACAGGGCCGTAAATTAATTGATGCCATCAGGCCGTATGTTGCCGACGAGATCCGAATTACGCCTAATCAGGGTTTATTGTTAAAATTTGCCCGCGAAGAAGCGTTACCGCACCTTTTCAATGCTTTATTAGCATTGAGCCTTGCCGCGCCGGGGTTTGATAGCATAGCCGATGTTACTACCTGCCCCGGTACTGACACCTGTAACCTGGGCATCTCTAACAGCATGACGCTTGCCGCAGTATTGGAAGATGTAATATATAACGAATACGAAGACCTGATTTACAACCGCGATATTAAGATAAAAATTAGTGGCTGTATGAATTCGTGCGGGCAGCATGGTTTGGCGCATATTGGTTTTCATGGCAGCTCGTTAAAAGCGCAAGGTAAGGTATTGCCATCTGTGCAGGTTTTACTGGGCGGCGGTATTGTAGGTAACGGTGTTGGCCGCGCGGCCGATAAGGTAACCAAAGTGCCTGCTAAACGTGCAACACAGGTACTTAGAGTTGTGTTAAACGATTACCAAGCTAATGCTACTGATAACGAGTTATTTAACGATTATTACGACAGGCTTGGTAAAGATTATTTTTACCAGTTGTTAAGGCCCGTTGCCGATCTGACCACCCTGCAAGATGACGAGTTTGTAGACTGGGGCCACGAAGAAACCTTTGCTACCGCTATTGGTGTTGGCGAATGTGCGGGCGTGGTAATTGACCTGGTAGCTACTTTAATATTTGAAGCCGAAGAGAAATTTGGCTGGGCACAACAAGCATTTGAGAACAATGCCTTTGCCGATTCTATCTACCATTCCTACAGTGTATTTATAAGCTCGGCTAAAGCGGTGTTGTTAGATAAAGGTGTTAACAGCAGCACACATGCAGGCATTATCAGAGAGTTTGATAACCAGTATGTTGCCACAGCAGAAATTGACCTGGGTGGTTCAACCTTTAACGACCTCATCTTACAGATTAATAAAAACGAGCCGTCTGAGCAGTTTGCACAACAATACTTGCAACAAGCGGCAAACTTTATTCAAACGGTAAAAGTTAAACGCGAAACATTGGTATCAGAATAAATAAAAAACACCCATAAATACCCATGTGTTGTTTTATAAAATTAAACGGATCGGTAAATTAAAATTAAAAAAACACCCATAAATACCCATGTGTTGTTTTATAAATTAAACGGATTGGTAAATTAAAATTAAAAAAATACCCATAAATACCCATGTGTTGTTGGGCGGTAAGAATAAGATAAAGTATACATATCACAATAAATGAGTTCATCACCACAAAATAATGCGGAAACACTGGTTCGGGGTAATACACCCGGAGGTAACCAGCTTTTCCCTGTATTTTTAAAGCTGAATGAATTGCATACTGTTTTAGTAGGTGGCGGTGTTGTTGGACTGGAAAAACTAACCGCTATATTGAATAATAGTGAATTGGCAAAGGTGACCGTTATTGCCGAGCAGGTATGCGAAGAAGTTTACGAATTAGCTAAATCGTACCCACAAGTTACTATCCATAAAAAATCGTTCGAGGAGAGTGATTTGAAAGGCGCTAACCTGGTAGTGGTAGCAACCGGCAATCCGGAGCTTAATAACCATATCCGCGAGGCTGCCCATCAGCTTAATTTGTTGATCAACGTGGCCGATAAGCCCTCTTTATGTGATTTCTATTTAGGCTCTATCGTTCAAAAAGGAGACCTCAAAGTAGCTATCTCCACAAATGGAAAATCGCCAACGATAGCTAAACGATTAAAACAAGTGCTAACTGAAAACATACCCAACGAACTGGATGATACATTACAGCAAATGAGCCAGTTGCGAAATACCCTAAGCGGCGATTTTGCATCCAAAGTTAAGCAACTTAACGCCGTTACCGCTATTTTGGTTGAACCCAAACAAGACATAGAAAAAAACAAAAACTTCAAATGGCTAATATGGGGAACCATTATTACTTCTCTGGCCATTACAATCGCTGTTTTTTGGTCTAATAGCCCCGGTTTCCAAAGTTATGCCCAGCATATCGATCCTATATTTTACTACTTTTTGGGGGCCAGTTTCGTGTTCGCCATGGTTGATGGCGCTATCGGCATGTCGTACGGTGTAACCTCAACGGCATTTTCTATCAACGTAATGGGCATATCCCCCGCAATTGCCAGCATGGGAGTGCACTTATCAGAGATATTAAGCAATGGCATAGCAGGTTGGATGCATTACCAAATGAATAATATCAACTGGCGTTTATTTAAGTTACTGCTAATTCCGGGTATCATAGGCGCGGTAGGTGGCGCTTTTTTATTATCATCGCTGGAGCATTACAGCCTTTATACTAAACCCGCCGTATCATTATACACATTGATACTCGGTTGTGTTATTTTATCAAAAGCGTTAAAAGGTAAAGGGGCCAGGGCAAATAAAAAGATTAAGCGCATTTCGTTACTGGGTTTTGGCGGTGGTTTTATTGACGCCGTTGGCGGCGGCGGCTGGGGGTCAATCGTTTTATCAACGCTTATTGCAGGCGGGCGTAACCCACGCACATCATTGGGTACAGTAAAGTTATCCCGCTTTTTTATCGCGTTAATGAGTTCGTTAACCTTTATTACCATGCTTAGCCATAACAACGCACGTTGGGAAGCCGTTGCCGGGATGGTAATAGGCAGCGCGTTGGCTGCACCTATAGCCGCAAGGGTATCTAATAAAATATCTACTAAAGCCATTATGGTTTCTGTAGCAGTTATTGTAATTTTGATCAGCATTTACAGCATACAAAAATTTATTGTTAAAGTGCTCTAGTTTATTAAAATGAGTGATTTTTCTGAAAACATAAAACAGCATACTTCGGGCTTAACTCCTGTTGATGGCCTGAAAAAATTGGTAGAGTTATTCCCCGGTGAGGTTATATTTTCAACCAGTTTTGGTTGGGAAGACCAGGTAATTACCCATATGATATTTACCAATAACCTGCCCATTAAGGTTTTCACTTTAGAAACAGGCCGGCTCTTTCCAGAAACATACTATGTTTGGGGCCGTACTTTAGAAATGTACGGGCAGCCAATACATGCCTACTACCCGCAGGCCGAAGCCGTTGAAAAAATGGTAAGCACCAAGGGCCCCAGCAGCTTTTACGAATCTGTTGAGAACCGTAAAGAATGCTGCGGCATACGTAAAGTGGAGCCACTAAAAAGAGCCTTAAAAGGCAATAAATGCTGGGTAACGGGTATCCGTGCCGACCAGTCTGTTAGCCGCCACGACCTGCATAATGTGGAGTGGGACGGTGGAAACCAGATGGTTAAATATCACCCTATATTCCATTGGAATTTAGACGAAGTTAAAGCTTATATCAAAGATAACAACATACCATATAACCCCCTGCACGACAAGGGGTTCCCTAGTATTGGCTGTGCGCCATGTACACGAGCCGTAAAAGAAGGCGAAGATTTCCGTGCCGGACGCTGGTGGTGGGAAGACCAATCAAAAAAAGAATGCGGATTGCACGAGACTGATAATATTATAGTTACAAAATAATGAGTAAAAACAAACTGGATTATTTAGACGATCTGGAAGCCGAAGCGATTTATATTTTGCGCGAGGTAGCCGGACAGTTTGAGAAACCTGCCCTGTTATTTTCGGGCGGTAAGGATTCTATAACACTGGTACGCTTGGCCGAAAAGGCTTTCCGCCCCGGTAAATTTCCATTTCCGCTTGTACATATTGATACCGGCCATAATTTCCCCGAAACGATAACATACCGGGATGACATGATCAAACGCATCGGCGAAAAGCTGATTGTTGGTTACGTTCAGGATTCTATTGACCAGGGTAAAGTGGTTGAGCAAAAAGGTAAAAATGCCAGCCGTAACGCCTTACAAACCGTTACCCTTTTAGATACTATTGCCGAGCATAAATTTGATGCCTGCATTGGCGGCGCACGCCGCGATGAGGAAAAAGCCCGCGCTAAAGAACGCATATTTTCGGTACGTGATGAGTTTGGCCAATGGGATCCAAAACGCCAGCGCCCCGAGTTATGGAACATTTATAATGGTAAGATACATAAAGGAGAGAACGTAAGGATCTTCCCGATAAGTAACTGGACCGAGCTTGACGTTTGGAACTATATCCGCAGGGAAAAAATAGCGTTACCATCAATATATTTTGCGCACGAGCGAGAGGTAATTACCCGCAACGGCCAGTTAATGGCGGCTGCCAAGGTTTTAAATATGGATGCCGAAGACATTATTGAACGCAAAAATGTACGTTTCAGAACGGTTGGCGATATGACGTGTACTGCCGCTGTAGAATCGTACGCGTTTGAGATAGACGATATTATTAATGAGATAAGCGAATCGAAAATAAGCGAGCGTGGTGCCCGTTTAGATGATAAGGTATCAGAAGCAGCCATGGAAGACCGCAAAAAAGGCGGCTATTTTTGAGCAATAACCAAGAATAAAGAATCAATAACAAAGGAAAAACTTGCCATTCCGCCGATGTAAAAGATCGTACTAAGATTGGAAGGCACCATATAATTAGAAACCGCTAAATAGCGCATGGATATTTTAAAATTTTTAACAGCCGGTAGTGTCGACGATGGAAAAAGCACCTTGATAGGCCGCTTATTATACGATAGTGAATCTATTTTGCTTGACCAACTTGAAGCATTACAAAGTTCGAACCGTAAAAATGACGATGGCACGATTGACCTGGCCATTTTAACAGATGGCTTAAAGGCCGAGCGCGAGCAAGGTATTACCATTGATGTGGCTTACAAATACTTCCAGACCGAAAAACGCAAGTTTATTATTGCCGATACCCCGGGCCATATTCAATACACCCGTAACATGGTTACAGGTGCATCAAACGCCGACCTGGCTATTATTTTGATAGATGCCCGTAAAGGCGTTATTGAGCAAACCATACGTCACTCGTTTTTAGTATCGTTACTGGCATTGCAGCATGTTGTGGTAGCAGTTAACAAAATGGACATGGTTGATTATGACGAGGCTGTTTTTAACAACATTGTTAAAGATTACCAGGCCATGGCTGCCAAACTTAAACTAAACGAGGTTACTTATATTCCGGTTAGTGCCCTAAAAGGCGATAATATTGTACATAAGTCCGACAGGATTACCTGGTACACCGGCAAAAGTTTGTTGGACCATTTGGAAACCGTTTCTGTATCTGTTGATGATAGTACAGACCATGCCCGCATGCCTGTACAATGGATTATCCGCCCTCAAACTGATGAACTGCATGATTACCGCGGCTACGCCGGGCGTGTGCTGAGCGGCTCGTTTAAGGTTAACGACAGGGTTACTGTACTGCCTTCGGGATTTAACTCAACCATCAGTCAGATTGAGCTATTTGACCAGGAGCCCGAAGAAGCATCGGCAGGCATGTCTGTAACACTTCATTTGAAAGACGAAATAGATATTAGCCGTGGCGACATCCTGGTTAACGCTGAACATCACCCTAAACTATCGCAACTGATAGAGGCCGACCTTTGCTGGATGGATACCAAACCAATGGATACATCGCATACTTACCTGCTACAGCATAACAGTAAAACAACCAAGTGCCGCATTCAGGATATATTGTACAAGGTAAATATCAACACCCTAGAGCAGGTTGCTACCGAAAGCTTTGCCTTAAATGATATTGGCCGTATTGTAATTAAAACTGCTGAACCTTTAGCTTTTGACCTTTATCAGGACAATAAAGCCAATGGCGGCGCCATTATAATAGACAGCCGTACCAATTTAACTGTTGGTGCTTTAATGTTCAGAGCTGTAGCCGATTAATATAGAGTTAACTTTGCCAGTTTTTAAAAAGGCCGGCAAGGTTAACCAACCTTTTACCTTGCGGATACGAGATATTCTCTGGAACGATTTGCCCCCCGCGTAATGTTAAATTGCCATATAACCCGCATTTACATTTCATTTTGCGCATACCATAAATATAAAAAACAAACCTGCTTCCCTCCTGTTAAAAATCATAACAAATAGTTGACAATTGCATTACATGTTTAAACAACTATTTTTAATAAGTTTGTGTAATCAAATCATTTACATTAAAATAAACAATATTATGGAAACAGCAGCAGCAACCAAATGGGTATTAGATCCCATACATTCCGAGGTTCAGTTCAAAATAAAACACCTGGTTATCTCAACAGTAACAGGCGCTTTCAAAACATTTGAAGGCACGGTATACGCCGAAGGCGATACCTTTGAAGACGCCGAGGTTGAGTTTAGTTTAGATGTAATGAGCATCGACACAAATAACGAACAACGCGATGGCCATTTAAAAGCACCTGAATTTTTTGATGCTGAAAAATATCCAAAAATCACTTTCAAATCGACCTCGTTTGAAAAAATTGATGATGAAGAGTATAAGCTACATGGCGACTTAACCATTAAGGATATAACAAAACCCGTTACCCTTGATGTTGAATTTGGCGGCACAGCAACCGATTTTTATGGTAACCTTAAAGCCGGTTTTGAAATTACGGGTAAAATTAACCGTAAAGAGTTTGGCCTGGTTTGGGACGGCGTTACCGAAGCAGGGTCTATTGTTGTTGGCGAAGATGTTAAGCTTACCATAAACACCCAGTTTGCTAAACAAGTTTAATCACTTAATAAAGTATACCCCCGGCCATCCGCTTGCGGGTGGCTTTTTTATTTTGTGATGCTATACACTGCAAAATGTTGCTAATTTGGTGGCATGAATAATGACTGGGTATTTGTTTTAGTTATACTACCCCTATTTTATGTATTTTTAAACTTTGCACGTTTTATACTTATTTTCACACATAAGTTAAGCCATGCTATCACGGCTTTAATCTTCACAAAGGGCGATGTTGAAATATACATAGGTCATCAAATAAAAGTGAGCGATAATTCAAAAAGAACACTTAAGTTCGGTCGATTAAGCTTATTTATAAAGCCGAGCATTTTTTATTTAAACAAGGGTGGGTTTTGTGTTATAAAGGATACAAACATAACAATCAACCAAGATCTATTAATATTACTTTCGGGCACTGTAGTTACGCTATTTGTAACAATTATTTCATATTATATGGCTTTTTCAAATAACTTACACGGATCAATAAAACTTCTGCTTGTTATTTTTAGTATACTAGCTATAATAAGCTTGGTCTATAATTTACATCCCCAAATTTATCCTCATAATTTGAATAACAGTGGTTCAGGATCAGATGGGTACCAGATCTCGGCACACCTAAAAAACAGAAAATACCTAAAAGCAGTCGATCTATATAATGAACAGGAGTACGCAAAATCGTCGGTCTTGTTTATGGCACTACTTAATAAGCATCCTAACGTTACCCAAGTATATCGACTCTTGACATTTTCGTTAATGATGATAGAAGACTATGTGAAAGCAAATGAGATAGCTTCAATGTATCTTTCTAAATACGCGTCTGAATGGGATGCTGATGATTATAGTAATGCAGGATTGATAAAGTCTCGATTAAATCTTTATGAGGAAAGTCTATTTTATTATAGTGAATCGCTAAGATTAAATCCAGAGCATATATTTACCTTGAATAATAGAGGATATACGTATAATTTGTTAGAGCGCTACTCGGATGGTATTACTGATTTTGATCATGCCATTAAATTAGACCCTAATTTTGCTTATTCTTATTGTAACAGAGGGCTTTCAAAAATCAAAATTGGCAATGTCGAAGGTGGGTTGAATGACATTAACCATTCCATATCATTAGATGAATATAATTCTTACGCATACTTAAATTTAGGAATTTATAATCTAGATAAAAATAACTGTAAGGAAGCTTTAAGCTTATTTGAAAAAGCCAAAGCAATGGATAAAAGCACTCACAACGTTGATATTTATATTATAGAAGCAAATAAAAGACTTAATAATTATATTTCTTATTAGTATCCAAACAAAAAAAAGTGTTTACTATTACCTAATTATGCTAATCAAAATATATCCCGAAAACCCGAACGAGAAAACCATTGAACAGGTTGTACAGGTGCTTAAAAAAGGCGGGCTCATTATTTACCCTACAGATACCGTATATGGCTTGGGTTGCGATATTACCAACCATAAAGCTATTGAGGCCATCTGTAAAATCAGGCATATTAAACCGGAGAAAGCCAACTTCTCTTTTATATGCTATGATCTTAGCCATATATCCGACTATATCAAACCCATTGATAACGAAACCTTCCGGGTATTGAAAAAGGCGTTGCCGGGGCCATTTACCTTTATTTTTAACGCCAGTGGTAATGTACCTAAACTTTTAAGCTCTAATAAAAAAACTGTAGGTATACGCGTACCTGATAATAATATAGCCCGCTGTATTGTAAAAATGCTCGGCAACCCTATCCTATCTACTTCCATTCACGATGATGACGAGATTATGGAATACTCCACAGACCCTGAGCTGATACACGAGAAATACGAAGATTTAGTTAACCTGGTAATTGATGGTGGCTACGGCGATAATGTACCATCAACCGTTGTTGACTGCACTACCGGCAACTTTGAAGTTATTAGAGAAGGCAAGGGCGATTTAGAAGTGTATTTGTAAACCTGATTAATAGCAAACCCCGATTCGATATCTATTTCAACAACGGGTCTTTCTCTTTAGTAAAAATATTATAAACCATTTTATCAAGAAACGCGGGTAAAAATTTAGTCAAAGCAACCGTTAGTTTACCCTGGCCCGTTATAATAAGGGTGCGCTTGCGGGCCTCTACACCATCCACAATAATTTTGGCTACCTGGTCTGCACTCATCATTTTATCCTCGTCCATGCTGCTTTCACTTTGCTGGCTGCCATCCTTAGTTAAAGCCGTATTACGAATATTAGATGCTGTAAAACCCGGGCAGGCCGTCATTACATGCACCCCAGTCTTCAGGTTCTCAACTCTTAACGAATCAAGAAAGCCATTCATAGCAAATTTAGAGGCCGAGTAACCCGTCCGCCCCGGTAAACCTTTATAACCCGCTATAGACGAAACACCTACTACGCTGCCTTTAGTATTGATAATTTCGGGCAAAGCATATTTAGTACAATAAACCGTACCCCAAAAATTAACATCCATTACTTTTTTTAGTACATCAACATCAGCATCATTAAATAGCGCGCGCATGGATATGCCTGCGTTATTAACCAAAACATCAATATGCTTAAAGGTTACAATAGCTTGCTTGATCAGGTATTTACAATCTTCTGGCACGGCTACATCGCATTGTACCGCAATGGCTTTTATTTTGTACTGTTTTTCAAGGTCGAGAGCAATTTCGCATAAAGTAACATACTGCCTTGCGGCCAATACCAGGTTTGCACCGCGGCGTGCAAACTCATGGGCCATAGCTTTGCCTATACCCGATGATGCTCCGGTTATAATTACTACTTTATTTTTTAAACTCATATTGATGCAGCTGGCGGATATAGTTGTTGGATGCCCTTTACATGCGGCACCGACGATTTAAAGAAATATTTGGCTGCAAATATAAACATGGCGCCATAAAAGTTAACTATATAACGCCAATTGAATTTCTTTAAACTCTGTCCTTTAAAATGGATTATGTATGTTTTTGGATAATAATAGTTTTTAAACCCCGCCAACCTAATTCGGTACGAAAGATCTATATCCTCTCCATACATAAAGAAATGCTCATCTAATAAGCCAATGGTACTCAATACTGTTTTTCTAATCAGCATAAAAGCAGCACTTAATACATCTACCTCAGCGGTTTCAAACTCTTCTATCCAACCGGCCTGGTAGCGGTTTAACAAACGGGATTTAGGAAAAAGCTTATGTAAACCTGTAACCTTAAAAAAAGCCACCCATGCTCCGGGTAAACCGCGCTTCGATTCGGGTAAATAACGCCCCTGGCCGTCTATCATACGCACCCCTAATCCACCTGCATCCAAATGGGCATCCATAAAGGCAAGGGTTTTAATTAAGGTATCATCGTTAGTGATGGTATCCGGGTTGATCAGTAAAATATAATCGCCCCGGGCTATTTTAAGCCCCTGGTTACATGCCTTGGTAAAGCCTATGTTTTTAGGGTTTAATATAAGATTGACTTTTGGATATTTCCCCTGTACCATGGGTATAGAAAAATCTACCGAGGCATTATCAATAACTATAATTTCATGTTCAATATCCGCGGCAGCGTTCACCAACGAATTAAGTGCCTGACTAAGCAGATCGCGACGGTTATAGCTTACAACAACAATAGAAAGCTTCATATTTACCTACTTAGTCATAGTGTTTTCGTATGGAACGCGGGTAGCAATAGAACGGCCTAAAGTAATTTCGTCTACATACTCCAACTCCCCACCAAAAGCTATGCCACGGGCAATAGTTGAGATGTTTATTTTAAAATCTTTTAAACGTTTATGCAAATAGAATATGGTAGTATCACCTTCCATTGTTGCACTCATGGCAAATATCACCTCTTTTACCTCGTCGGTACGCAGGCGTTCTATTAACGAGTCTACTTCCAAATCCGACGGGCCAATGCCATCCATCGGGGAAATTAATGCCCCTAAAACATGGTACAAGCCATTATATTGACTAGTATTTTCTACAGCCATTACATCACGGGTATCCTCAACCACGCAAATTATACTACGGTCGCGCTTAGGTGCCGAGCATATCTCACAAACCGGTTGATCAGCAATATTATGGCAAACACTACAAAACTGAATCTCATTCCGCAGTTTACTCATTGCGGTGCTAAACCGTTCTACATCCTCTTTATCCTGGTTTAGCAGGTGCAACACAAATCTTAATGCGGTTTTTTGCCCCACCCCTGGCAACCTGGTAAACTCGGCCACGGCCGCCTCCAGCAACTTCGACGAAAAGTTCATGTTGCGAAATTAATGTTTTTAGGTGATAGACCCTAGTTGATAGGCAATACATAAAATCAATTTATTATTATTGTATTGCTATGGCGCATTTGCAAAATAGGCATAGCACATAACCAAAAATCATGGCTCCATCCATATTACTATCTTTTATTATCGGTTACTTTTTAATATTGGTAGTTATCTCGTTCCTCACCTCCAGGAAATCATCAGATAACGACACCTTTTTTGTGGCCAACCGTAATTCCAAATGGTACCTGGTAGCTTTTGGTATGATAGGCACTGCTTTGAGCGGAGTTACTTTTATATCCGTTCCGGGTAAAGTGGGCGCGCCTTCCGGCGATCAGTTTGCCTATTTTCAGTTCGTTTTAGGTAATGCAGCAGGGTTTATTGTTATTGCTACGGTATTATTACCCCTTTATTACCGGTTAAAGCTAACCTCAATTTACAGTTATATTGAGGGCGCTTTAGGCACATGGAGTTATAAAACAGCGGCGGGTATATTTTTAATCAGCCGTACAATCGGCTCGGCTTTCCGATTATACCTGGTGGTTATTGTGCTGCAGAAATTTATATTTGACAGTTACCATATACCATTCGCGGTAACGGTTATGATTTGCTTAATGCTGATATGGTTATACACCTACAAAGGCGGTTTAAAAACCATTATAATTACAGATAGCTTGCAAACGTTATTCTTGGTATCGTCAGTATTCTTATCTATATATTTTATCTGCAATAGCCTGCATTATAATATTTTTGAAGCGGCTAACGCCATTAAAAACAGCAGTTATTCTAAAATATTCTTTCTTCAGGATTTTGTAGGGAGTAAATTCCATTTAGGTAAACAGTTTATTGGCGGCTTATTTATCACCATAGCCATGGTTGGCCTGGATCAGGATTTGATGCAGAAAAACCTGAGCTGCAAAAACATTGGCGAAGCACAAAAAAACATGTTCAGCTTTACCGGTGTGTTTGTGCTGATCAATATTTTCTTTTTAAGTGTGGGCGCCTTACTATATATATACGCGCAGCGCTATGGCATAGTGGTTACTAAAACCGATTACCTGTATCCTACCATCGCCTTAAATTATCTTGGCCTTGTGCCTGCCGTGGTTTTTATGCTTGGGCTCACCGCCGCAACTTTCGCCACTACTGATTCGGCCCTTACAGCCTTAACAACATCCTTTTGCGTCGACTTTTTGAACTTTAATAAAAGTGCCGACGTAAACAGTAAAAACAGCGTGCGCGCGAGGCATTATGTACATATTGCATTTTCCGGATTAATGTTTTTAACCATTATTGTTTTTAATGCCATTAATAACGATGCCGTGGTAGGTGCTATTTTTAAAGTGGCCTCCTACACTTACGGCCCGCTATTGGGCCTATACGCGTTTGGTTTACTGGTAAAGGGCAGGCAGGTGAAAGATAAGCTGGTTCCCTTTATTTGTATCATATCGCCTGCGGTATGTTACTTTTTAAACATTAACTCTAAAACATTATTAGGCGGATATGTATTTGATAACGAACTGATACTAATAAACGGATTAATTACTTTTACAGGGCTTTGGGCTACATCAACAAAGAGAACGTTGATATTGCCTAATTGACAGCATGTTTTTACTATTGCCTATAAACTATTGAATTAATATATTTTACAACACAGGGTTAACTATGACAGGCGACGAAAAAATAAGACAAGCATTTGAGAACAAAAACTGGCAGGAAATTAAAGTTACCGATTCCTGGCAGATCTTTAAAATTATGGCCGAGTTTGTGGACGGTTTTGAAAAAATGGCCAAAATAGGCCCTTGCGTATCTATTTTTGGTTCTGCACGTACCCATAACGACAACCCCTACTATAAATTATCCGAAGAAATAGCACGCTTATTAACAGAGCATGGTTATGGGGTAATATCTGGTGGCGGGCCGGGTGTTATGGAAGCCGCCAACAAGGGTGCCTACGAGGCTGGTGGTAAATCGGTGGGGTTAAATATTGAATTACCATTTGAACAGTTTCACAACAAATATATCGACAGGGATAAACTGATGGAGTTTGATTACTTTTTTATAAGGAAGGTAATGTTTATGAAATACTCACAAGGCTTTATTGTATTGCCTGGCGGCTTTGGCACCATGGACGAATCTTTTGAAGCCATTACACTCATCCAAACTGGTAAAATAGCCCGCTTCCCTATAGTTTTTGTGGGTACCGACTATTGGGGTGGCTTATTTAAATGGGTAGAAGAAAAAATGCTGGCACAGGAACATAACATCAGTGCCGACGACCTGAATCTTTACCGCCTGGTTGATACCGCCGAAGAAGCTGTGGAGCATATCCGGAGGTTCTACAACAAATATGTGCTAAAACCTAACTTCTAAAATACTATGCCAGGAAGTCGCTGCTTTTGCGGGAGTTTTTTTATAAGGATACCAATTTGTATCGGTATTCTTCTTTATTTTGTGCCATGGAACAATTGGCCAAAACAAAGCGCCCTGCTGCTTTAGGTTTTATTTTTATAACATTGTTGGTTGATGTTACAGGCCTGGGTATCATCATACCTGTGTTTCCAAAATTGATAGAGCACCTGGCCCATGTAGATGTGAGCACCGCTGCTTTATACGGAGGGTACCTTACCATTGCTTACGCGGCTATGCAATTCTTATTTTCACCACTAATCGGCAGCCTGAGCGATCAATATGGTCGTCGGCCCGTATTACTAGCCTCGTTATTAGGTTTTGGTGTAGATTACCTCTTTCTGGCATTTGCCCCAACTTTTGGCTGGTTGTTTGTAGGCCGCATAATTGCTGGCATTACCGGTGCCAGTTTTACCACCGCTACAGCTTATATTTCGGATATTAGTACAGATGAAAACCGTGCGCAAAACTTTGGCTTGGTTGGTGCGGCCTTTGGGATAGGGTTTATTGTAGGGCCTGTTTTGGGAGGTGTATTAGGACATTATAGTACCCAACTCCCCTTTTTGGCGGCTTCGGCACTTGCTTTATTAAATGCTTTGTACGGCTATTTTATATTACCAGAATCATTACCGAAAGAAAAAAGACGTGCTTTTGATATCAAACGGTCTAACCCGGTTGGATCATTGATACAGCTCAATAAATACCCGGCAGTTATGGGCCTGGTGGCATCTTATGTGTTGATATACCTGGCGGCACAGGCCGTTCAAAGCGTATGGACCTATTATACCATGCAAAAATTTGGCTGGAACGAAGCCTGGGTTGGATACTCCTTAGGTTTTGTTGGGTTAATGATAGGCTTGGTGCAGGGGTTATTGATCAGGGTAGCGATACCTAAACTAGGCAAACAAAAAAGTGTAATAATTGGGCTTTTACTTTATACAGTAGGGCTGGTATGCTTCTCGCTGGCAAGTAAAGGGTGGATGATGTTTGCTTTTTGCATCCCTTACTGCACCGGTGGCATTGCAGGCCCGGCAATACAGGGGCTTATTACCGCACAAGTACCCGCTAATGCACAGGGTGAATTACAAGGCAGCTTAATGAGCCTTGTAAGCCTGACCTCAATTATTGGCCCGGGTATCATGACGGGCATGTTCGCCTATTTTACAGGCAAATACGCCCCCTTTCAATTTCCGGGAGCACCATTTATGTTAGGGGCAGTATTCATGCTGTTAAGCGCGGTTTTTGCAGCACGCAACTTTAAAAAGGAAACAGCGTAAGACGGCTTGCAACCCACTGCTCATTAATGTTTGCTTATCCCTCAAATGAAAAGGATATACTCCAAATATAAAGCTCATTATCGCGACACCTTAACACTGGCCATTCCAGTTGTTATATCGCAATTAGGGCACATGCTGGTACAAACTACTGATAGTGTTATAGTTGGCCATTTTGCCGGTACTATCCCTTTAGCAGCCGTATCGCTAGTTAATGGGGTATTCATGTTGATTTTAGTGATCGGATTGGGCATCTCCTATGCTATTACCCCAATGATAGCCCAGGAGAACGGCCGTAAAAATTACGCCGAATGCGGCCGGATGTTATGCAATAGTTTATTTATCAATATTATTACAAGCCTGCTTTTATTTGTGTTTGTATACTGGGGATCAGCAGTAGTTCTTGATCATTTGCATCAATCTCCGGCAGTTCTTGTACAAGCCAAGCCCTATTTAAGGCTATTAGGCCTATCCATTATCCCATTAATGGTATTTGTTACCTTTAAACAATTTGCCGAGGGTCTGGGCTTTACTAAGCAAGCCATGATGATCTCTATCTGGGGAAACGTATTAAATGTGTGTTTGGGTATCATATTTGTAAAAGGGTTGTTCGGCTTTACGCCGATGGGCATACGGGGGGTAGGCTATAGCACGCTGATAGATCGTTGCATTATGGGTGTTGTGATGACGGTTTATGTTTTTCGTTCCAAACATTTTAAAGCTTATCTTAAAGACTTTGCCATACGTAACATTGACCGCGCCCGTAGTTTGCAGCTTTTACGTATTGGCGCACCTGTTGCGCTGCAATATACCTTTGAGATCAGCGCGTTTACCGGGGCCAATATTTTGATAGGCACCATTGGCGCGGTAGATCAGGCCGCACACCAGGTAGCTATAAGCTTAGCCGCTTTAACCTATATGATGTCCAGCGGTTTATCATCGGCAGCCGCCATACGGTCGGGCACTAACTTTGGTGCTAAAAATTACGATGGCCTGCGCGCGTCGGCCATATCAAGTTATCATATCGTTATTGCCTTTATGAGTATTACCGCGCTCGTATTTGCTTTCGGCAACCATATTTTACCATGGATATATACTTCAGATAAAAACGTAATATCCATTGCCTCACAGCTACTTATAATCGCGTCTTTCTTCCAGTTATTTGATGGCGCACAGGTTGTGGGCCTGGGTATATTGCGTGGTATGGGCGATGTTAACGTGCCTACCCTGATCACGTTTTTTGCCTATTGGATAATAGGGCTGCCAGTGGCCTATATGCTTGGCTTGCGCTATCATTTAGGTCCGGTTGGGGTTTGGTATGGTTTGGTGCTAGGGTTAATAACTGCATCGTTATTGCTATTTATACGCTTCCAGATCATCAGTAAACGGGTAGCGAGTGGTAGCGGCTAGTAAGTATTACAGATCAAATCACTAAAAATACAGCTCATTAGCCACCCGGTATGTATTACAATGCGCGTCAACAATAACTCTAATATCCGCCGAGTACCCGCCGCCCATACTTACCTGCACCGGGATATGGTGTTTAATACATTCTTCAAAAACGAAATGGTCGCGCGCCTTACAAGCCTCTTTGCTCAGGGCTAACTTACCCAATTTATCACTCGCCAGCACGTCCACCCCTGCCAGGTAGAATATAAAATCAGGTTGTTGCTGGGTAATCAGTCGGGGCAAAGTTGAGCTGAGTATGGATAAAAACTCATCATCACCAGTACCATCCGGCAACGGTATATCCAGGTCAGACCGCTCCTTCCGGGATGGGAAATTATTGGCTCCATGCATGGAGAAGGTAAACACCCGGCTTTCATTTTCAAATATCTGTGCTGTACCATTACCCTGGTGCACATCTAAATCAACAATTAATATAGATGATGCCAACTTATTGTTTAATAAATAGTTAGCTGCTATGGCCTGATCATTTAGCATACAAAAACCTTCGCCCCAGTTAGTGCCTGCATGGTGCGTGCCCCCGGCCACATTAAAAGCCACCCCATATTCACAAGCATAATGGCAGCCATCAATAGTACCTTTGGCTATGCGAAGCTCACGCTCCACCAATTGTGCAGACAACGGAAAACCTATTCGCCTCTGGTCCTTTGATGTAAGTGTCAAATCGCGCAACTGCGCCCAATAATGCGGCTCATGGGTAAGCAAAACAATTGCCTCGTCCAAAACCTCCGGCAAAAATATATTCTCCGAATTAATAATACCTTCATGCATTAATTGTTGGGGTATTAATTCATACTTAAGCATCGGGAAACGATGCCCCTCCGGTAATGGGTGAGAATAAATAGGATCGAAAGCAATTTTCAGCATTAATTGGTGTTAATTAGCTAAACAAAAAGTGGTCGACGAATCAAACTTAAGGCTTTGTAACAAGTCAAAGAAAATAATTACAGGTTATGACAAAACGCAGAGAATTTATAAAGCACCTTTCCCTTATATCGGCCTTGCCTTTTTTAGCCCGGTTTAGTTCAAATGCTACTGGCAGGGTGTTCTCTAACATCGAAATAAAACGTTTAAAGGACTTGGCAAAGGCTAAAAATTTGTTTTATGGTTGCGCTGTAAACAACCGCATTTTTAACGATTACGGCTACGACGCGCTAATAGCCGGGCAATGTAACATGATAGTTTGCGAGAACGCCATGAAATGGGCCGCCCTGCGCCCTACCCCTCATACCTTTGATTTTGGCATTGCCGACACTTATTTGCAGTTTGCCGAAAAGAACAAAATACAAATGCGCGGCCATAATTTATGCTGGCACGAATCAATACCTAAATGGCTTGCTGCAACAATAACCACTACTAATGCCCAGGAAATGTTAACGGAACACATTGAACGTGTTGTAAAGCATTACGCAGGGCAAATGCATTCGTGGGATGTGGTTAACGAGGCTATTGACATACATGCTAACAACGATAGCGGCTTGCGCACCAAGTCGATATGGTTTGAGATGCTAGGTGAAGAATATATCGAAATTGCCTTTAAAACAGCCGCTGCAAACGACAACAAAGCCTTAATGACTTATAATGATTATGGCCTGGAAACTGACAGCGAAAAACGCCGAAGGGTTTTAGACCTTATTGACCGACTAAAAACAAAAGGTATCCGTATTGATGCCTTAGGCACACAGGCGCATTTAGATGGTGTGGGCTTTGTAAATAATTTCTCGGCTAATGAGTACCAGTTATTTTTAAATGATGCCGCCGATATGGGCTTAAAGATCTTTATTACAGAACTTGATGTAAACGACCAGCAACTACCCAACAATAATGATGACAGGGATTTGGGCGTTGCCCATGTTTACCGCGATTTTTTGAATGTAGCACTAACCAACCCTGCTGTATACGGCCTACTAACCTGGGGCATTACCGATCGCTATAGCTGGCTAGACCATATAAAACCCCGCACCGACAGATTACCGCAAAGGCCATTACCTTTTGATGAACATTTACAACCAAAGGCGGCATTCAATGCTATTGCCGATGTTTTTGAACGGTTAAAGTAAACTTGGTTTAACCGGTGTCAAATCCATTACTCTTTGCCCTTGCAATGTTCCGGCAAACTTAATCCTCCACTAACGGTGAATTATAAAACCTGGCTATTTTTTCTAATAACACACTTGGCACAAACGGTTTGGATAAATAATCATTCATGCCGTATTCCTTAGTTTTTTTGATTGTTTCGGGCATAGCGTCGGCACTTAAGGCTATGATAGGCAAATCGGGCTGTGTTTGCTTGATAATGGACGAGGCCTCTAAACCACCCATTACCGGCATTTGCAGATCCATCAATATCAGGTCGTAATTATTAGCCATAGCCATATCAACAGCTATTTTACCATTGGTAGCCTGCTCAACTATGGCTCCCCACTTTTTAAGAAATTTATTGGCTACCATCAGGTTCATCTCATTATCATCAACCAATAAAATATACATTCCGCTGATTGTAAGCGCATTGCTTTTAGCAAGCGGTTGCCCCCCTCCAGACGGCTTACTTACCTGAGCCTTATCAAACAGTATGGAGAAACTAAACTCGGTACCGGCGGTACTGCTTGTTAAGCTAATAGTACTGTTATGAAGCTCAACCAGGCGCTTGGTTATAGCCAGCCCCAGGCCGGTACCACCAAAGTTGGCTTGTGTAGATTGATCTTCCTGGGTAAAAGGATCAAATATCTTGTCCTGATTTTCTGGTGCTATGCCAATACCTGTATCAGCAACTATAAATTTAATCCATACCTTATCAGGCTTCTCCTCAATGTTTTGAAGATTTAATAGTATAGTACCATTGTTAGTAAACTTAACAGCGTTACTTAACAGGTTATTCAATATCTGGCCGAGTCGCAGTTGATCGCCGATTAGGTTTATGGGGATAGTACTGTCAACACTCAATTTAAGCAGCGACGCGTTTTCCTGAGCCTTTATACCAAACGATTGGGCTATATTGTGTACCAGTTCACTAATGTTAAACGGCGATTTATAGAGCTCCAGTTTACCGGCTTCTATTTTATTATAGTCTAAAATATCATTAATTAGCTCAAGCAGGTTATTGCTTGAATATTGCAGCGTTTTTAAATATTCCAATTGGCCAGGTGCCGGATTGTCTTCTATCAAAAGATTAGTAGTTCCTATAACAGCATTCATCGGTGTACGTATTTCGTGGCTCATGATAGACAGGAACTCCGATTTAAACTTCGACGATTTTTCGGCACTCTCTTTTGCTATTATCAGGGCTTCGCGTGCTTTTTTAACGTCTGTAATATCTTCGCCTATGCTGGTAGTTTGTACAATTTGTCCAAACTCATCCAGAGTTACTGTGTTTTTCCAGCTTATAATACGCTGCGAGCCATCTTTACACAATATAGGGCTGGTATGTTGGGTATAAAAACTATTACTTCGCAACCAGGTTCTGAATTGGCCCTTTAAATTTTCAGGAACAAAGGTATCTATCCAACTGATTCCTAAAATATCTCCCTTATCATAACCCACAATATTTGCCAGGTGTTTATTGCAGAATACGATTGAACCTTCTTTATTAAGTGTTACTGCCGCCAGGTTAATGTTTTCCAGAACCTTTTTGTATTCGTTTTCTGAACGCTCAAAATCCTTCTCTATTTTTTTGAGATCTGTTAAATCCTGCAAAGTACCAATCACTCTTTTAACCGCTCCATCTTTTTCAATGGTTTTACCTATAATTAAGCTCAGGTACTTCAATTTACCGCTGGGTGTAATAATGCGGTACTCAATACTGGGGCTATTAAACTTCGAATGGGTTTTAAATACCGCCGCTACATCGGCCTTATCATCTGGATGTATAAAGGCTAATAATAATTTGAAATGATTTTCTTGTTGTACATTTTCTTTATCAAGCTCATAAATATTGTAAATTTCATCAGACCAGATTAAGCTATTGGTAGCTATTTCCCATTTCCAACCCCCTATTTTTGCTATAGCCTGAACCTCCATCAGCTCAAGCTGACTTTTTCTGATAATCTTATTTGCTTTCACACTTTCCGTAATATCCTGAACAATGCCTGCTACTTTGGTAACATTGCCTTCATCATCTGTAACTGGATAGCCGCTCACTACCTTAAAATATTTCAGACTGCCTTTTGGGGTAATAAGCCGGTGTTCAAATTCGTGCAATGGATTATGCGCCAATGACGAAAAATAATGCTGTGCTCTTTCCTTGTCATCAGGATGGATCAAGCTCACATAATAGTTAAGTTTGGTACGGCCATCAGGTATATCAGCAACCTCTAAAAGGGCAAATAAATTGTTCGACCATGAAATTTCGCGAGTAGCGATATCGGCCCACCAACTACCAATTTTGGCTACAACCTGCTCGTTAAAAAGTATCAGTTCGTTTTCTTTAACTGCGCTGGATGCCAGTTTATAAGTATTAATATTAGCGATTGTGATGGTAACACGCCCGGTAAAATAATTATTGTAATCCAATACCGGAGCCACAACCGCGTAGTACCAAATATGATCATCAAACAAGGATTGAAATTCAAAACCTGAAGTTTTAAGCGTTTTGATTACCATACCCGTGGTGTTGGCTAAAAACGGAATCTTGAGTTCATAAATACTGGTACCAATTAAAGTTTCTGCCCTATGCGCAAGATGATGATCATCCCGGCACCATACATTGGTACATATATCATGCTCATTATACTCAAAAATTACACCAGTATTAGCCGCGGCTATACTCTGCAGCATAGCTATGTGTTGCTGTAATTGTTCATTTTTAAGTTCAATAGCCGTTTGTTGATCATTCAACTTATTGTTTATTTTATCAACTCTAAACACGTACGATTTCCTGAAAAGAAACATTAAAAAAGCTATAGCGGTAAACAACCCTACAGTGGCTGTCATGGTCGAGCTATCCGCACGCATCGTATTAAAAAAGAAAGCTCCTCCAAACGCTAATGAGTTTGCAATGTTTAATGCGATAAACTCATAAAACTGCCTGCAAAAAAAATTAACCAGCAACAGCGATATAATGGATCCAAAAAAATATTCAGGGGAGAAGTTATTACTGCCTAGGAAATAACAATTGTTAATTGCCAAAAAAACTATTAATGTAGCATAGGAAACGACATTATAAAACACTCTGGTTTCCAAAAAAGATAATAAAATGGTTATAAAACATAACAAAGTACCCGATAACCTTATTAAAACAGGATCAAAGGCTTGTGGTTGGTAACCTAAATACAAGAAATGAAATATAATATTGATACATCCCAGTATAAAAAAGAATAAACGATAAAAATTTTTATCATTATCCGCTGTAGACAAATTATTTACACTTAAATACATACTAAATAAGGGGCATTAATTGTGAAACGCTGGTATAATACTAGTAAGATACAGGTCAGTTGTATTCAAAGTTGTATAAGAAACCAAATTTTTACATATTCTGTAAAAATCTAATCATTAAAAGTACGTAGATTTATTTACATTTGCCAATAACAATAAACATTTACATGTCAGAAACAATACAACTAAAAATTGGGGATAAGACTTATGATCTGCCTGTTATAACAGGTTCCGAAGATGAAAAAGCTATTGATATTTCTAAACTTCGCGATTTAACCGGTTATGTTACCTTAGATATTGGTTACAAAAATACCGGAGCCACCAAAAGTGCCATCACGTTTCTGGATGGCGAACTTGGTATTTTAAAATACCGGGGGTATCCTATTGAACAACTTGCTCAAAAATCGAGCTTTTTAGAAGTTGCCTACCTGCTAATTTATGGAGCTTTGCCAACAGCCGAGCAAATAGCTGATTTCCAACGTCAGATAAACCACCATACCCTCATTCACGAGGATATGAAGAAGTTTTTTGACGGTTTTCCATCGCATTCACATCCCATGGGCCAGTTAACGGCTTTAATTAGTTCGCTTTCGGCTTTTTATCCCGAATCTTTGAAACCGGTTCAAACAGCGGAAGATGTGAACCTGACTATCACCAAGCTGCTGGCCAAAATGACAACCATAGTATCATGGATCTATAAAAAATCATTGGGACACCCGGTTATTTATCCGCAAAACAAACACGATTATGTAACTAACTTTTTGTACATGACCTTTGGCCAGCGTACAGAAGATGTTACCATTGACCCTGTTATTGTGGAAGCCATGAACGTACTGCTTATTTTACATGCCGATCATGAGCAAAACTGCTCCACTTCAACTGTACGTATTGTAGGCTCATCCGAAGCTAATTTATATTCGTCAGTATCTGCTGGAATATCTGCACTTTGGGGCCCGTTGCATGGTGGTGCCAACCAGGCTGTTATTGAGATGCTTGAAAAAATCAAGGAAGATGGTGGAGATACGGATAAATGGATCAAAAAAGCTAAAGATAAGAACGACCCTTTCCGCTTGATGGGCTTTGGCCATAGGGTTTATAAAAACTTTGATCCGCGTGCTAAAATCATTAAAAAAGCTTGCGATGATATATTAGAAAAATTAGGAATTGATGACGAGGTGCTTGAAATAGCAAAACGACTTGAAGAAGTGGCTTTGAAAGACCCTTACTTTGTTGAGCGTAAACTTTATCCCAATGTCGATTTTTACTCGGGCATTATTTACCGTGCCTTAGGCTTCCCTACCGAAATGTTTACTGTTCTGTTTGCACTGGGCCGTTTACCGGGATGGATAGCACAATGGAAAGAAATGAAAGAGAATAAAGAACCTATTGGCCGCCCACGTCAAATATATGTAGGCGCTATAGATAGGGACTACATAGAAATGGACAAAAGAGAGCTGGTTACTCAATAACCGATTACTATTTGATGTAAAGTTTAGTTACGCTATAAATATATTTCCAATATTTATAAAAAGCCTCGCAAATGCGGGGTTTTTTAATTTCACGATAGTGTATCGCATATAAAAAAATAAATATTTTAATAAATAATTAATTTAAATATCCATTTGTCAATTACTTGGTATTTTTATTATCAAATTAACAAAATAGCCATAATATAGTTACATCTTCTTAACATACAATTTTCATTTTTTAAATATATTTGAAAGTGAAAATTTTTAATTCCCCCCTCTTTGGATCCTTTAAAGTAAGGCTTCTTTTAAGTTACTTAACTTTTGTTTTGGTGATAATGATCTGGGTAGTTTCTTACCTGTTCATTAGCAGAAAACAAGAAAAACTAAATTATTTATCCGATAGCCTTACCGATTTACAAATACGATCTCAAAAGAGTTCTGGTTTATTGCAAAAATTCATGATCTCTGGTTTTCACAACCCTTCCTTTTATAATACATATCACCAAAATGATATTGACCAGTTTCTTTCACTACAAAAAAACATCAACACAAAAATTGCCCAGCTCAAAATTCAAGCCGTAGAAAATCAAATCAATGTTGATGCGCAGTTAAATTCGTTAATTAAGATCAGCAATGCCACAATCACTTCAGGCGCGTCTCTTAAAGTATTATATTTTAGAAAAGGGTACGATACCTATGGGTTGATAGGCAATATGGTAAAAAATGCCGATTGGATAGAAAACTCAGGAATGGTATCAAAAATTGATATGCTGCAATTAAGGAGGAATGAAAAAGATTATATTATAAGTGGCGATATTAAGTACTCCAATTATTGCCTGCGAATAATTGACTCTCTGATCAAAAAGAAAATTTTGGTAAAAGACCAGTCATATGATGCAGCGCAAACTTATGATGCATTATCTGGTTATCAAACTGATTTTACAAATCTTACCAAATGTTATCAGGAATTAGGATTATATAAAAAAACAGGTGTAGCCCCACAAACTTTTCAACACATTGATCAATTCAATAACCTATATAACATTACCGAAAACATTGCAAGTAAAGAAATACTTCTACTGCAAAAAAGGTTTGTAATTTTACTATTAATCATCTCTGCTATCTTATTATTATCGGTTGTTTCGTTAAGCATATTTCTTTCAAAATATCTTACGCAAGATATCAAGGCGCTTAATAAAAAT
>JANXTT010000067.1 GCA_025352225.1 Mucilaginibacter sp. | reverse complement strand
GCAAAACTTAAATCAAGAGCTTAAAAACCTTAATCTCTCAAAAGATAAGTTTTTTTCCGTTATTTCGCACGACCTTCGTAACCCACTTACAGCTCTTTTGGCATCATCAGAAAAAATGAGCACCAATACCGAGAAATTAAGCACAAACCAAATTAAACAATTGGCCGCTATAATTAACCGCACCTCTAATAAAATACTAGATCAACTTAATGATGTGGTAGAATGGGCCAAAACCCAACGTGAAAAGACGAGTTTTAACCCGCAAAAAATCAAATTGGCAAATGGCATCGATGAATCACTTGAGTTATTAAAGCCAAACGCCGCGCAAAAAAAAATACGGCTCGAAAACAAGACCCCGGATGGCATATATGTAAATGCCGACTCGCTCATGCTGCGTTCTATAGTTCAAAATTTGGTTACTAATGCCATTAAATACACACCAACCGGGGGCTCAGTTATAGTAAGTGCCGAGCCTGAAGATCATATGGTGAATGTTTGCATTGAAGATTCGGGCGTGGGCATGTCTCGCGAGGTACAGGATCAGCTGTTTAATAAAATAAATTCTATATCTGTAGCTGGTACAAATAACGAATTGGGTAGTGGCTTAGGCTTAATGCTCGTGCAGGATTTTGTTGCGCAACATGGCGGTATTATCAATGTTGAAAGCGTTATTGGAAAAGGTACTACCTTTAAATTCACTATCCCTATAAATTAGTTTTGATACGATCTTAAAATAAAATAGCCCGAAACTACTACGGGCCATTTTATCTAATCACTCTTTAATATTAACATATTAAAAAACCTTGACAATGATTTTTACGGGGATTAGGTTTAAATGTTGCAGTGGGTGTTGAAATTATTTTTAAGATTATATAAACGGACAATATTATACAAAAAATGCTCGGTGGCCGTATTGTATTTGAATCTGAACTGTTTTTGGCCTATCTTAATATCCGTTAAACCTACATAGCTGGTTTATTTCATTTTTGTCATATCTTTAAGGGTAATAATGTGCATTTTTAGGGATACTAATGTTTAATATTTCATCTTGTATTTGAAAACTGCTGTTTAAAGCTTTAAGTTTACCTACCAAATTATACTTCTTCACTATGAAATTTTTACAAAATAAGTTATTTGCATTTGCTGTAACTTTCTTTCTATTAAACTTATCAGCAAATCAAATCTGTAATGCCCAATCAAAATTAATAACCAATATAGGGTCTCGTAAAACAACAAGCCTTAATGGTAAATGGCAATATATTGTTGACCCATACGAAACCGGCTTTTATGACTACCGCTACCAGGAACGCAAGGAAAAAGATCGCGAAGCATACTGGAACAGCGATGTGCCTGATAACAAAACTGATCGTAAAGAACATGGGTACGCTGATAAATATTCGTTAAACGTTCCGGGTGACTGGAATTCGCAGGACGCTAAGTTTTTATATTACGAGGGAAACGTTTGGTACAAAAAATCATTCGACTATAAAAAATCAGCAAGCACCAATCATGTGTTTCTATATTTCGGTGCTGTTAATTACCGTGCCGATGTATATCTTAACGGGCATAAACTGGGCATGCACAAAGGAGGCTTTACACCTTTCGATTTTGAAATTGATGATTCGATATTAAAAGAAACGAACAATTACCTTGTTGTAAAAGTGGACAATAAAAGGTTTAAAGATGAGGTGCCCACATTAAACACAGATTGGTGGAACTACGGCGGTATAACCCGCGATGTAGATATTGTGGAACTGCCCGCAAGTTATATAACTGATTACTTTATCCAATTAAAAAGGCCGGCAGATCCGGTTAAAATACCACCTGATAATGCCGAGGTTGAAGGCTGGATAAAAGTTTCAGGGGCATCAGAGAAGCAAACTGCAAATATTGAGATACCTGAACTAAAAATTAAAAAAAGTTTTGAAGTGATTGATGGCTTTTGCAAAGTTAGTTTCAAGTTGCCGAAAGTACAATTATGGTCGCCAGAAAACCCTAAACTATACCGTGTTATAGTTAGTACAAATGCCGACAAAACAGTAGAAAAGATTGGTTTCCGAACTATTGAGGTAAAAGGAAAACAAGTTTTGTTAAACGGTAAACCAATATTTATGCGTGGTATTTGTGTGCATGAAGAAATACCGCAGGAGGGACGCCGGGCCTATAGCAAACAAGATGCGCTTCAGTTATTAGGCTGGGCAAAAAGTTTGAGTTGTAATATGATGCGGCTGGCACATTATCCGCATGATGAAACCATGACCCGCATGGCAGATTCTGTGGGGGTATTGATATGGTCTGAGATCCCAGTGTATTGGACGATAGAGTTTACCAATAATGAGGTGTTAGGAAAAGCCAAAGCACAGCTTTCAGAAATGATCACACGAGATCATAACCGCGCGAGCATTATCATATGGTCTGTTGGTAACGAAACGCCGTTAAGTCAGGCGCGCACAGATTTTATGCATGCCTTAATTGACGACGCCAGGCAGGCAGATCCAACCCGATTGGTATCAGCGGCATTAGAAACAAGAACAGAGAATGGAAAAATATTAATAGACGACCCATTGGGCCAATTTACAGACCTTGTATCTGTTAATGAATATTTGGGATGGTACGGCGGCTTACCAAATAATTGCCGCACGGCCAGATGGGAAAGTAAATATGATAAGCCCTTATTTTTCAGTGAGACGGGCGCGGAAGCCAAAGGTGGCTTTCATGCCGATAGTTTAACCCGTTGGAGTGAAGAATATCAGGAATGGTATTATAAAGAACAGGTTGAAATGATGAAAAGAATGCCTGATAACTATGTAGGGATGTCGCCATGGATATTATCAGATTTTAGATCGCCAAAACGTAATAACCCCCTTTACCAGGAAGGATGGAACAATAAAGGATTAATTGACCATGATGGTAAAAAGAAAAAAGCGTTTTATGTGCTTAAAGCTTATTATGATAGCAAGATAACTACTAAATAACACAACAACCTAAATATATGAATAAGCCTAAATCCCTGATGCGATATGTTCTTTTCGCATTATCATTAATGACCTTAAAAGCATCAGCCCAGTTACAGGATATGAAATTGCTGAATGTACCGATAGATATCAGTACAGATTTCCGCGAGTTCAGTAATACCTATTACTTGGCAGATAGCTTGTCGAAGTTTGATCCGGCAACGGCAAGCGGAACGATTACTTATAAACGTTACCAGTATTTTTCGCGACTGGCGTTTAACAATATGCTTGGTATTTTGAAACCGGTTGTGGCCAACGAGTTTCAAAATACCAAGCATATTGTTAAACGCCAGTCGCGAAAAATACTGGTAACGTTTATAAGTAATCGTTCCGCTTGCCGTTGCCGGATCAAACTTCGACAAGCTATCTGCCAAGTAATAGGTATT
>JANXTT010000137.1 GCA_025352225.1 Mucilaginibacter sp. | reverse complement strand
TGCCTTATCTGGATGTTACAATTTGAGTTTATTGTTTATCTTTAAGCGTGAGTTCGAAATACAAGATCAGGAAGCAGGACAAACTTTATTTTATAACTTTCGCGGTAGTTTACTGGATCGATCTTTTTATCCGTCATAACTACAAGCAGGTGATGATAGATAGCTGGCTGTATTGCCGGGATAACAAAGGGCTTGAAATATACGGCTGGTGTATAATGACGAGCCATGTCCATCTGATTATAGGTACAACAGAAGCAGATATGCAGGACATTTTGAGGGACATGAAAAAGCATACCTCACAGCAGTTAAGGCAAGCTATTGAAAATCATCCGCAGGAAAGTAGGCGAGAATGGATGCTGTGGATGATGAAAAGAGCGGGACGCAAGAATAGCAATAATACTAACTTTCAGTTATGGCAGCAGGATAACCACCCGATAGAACTAAGCACTCATAAAATGCTGCACCAGAAGCTGGACTATATACACCATAACCCTGTTGACGCCGGATTAGTTGAAAAACCGGAAGATTACCTGTATAGCAGCGCACGGAATTACTATGGATTACCTGCCATGTTTGATATTACACTGGCTGACCCTTTAGTTGTATGAAAGCTTGGTTTAAGAGAGAGGCACAAGTAGCCTATACACATAGCCAACCCGACATACTTGCGCCAGGAAGGGGAAGCTTGGTTTAAGAGAGAGGCACAAGTAGCCTATACACATAGCCAACCCGACATACTTGCGCCAGGAAGGGGAAGAAAAGCCTGATATCGTTTATAGAGGAGGAAATAATACATTAAACAATTTTACTCCTGCTCCAAAAGATTTAAAACCGGGTAAAGGGGGGAAAGATGACTATGGGCTCTCAACTTTTAGGACACATGATCAAGCAACTCAAGGGCAAGGTGGTAAATCTCAGGAACTTGATTTAAATAAAATAAGAGAAATGGGTTTTTTCGTTTTTGAACGAGGTGATGGTCACGTTGCTATTCGTCCGATGACAGATGAAGAATTTAAAACATGGACTGCAACAAAGGGAACTGGAGTAGTACATCCTAGGTCTGTAATGGTACAATCGGCCAGAGTTGGAGAAGTTAGAACCCCTGAAGTAAAAAAATAGAATATTAATTAAAGGGAATTATGGAACTCTCAAAAGCCATTTACCATTTCTACGAAGAGATTGGAAAGCAGATCGATTTAACTATACCTGGTAAATTAAAATATATATGTGAAAGTCAAATCGATCAACAAACCGGTTGTTTTACGGTTACACTTGAAATATTGGTAATAAACAGAATTCTTGATAGGGATAATGGTGTAGTATTTTCGACTAATGCGCAACAGTCTTCTCACTTTAAATTCAACAAAATGTATTTTGTTGAAGGACTTTATTTAATATCAGATTTATCTTATGGTGATGGTGAAATTATAGACAGTATAACGGAGCAAAGTTATTTTTTTGCAAAAAATTCGAACAATGAAGAAATTTTCAATATTGTGGAGAGCTTTACTCACTCAAAAATAAGGTCGATACGTAAGATATTATTTGATAGGTATGGAGTTAGTTAGTGATCATTGCCCCCTAATTAGCGCAAGTATACAGTGAGGGTACAGAGATGGCGTACTTATCCCCACCCCCATCCTGGCGCAAGTATGTCGGGCGGGCAAGCGGGATAGCTACTTGTGCCTAAATGAGGTTGTTTTCAAAATCGTTTAAAGAAAAAAATACAATGTTTATTATACCCATTTTTACCCATGTGCCCCCGTCCTGGCATATGAAGCGAGGGACAGCGATAGGTATTTGTGCCTAAATAATTTATTGCTCCCGGAAGCGTTGTGTAAGCCGGCTTGATACTATCTACTCAATGCCAAGTAGTTTCCTTATTTGAAATATTTAAAAACATTTACGAAATAAATCTATTCTATAGGTAATGAAATTTTGATTCCTGAATTAAAATACAATCCTATGGAAACTATAGATCAAACGTCCTGGAGTGATAAGGATGAGCAATTAAGAAATGACCAGTTTGGTATGGAACGTGAAGAAGGTATGACTGGCAGTGACCGTATGACAGACGCCAGGCTTCCTGCATCGGAAAACAAAGCCGCAGATGAGGATGATGAGACGCTTGCTGATGATGACATTAATGGCCGCGACCTTGATATTGAGAACGGCGATGAATGGGACGAAGATAATGTGAGTGATAAAGACCTGGATGAAGATGACCTGATGGATACTGACCAAGCTAATTTTGAGGTTCACCAGATTAAAGAGGATCATTTTGGCAGTTTAGCAACTTCAATAACCGATAACGTGAATCCCGACCCTAAACCTGATGAGATACCCGAAGAGCATGAAGATGGCAATAATGTTGATTACCCAGATGCCGATAGAATGGAGCAGGGGGCGGATAAAGAAGTGATATACAAAGAAGAGAAAGAAGTAGAGCAACCCCGTGAAAATGAGGCACCAGAGCCACGGCCCGCAACACTCAATAACTTGGATGCCAGCTTTACCGGCAATAATTATGGCCGCGCAACTGGCCGCATAATAGACCATGAACCGGGAACTTTAAATGATATATAGCGGTTATCACATTAAAGGTGGGGTGGTGCTTAAACCCCGCATTACTTTTTCCAATCATTTGCCCGGGGCATGCTGGTTAGTACAATTTTTACGGGCTTACCAATAAAATGACTTAGGTGCTTTTGCTGCATGTTTAAACTATGTGCCTTTATAGCGGCAGTTACCTGGGGTAAGTATCTCAATAAGGCTATTTGATCAAGGTGCTTAATAACCTCGTCTTTATCAACATGGATAGATGGATCAATAGATGCTTCTTTTACCTGTTTTAATGTGGTAAGGTCGAGGCTTACGTAGGTTACCTGTAATGGAGCCTTAATAATAACAGTATCTTTGTTACGCTGAATGATGGTATGTACGCTATCCCCAAGGTTAATATGAAACCCCATCTTTCCATTAACCGTTGTTGAAACAGATTCTTTAGTGGTAAGCCAGTTAAAATAGGTTCTTTCCTGTGCTTCAATATCGTTAAGGGAAAAATCCTGTTCCCAAATCACCAGTTTAGTAACGCTGCGCAGTTGTTGGAGATTGAAATTAAAGACACGTTCGTCTTCGGTTTTAACTACCTTTAAATGCCATATCCAGACAACAACACCTATCAGTACCAAAAAAGCAAGTAAATAGCGCTTACGAATATGCATTGGGTTCTATTTACCTAATTTAACATTATATAAGGCTAATAGTTTCAATGAAACAAAGAACAATAAAGCGGCTAGTTGGCGATCATTTTTAAAAACGAAGCTAACTTGGCTTTCATCTCACGGCGATCAACTATAAAGTCTAAAAAGCCATGTTCTTGCACAAATTCAGCAGTTTGGAAACCTTTGGGTAGATCTTTTTTTATGGTTTCTTTAATAACCCTTGGCCCGGCAAAGCCAATAAGGGCACCTGGTTCTGCAATGTTAATATCGCCAAGCATGGCAAATGATGCAGTTACTCCACCCGTTGTAGGGTCGGTTAATAAGGATATATAAGGTATTTTAGCTTGTGAAAGCAACGCGAGTTTGGCCGATGTTTTAGCCATTTGCATTAATGAGAAAGCGGCTTCCATCATACGTGCCCCTCCAGATTTTGATATCATCAGAAAAGGGATACGTTTGGCTATGCAATAATCAATTGAGCGGGCTATTTTTTCACCTACAACAGATCCCATCGATCCGCCGATGAAAGTAAAATCCATACATGCTATCACTATCTCCTGCCCGTCAAGTTTGCCGTATGCGGCTCGTATAGCATCTTTTAGTCCGGTTTTTTCTATGCTTTCTTCCAGACGCTCGGTATACTTTTTAGTATCTACAAAATTTAACGGATCGCCCGAGATCAGATTCGGGAACAATTCGGTAAACTCGTTATCATCAAATAATACAGAAAAGTATTCTTTTGAGCCAATACGCAAATGATGGCCGCAATAGTGACAAACATGTTGATTTTCTACCATTTCAGAATAGTGAAGCGGCTTTTTGCACGATGGGCATTTGTTCCAAATGCCATCCGGGGCTTCTTTTTTTTCTTCGGTAGTAGTTATTATCCCTTTGGACTCTCTTTTAAACCACGCCATTACTGTTTCTTTGTCTTTCAATTTATTGCAAAGAAACAAATTTTTTCACTTAGTTTAAGGGTGATCGTTGTTTTATTCATCATTCTAACTACTAACCAATTAGTATTTTTTTTAACTTCGAGCCGAAAATAAAAACACAATAATGGATATTAAAAATTATAAAGGAGTATTGCATGGCGATCAGGTGCAAGAGCTTTTTGAAGCGGCAAAAAAACATCAGTTTGCCTTACCAGCGGTTAATGTTATAGGTACAAATTCTATCAACGCGGTAATGGAAACTGCTAAAGCGGTTAATTCTCCGGTTATTATACAGTTATCACATGGTGGGGCTCAGTTTTACGCAGGTAAGTCATTAGATAACTCTAAACTTCAGGCTTGTATTTTGGGTGGTGTATCTGCTGCAAAGCATGTTCATTTATTAGCCGAGCATTACGGTGTTGCTGTTATTTTACATACTGACCATGCCGCTAAAAAATTATTACCGTGGATTGATGGCTTACTAGAGCATGGTGAAAAGTTTTTTGCTGAAACTGGCAAACCTTTGTTTTCATCACATATGCTTGACCTATCTGAAGAGCCTTTAGAAGAAAATATTGAAATATCTGCCAAGTACCTGCAACGTATGGCTAAACTGGGTATGACACTTGAAATTGAATTAGGTGTTACTGGTGGCGAAGAAGATGGTGTTGATAATACAGATGTTGATAGTTCCCGTTTATACACGCAACCAGAAGACGTTGCATACTCTTATAAAGAACTTTCGAAAGTTAGCCACAGGTTTACTGTTGCTGCCGCTTTTGGTAACGTTCACGGGGTTTATAAACCAGGTAATGTAAAATTACAGCCGGTTATTTTACATAACTCTCAGGAGTATGTGAA
>JANXTT010000136.1 GCA_025352225.1 Mucilaginibacter sp. | reverse complement strand
ATCAATTTGCTTAAGTATTTGCACTTCAGATTTATGTATAAAATATTGAAACGCCAAAATATAGCCCCCTATATAATACAGGTGCATACTTAAAAGCAATATGGTTGCAAATTTTTTCAAAAAAATCCACTAAGGTTTATTCGGTATATTGATACATAAAAGTATATATATAATATTAAATTAAAAATATATTTCTAGATCATTTATTGTTTAAATCAATTAAGCAATTATTTTTCTACAGGGTAGTTTTTAAACAATAACTGGGTATTGCTGATAAAAGCAATGCTTTTACTATCAGGCGACCATGATGGTGTGTTGATTGTTCCCTGGCCGCCGTAAACGTATGCTATTACTTTTGATGACCCACCGCTGGCAGGCATCAAGCGCAAATACACGTGCTTATAAAAAGGATGATCGTTAGGTTTTATCTCTTCTTTAAGAAATGAAATATATACTATCCACTTACCATCAGGAGATATGTGCGGAAACCAGTTAGCAAATCCATCATTAGTTACTTGTTCCTGCTCGCTCCCGTCGGCTTTCATCCGCCAGATTTGCATTAGGCCGCTTCGTGCCGAATTGAAATAAATATATTTACCGTCTGGCGTATATTCAGCACCATCGTCTAAACCAGGGGCTGTTGTTAATCGCAATTCATGGCCTCCTTTTGCCGGTATGCGGTAAATATCAAAATCATTATTGCGCTGGCCCGTAAATACAATATACTTACCATCTGGCGACCAGCCATGCATGTATGAATAATTAGCCTTAGTTGTTAACCGTACCGGAACGCCGCCCGAAGCAGGCAATACATAGCCAACAGATGCGCTATTATCACCATTATGACTGCTTATTGCAAGCCGCTTGCCGTCAAATGACAGTACATGATCATTATTATTGTGTATTGCTTCGCCGGTGTTTATAACAACCGATTTTTTGGAACCAAGATTTAAATTATACAGCAATCCTTCTTTATTGTAAATAAGCGCCTTGCCATTAGTTAGCCAATTGGGTGCTTGCAATGATGCGGGTGATTGATAAACGATGGTGCTATTACCATCTGCTATGTTCAATAGCTCAATATCGCTGCCTATATAATCTTTATAAGGAACAAAATCTGGTTTGGCAGGAACAATAATACGTACGTTATTGAAAACTGCTTTCTCTATAACGTCGGTGTTGTGCGCGCATACAAATAAACCTACATACACTTCATCGCCAATATTCAGGTCGAGCTGTTGCGACTCCAATAATTCACCATTTTTTGCAAAAGATACCGTATACATATTGCCACGTCTTTCCATTTGGATAACAGTAGCAGCGGTTACTGTGGATACCATTTCTTCGGTTGTAGCACCCGGAGATCGCCTGAACTGTACGGAAGTACGTCCATCCCCATGTACCACAGCATTTATATGGGTTGAGTTGGAGTCAAGCGAGGTTCTTACCATCCAACCAAATTTACGGTGAAGCTCAACCCCATTGCCAATAAAAGACGCGTTTGTACGCAAAATAAAATCGCCTTTTAAACGCTTCCATACAAAATGAAACTGATCATGATCGGCCCAGATATTGCCACCCGAACCAGTAATAACGTATTGCTGGTTTTTGGGAGTATAATTTACAGTTCCCTTGTGCTTTACAAAGCCAACTTCGCTTTGGTTATCAAAAATTCCTAACCCCGCTGATTGGGCCTTTGCCAGATTATTGCTAACCAGCAAACAAAAGATGGCAATGAAAATTCGGCCACAAAGAAAATTATTCATAGGTTTTAGTTATTGGACATTAATACTCCCTACTGCTCTGATATCTCTGGAAGAGGACCCTGCCATAATTTTATACTGGCCTGGTTCTACCACCCATTTATCAGTTTTATCATTGTAATAGGCCAGGTCTTTCACATTCAAGGCCATAGATACTACTGCTTCTTTACCGGCTTCAACCCAAATCTTTTTAAACGCTTTTAACTCTTTTTCTGGCTTTAATACCGCCGAGTTTACTTTGCTTATATATAACTGCACGGTTTCTTTACCGGCATATTTACCTATATTTTTAAGCTTTAACCGAGCTGTAATTTCTTCGCTTTTATTGTAAACTTTTTTATTGGTGCTAAAGCCCGAATATGCAAAATCAGTATATGATAATCCGTAACCGAAACAATATAAAGGGTCAATTTTTTTGGTGTCAAACCAACGATACCCTACTAAAATTCCTTCTTTGTAATTCGCTGTACCGTTTTCACCGGGATAAGTGTTTAGTGCAAACGCGGGAGAATCGCCTAGTGATGCTGGGAATGTAAAAGGCAATTTGCCTGATGGGTTTACTTTACCGATCAACACATCAGCTAAAGCGTTGCCACCCTCAGAACCATTGAACCATGAAAATACGATGGTATGATTTGCCTTTTTAATTTCGTTAAGATCGTAAGGTGCTCCGCCGATTACTACAACTATGGTATTTGGGTTAACCGCTGTCACCGCGTTTATCAGTTGTTGCTCGCCGAATGGAAGTATAAGGCTTTTTCTGTCCTGCCCTTCACTTTCATAATCGCGGTTTGAACCAACAAATAAAATAGCGGCGTCTGTACCTTTTGCGGTAGCCACAGCCTGATCAATTAACGCTTGGTTAGGCTTATTGGCATCTTCTTTTTGCTGGTCGGTATAAGTAGTCTGATAATCGGGTTTATAACCTTGTGCAAACTGAATATCAACCGAATTACCCAGCCTTGATTTTAAACCTGCCAACGCTGTTACCTCGTACCGGGCCTTTACCCCCGCGCCAAAGCCGCCCAACGAAAACTTATGCGTTGCATTATCGCCTATTACGGCAATAGATTTAATACTCGTTGTATTTAATGGAAGCAGGTGTTTTTCGTTCTTCAATAATACAATTGACTCCGAAGCGATATCATACACAGTTTTACTATGTGCCGGGGTATTCATTTTTCCTGCCGGGTGATTTGCACTCATAGAGGTATGGAACATTACCCATAAAATGCGATGAACCTTATCATTAATTACATTTTCGGATACCTTACCGGCTTTAACCGCGGCAAGCAGTGGATTTGCAAAATACCATTCATCATACGGCCCGCTTGAACCCATTTCAATATCAAGCCCAGCCTTTGCCGCGTTAACACTAGTATGGGTACCGCCCCAGTCTGACATAACCGCGCCCTTAAAGCCCCATTCCTGTTTAAGTATTTTGTTTAATAGGAAGTCGTTTTCTGAGCACCAGTAGCCGTTAACTTTATTATAGGCAGACATGATGGTGTATGCACCGCCCTGCTGGATGGATGCTTTAAATGCAGGAAGATATATTTCGCGTAGCGCACGTTGGTCAACAACGGCATTGATGCTATTACGTTGTGTTTCCTGGTTGTTTACCGCAAAGTGCTTAACACATGCGGCTACATGCTGGCTTTGTATCCCCTTTACAGACTGGATGGCCAATTGTGCATTTAAAAACGGATCTTCTGAATAATATTCGTAAGTACGGCCACAAAGCGGCATTCTGCAAATATTAAATGCCGGGGCGAGCATTACTATTTTTTTACGGGCATTTGCTTCCTCGCCCATAGCCACGCCAAATTTATTTGCAAGCGCGGGATTCCATGTTGCCGCTATGGCAGATCCGTTAGGGAAAAAGGTTGCGGAGTCTGTTGTCCATTTAGCTGATTTCCAGTCGAAACGCAATACTTCTTCTCTAACGCCCAGCGGCCCGTCATCACAGGTAAGCTCCGGGATGCCTAACCGTTTTACTCCTTCTGATGAAAAAAGCGCGTTGCCATGCAGCATTGCAATTTTTTCTGCCAGGGTCATTTTTTTAATGATTTGGTTGATTTTACCTTCTGTTGCAGCAGTCGCTTTGTTTTGCGCATGTACACTTGTAAAAGAAAAAAGCGCGATAGCGCATGGTAATACGTAATTTTTAAGTTTGTTTGTAATCATTTTTATTCTCTCCCAGGTTTGCAGGATACTGTTTAATTTTAGTTTATTTATTATCAATATTGGTTAATTATCACTAGTATTTTAAAAGGCAACCAAATATAATCACCCTCAATCAGCCCTGTGATAATGACTGTAAAACTAGCAGCTAAAATCATATAATTGGGTATTCAATTGTATCCAATAGCACCCCCAAATGTTAATTATTAGCAATAATTATACAAACGGCTTTATAAAAGCAATCATGTTCATAAAAGGGCTACCGTTTTTGGCGCGTTTTGCGTTGCCTCGATCTTTGTTCCATCTGTATAAACTTCCTTCAAATCCAAATGCCCAAATTCGTTAAGCATTATCACAACTTGTGCAAACACTTCTTTGAGCGCATCTTTTAATGCTCGCTTCTAAAGCGGTTGATCGTGGGGTGGATGGGCCTAACTTCGTTAATTACAAGTACCGGATACTCTTCTGGAACCAGTACGTTTAATGATGGAGGGAGCAACATTTGCTGATTGGGATCGTAAGGCTTAAAAAAACAACTCCTTATTTTATTGCTTTTCATAGTTCAATTTACTCATAAGCGATGACTTATGCAAATAAATTTAAAAATAAACGAGGCTGCCCTTTTGAGACAGCCCCATACTGTTAAAGAAATATTTTTTATGGCACTATAATCTTCTTTTGTTCTGTTCCTTTATTTGTTGTAATGCCTATAACATAAATGCCCGATCTTAAGTTTGCATCAATAGCTATATTGACTTGATTGGTATACGTTTTTGAATATACATTGCGGCCCTGCCAATCCATAATGTTTACCTGTACCACCCCGCTTTGGTCGGGATTGATCAAATTCAAAGTTAGTTTACCATTCGGTGCCGGATTAGGATAGGCTATGCTGCTTTTTGACAAGGTGTTTGACGGCTCAACAATACCGATAGGTAAAGTTGAAACACCATCACCAACGGCCAATGAGTTTAACGAGGCAACAGCAGCAGTGGCAACAGACACCGACCACCATTGGCAGTTAAATCCATTGTAATCAAATAATTTAAGCTGGGTGGTACTAGTTACACAGCCCGGCACTTCGGCAACACGGGCCTCGTAGGCTTCAGTAAAAGGGTTTTGCGGATCAGTTAAATAGGTATAACCATTTAACGTTGTAAATATAAATGAGCCATCATTGGTGCGCTCAATTTTCCATCGTTGGTTTTTGCTGCTATTATATGGGTTTATATCTAAAGGCGAACTATTACCGTTGCCGTTATTAAAAACTTCAACAGCATTGCCACTAGCCTCTGCTGTTGTAATCTTGTATTCGCCGTTGCCATCGGGTAGAAAGTGCCATTTCTGGCAAATTACCCCGCTGGAGGTATTTTGATTTACCTGTTGGGCATTTGCACCAGTACATCCCCAATCATCCCAAACCATGTTACTGTTTCTGTTTTTTACACTATACTGGCCCGCGGCAATCCAGTCTCCGGTAATAAAAGGCCACCCATTATTCCAGCCCAAGTTCCATATGGCAAGTTTTGGCCTGCCGTAAACTAATTTCCCTGTGGAAGAATCATAATACCGTTGGTTGGCATCATAATAATGATGGCTTAAATAATTAACACCGTTTTCTGTAAACAGACCCACCTGCCCCGGGCCTATATAATGGCCGGAAGTGGTAAGAACATCAGTACCCCCGTCGTTTTCCAATGCTTTTCCATTGGGGTCAACATAAGGGCCGGTAATGCTGGATGATCGACCAATTTGTACGTGATAAGTACTGTTTACACCCCTGCAACAAGCACCTTTGTTTATAAATAGATAAAAGAAACTACCATTTTGCACAATGTAAGGAGCCTCGCTATTGCTGCCATTACGTGTGGAGCCCGATACATTTCCGGCTATCCAATGAAAATCAGTACCCAAACGTGATCCGTCGGACTGGTTGATTTGAACCAAGCCAATGCCACCATGAAAAGACCCATACGTCATGTATAAAGTTGTGCCCGAGTAGCAAAGTGCCGGGTCAATGGCATTTGCATCGCCGTTGTTTCTACTGGTTACTACGGAGCGCCCCAAATCTGTCCAGTTAGGCGAATTTAAACTATTACTACTGGCCACACCAATGGCCGATGTGCTAGAGCCGAAAGTTGAAACAGCATAAAACAGGTAAAACTTACCATTCATATGAATACATTCGGGCGCCCAAAACTGCCCGCCGCTACTATTTTTAAAAGCAGGCACGGCACCATCTATCCAGCCGGGATAGCCCGAGGCAACGCCACCATTTACTGAAACATTAAAAACAGAAGGCCCATTGTGCCAAAGTATCAGATCAGTTGACCACATGGAAGTTATACCATTCCCGGTTTTAAAAACCCAATACTTTGATCCGTCTTTAATTATTGAAGACGGATCGTGGGCATCGTCACTACCATGCAATGCGTATGCTCTATAGGCTGTGCAGTTTAAAAATAAAAATGCTAAAAAAATTAAAAAAGGTTTAAACTTAATATTTAAGCCAGTAAATTTGTTGTTGGTTTTTGTAGAGAATAAAAACCAAAGAGTAGCTGCAGCAGGTGTTTCTTCCCGCCTTAATTTTTTAAGGTTCATACGATAAAGGTTAGTTATATTGGTTATTATAAATGACAGTTAATTAAGCCGCACCCCCCAAACCTTTTATAAATATATTTCTGATAGCTAGCGCATTATGTTAATATATGCAGTAAACAAGTTCCTTCACTATTTACACAATAAACCAATAGCCAATTGTATAGTCTATTTATAATAGATCAATGTAATGAAGCGATGCATATTAGTAATATTAATTTTTACCATGCCATTTATAGGCAAGGCTCAATCTTACCACAGGCTGGCTGCCCGCGATTTTGCCGGAAACCCACCCGCCGATAATGGGGATATTGCTTATACCAATTGCTATGTGGGATATTCATACAATGTAAGCAGGCGTAACGGCAATTATAATATTGTGTTCAACTTACAGCTTTCACTAAATACCAATCAGTCTTACATACGGCTGGAACAGGTGAAAACCCGCGAGATGCTGGATCAGATTCTAAAACATGAGCAGGGGCATTATAACATAGCCTATTTATTGAAGTGCGAGGCAAATTCTGTGCTAACTCATCATCATTATACTTCAAACTATCAGGCAGAAATTATTGACCTGTTTAAACAAGTTGAGGCAAAATATCATAAACTAAATGCCGACTATGAGTATCAAACCCAACATATGCTGAATATACAGAACCAGGATAAATGGAACGGCTGGTTTAGCCATCAGCTTGATAATGTTGCTAGATTGTAATAGTTACAGTATTCTCTACTTCAAAACTCCCAAATCTTATCTGGTGTGATGCATTCATGCAGCGGCAGGTCATATTCATTAAGATCAACAATCCTATCGATGGGGTCAAAGAATGATAGTCCGATGAATTTGGTATCAGCCCTGCATCCCGTCAGAAACCGGTCATAAAACCCTTTTCCATATCCCACCCTATAGCCTTGCTCATCAAAAGCTAACAAGGGCACAATAACCATATCTATTTCAGTAACGTTAACCTCATTGCCGCCTAGTGGTTCTGTAATGCCATATGCGTTGTTAGATAACTCTAATGATCCGTCATCAATAAAGCTTTGCATGGTATGGTTTAAAAAGTTTACTTTAGGGAACACCCGCTTTATTTGAGGATGATAAGCTTTTAACCAGTTTATTAAAGTAAGTGTATCAGGTTCCCGTTTTGATAAAATAGGGAGATAGGTATGGATACAACTTACTTCGGCGAGATTGATGGTTTTAAACTGCTGTAAAATTTTTTGGTTTAATTCCGCGTAAGCAGTAGGCGGCATATCCAACCGCTTACTCATGTATGCTTTACGTAGTTCCGTTTTGTTCACCTTGCTATTAAAAAAAAGAGGCTCTATATAAACAGAACCTCTTTTAAATATATTAAATAAATATCATTATCCTTTAACCCGTTCCACGTAGTTACCTGTGGCTGTGTCAACTTTTACCTTATCCCCAATATTAATAAACAGGGGAACCCTTATCTCTGCTCCTGTTTCAACTGTAGCGTTTTTTAAGGCTCCGGTTGATGTATCGCCTTTTACAGCATGTTCGGTATAGGTAACCTCCAGTTCGGCCGAACTTGCGATCTGCCCCATAATGGGCTCGTCGCTCTCGAAAGCCACAATTACATTAGCACCTTCTTTTAAAAATTTTACCGCATTCCCAAATAACGATTTAGGAACATTAAACTGGTCGTAGGTGGTATTATCCATGATCACCAGGGCATTCCCGTCATCATATAAATATTGGTAATTGTTAGTTTCAACACGTGCTATTTCTACCTCCTCATCTGTACGAAAACGGTATTCTACCAACTTACCTGTTTTAACATTACGCATACGGGCCTGGTAAAAGGCACGCAGGTTACCCGGGGTTCGGTGAATAAATTCTTCTACCTGTATCAACTCGCCATTGAAGCGAAGTATACTGCCATTTTTGATTTCTGACGCTTTAGACATAAAATTTCTTAAAAAACTTAACAACAAACTTAGCCACTTGGTTTGAAAGTTACAAGCAACTATTTAGCCAGAACTGGCTTATTGGCAATTTGCTTATAATCGCTCATGTTAAGCAATTCTTTGCAAAACTCATATTCGTGTGGCTGGTTAGAACAAATTATGGTAAGGCGGTTGGCCGCGAATTTAGTAACCAGGTTTAAATACCAATCTACTCCCTGGGTATCAAGATTTGATGTAGGCTCGTCAAGCATAAGCATAGGCGTATCTGAGCAAAAAGCCAGAGCCAGTTTGGTGCGCTGTTTCATGCCTGACGAAAAATATTTTAACGGTTTTTTACGACTCGTTTGCAGGTTCAATAACTCAACAATGCCGTCTTTATTGAGGCCGTTACAATATTTTTTAAACTGAAAATGAAAATCAATCATTTCATCGAGTGTAAACTCTTCTATCAATTCAAGGTAAGGCGCAGCTAAACTTAAATATTGATATACTGATTCTATTTCGAGGGTAGTGTTGTTGAGTGAATAGGATAGCGTTCCGGCTGATGGGGCAAGACTACTTGTTAGTACTTGTAATAATGTTGATTTTCCGGACCCATTTGGCCCAAGTATAGCATAGGCCTTATTGCTTTGGAAATTATAATTGACCTCTCTGAAAATCCACTCGCGGTTAAAACGCCGACCAATGTTTTGGAGGGAAATCTTAAATCCTGTAGCGGATAGGGCATCGTCCATGGTTAATTAACTCAAGTTTTATGGATTGCTCCATTTTTGTTTTTCAATGCTTCCTAATCCAGGGTTTTATACAAGCGATAACTGCTGTATTACAGATCGGTTATTGGTTACCAAAACCTTTCATAATGCCGCGGTTTGAATTACGGATAAAATCTAATATCTCATCGCGTACTTCTGTTGGCGGGCTCTCTGCTTCAATAATATCAAGTGCTTTGCTAAAATTGTGCTTTTTTATAAATATGGTTCGGTAAATATCCTGTATCTCGTTTATCTTTTCGGATGAGAACCCTCTGCGGCGTAAACCAACTGAGTTAATACCTACATAAGATAGCGGTTCGCGCGCGGCCTTTACATAGGGTGGAACATCTTTCCGAACCAGCGAACCACCGGTTACAAATGCGTGTGAGCCTACATGGCAAAACTGATGAATAGCTACCATACCCGCAAGTACTACATAATCGCCAATGGTTACATGGCCGGCAAGAGTTGTATTGTTTGAGAAAATGCAGTTGTTGCCGATAACACAATCGTGCCCAACGTGACAATAAGCCATAATAAGGCAGTTATTACCAATAACCGTTTTCCATCTATCTTTAGTGCCGCGATTAATGGTTACACATTCGCGGATGGTGGTATTATCACCAATTTCCACGGTAGTATCCTCACCGGCAAATTTCAGATCCTGAGGGATGCCCGAAATAACCGCGCCGGGGAAAATACGGCAGTTTTTGCCAATACGCGCGCCATTCATAATGCACACATTGGGGCCTATCCATGTGCCCTCGCCAATTACAACATCCTTATCAATAGTTACAAAAGGTTCAATAACCACATTGCCAGCAATTTTTGCCTGTGGATGTATATATGCTAAAGGTTGGATCATGCTTCTAAGCCTTTTACTTTTACAATTTGTGCCATTAGTTCGGCCTCAACAACAATACGCTCACCAACCATTCCAATGCCTTTCATCTGGGCAATGCCACGGCGTATAGGGGCAAGCAGACTACAGTGGAAAATTAACGTATCGCCGGGCACTACTTTACTTTTAAAACGGGCGTTCTCAATTTTTAAAAAAAGGGTTAAGTAATTTTCAGGATCGGGTACCGTATTTAGCACTAATATGCCGCCGGTTTGAACCATCGCTTCAATTTGCAAAACCCCTGGGAAAATTGGGGATCCCGGAAAATGCCCCATAAACAAATCTTCATTAATGGTTACATTTTTTAACCCCACCACATGGTTTTTTGACAGCTCCAATATTTTATCAACCATTAAAAAAGGCTGGCGGTGAGGTAGCATATTCATAATCTGCACCGTATCATAAACCGGCTTAGCATTAGGGTCATAAACTTTAAAATGCTTGCGGCCTCTTTCTTTTTTAATTAGCCCTTTTATTTTTTTAGCGAAGGCTATATTAGCTGCATGGCCAGGGCGTGCGGCCATAATATGCCCTTTAATTGGCACGCCCACCAGGGCCAGGTCACCAATCATATCTAACAACTTATGCCTCGCGGGCTCGTTTTGATGCCTGAGCTCAATATTATTCAAAATGCCTTGTGGGGCAACATCAATATCTTTACGGTTAAATAATTTTGCCAAATGATCCAGTTCGCCAGGGCTAACATTTCTGTCAACTACAACAATCGCGTTATTGAGGTCGCCCCCTTTAATCAGGTTGTTTTTCAATAACATTTCCAGTTCATGCAAAAAACAAAATGTACGGCACGATGCTATTTCTTTTTTAAACTCGGATATAGTGGATATGCTGGCATGCTGGCTACCCAATACGGGCGAATTATAATCAACCATGCAGGTAAAACGATAATCATCTAACGGCATGGCCACCATTTCTACCTTTCGGTCGGGTTCAGAGTACATTATATTGTACGGAATATGAAAATACTCCCGATCCATATCCTGCTCTTTAAAACCTGCTTCTAATATGGCATCAACAAACTGGATGGAACTACCGTCCATAATTGGCGTTTCGGGCCCGTCAAGGTCAATTAGAAGATTGTCTACCTCCAGTCCAACTAACGCTGCTAAAACGTGCTCCACGGTACTTACGCTGGCCCCGTTTTGCGTAATTGTAGTGCCTCTTGAAGTATCGGTAACATTATCTACATCTGCATCAATTATAGGCGAGCCCGGCAGATCAATTCTTCTAAATTTATAGCCATGGTTTTCGGCAGCAGGCCTAAATGTCATTGTTACTTTTTCGCCGGTATGTAAACCCGTACCCGAAACTGAAACCTCTGAAATTATAGTTCTTTGTTTTGCATTCATAATTTTTGCATTTGCAAGCTGGTATTAATTTTATTTAGAATCCTTGCGTAATTCAATAATTATCCGTTCTAACTCTTCGATCTTTTTTTCCAGATCAGGCAGGCGGTTCAATACTACCTGCGACCGCATATGATCCTGATAAAAGGTAGCGGGCGCACCGGCCCATTTTTTATTTTCCAGTTCAATAGAGCGGCCTATACCCGATTTTGCCTGTACCTGGCTCCCTTTGGCTATGCTGATATGCCCAACAATACCTACCTGGCCACCAATGATGCAGTTTTCGCCAATTTTTGCGCTGCCAGATATACCTGTTTGTGCAGCTACTACCGTATATGCCCCAATTTCAACGTTATGGGCTACCTGTATCAGATTGTCAAGTTTTACACCTTTGCGGATAATAGTAGAACCTAGGGTAGCCCTGTCAATAGTAGTATTGGCACCAATTTCAACATCATCTTCAAGTATCACATTCCCTATCTGGCTTACTTTGGTATAAGTGCCATCGCCATTGGGTGCAAAGCCGAAGCCATCACCACCGATAACCGTACCTGAGTGAATAATGACATGATTACCTATATGGCAGTCAAAATAAACTTTCACCCCGGCATAAAAGGTCACATCGTTCCCAATAGTAACACCGTCTGCAATATAGGTATTAGGGAAAATCTTACAGTTATCGCCAATTTTTACATTTGAGCCGATGTAGGCAAAAGCACCTATATAAGCATTTTTGCCCATTTTTGCTGTTGGATGAATAAAGCTTGGATTTTCTATCCCGGTTTTATTCAGTTTTAGGGTATTGTATTTTTCAAGCAATATGGTAAAGGCGCTATAGGCATTCTCCACACGGATTAGCGTAGCACTTACCGTTTGAGTTAAAACCAAGTCGTTATTAACTATAACTACCGAAGCCTGAGTACTGTATATAAATTGTTCGTATTTGGGGTTAGCTAAAAAAGATAATGAACCCTGGGTTGCTTCCTCTATCTTAGCCAACTGACTAACCGACACATTTGGATCACCTTCTATGGTTCCATTCAGCATCAATCCTATTTCCTGCGCGGTAAATTGCATCGGGCAAATTTAAACGTTAAAATTAAAGCAGCAAATTATAAATGTGGCACCTGCGCGCCATGCACTATATATCTCTGATGCAACATAAAATATATTTTTTCACGGTTTTAGCCAATGCCTCCAAGTTGGAGTTATCACTAGCTACAGTTATATCCTGTACACTATCATCCTTCATCAGTATCCTAATATTGCCGTCACCAACCCGGTAAGCCTTATTTGTTATGCTATCTGTAAAAATAAAGTATGATGCCTCATCCTCACTAATCCCATATTTTTCTACTGTTCGTGCCACCAATTCGTTTACCGTTTCTACTGATGCCGGCATGTTGGTTATTTCAACATGGTATAAATTACGGTTAATTAGATTTTGACAAAGTTTTGATAATATAAAATCATCATTATCGGCCCAAACTTTTATCGCCGACATAATATCAGTATCATCAAGACTTGCAAATGTATCTAAATGATTATTACTATTTATAAAAGCTTTGATACTAATATTGTTTTTTAAAAAGTGGCTTAATGCAGGCGTAGCAAATAATGTTTCGCCATTTAGGGATAACTCCTTGCTGCGTTCCAGTATTTTGCCAAGTAAAAGTTCGGCAGCTATTACAGTTTTATGCAGGTAAACCTGCCAGTACATTAGCCTGCGGGCTATTAAAAATTTTTCGATGGAGTATATCCCCTTTTCTTCAATTACAATATAATCATCTTTTACATTCAACATTTTGATAATCCTGTCGAAACTAATCACCCCTTCTGATACCCCGGTAAAAAAACTATCCCTTGTAAGATAATCCATTCTATCCATATCCAACTGGCTCGACACGAGTTGATGAAGGAATTTTTTAGGATATGTGCCGTTAAAAATATCGATGGCCATAGTTAAGCGGCCATCAAAAAGCTCGTTTAACCTGTCCATTAACAACGATGATATATCTTCGTGCGAAATACCTTCAACAATGGTTTGCTCCAGCGCGTGCGAAAACGGACCGTGGCCTATATCGTGCAGCAATATGGCAATATTTGCGGCTTCCTGTTCCTGCGGCGTTATTTCGTGCCCTTTGTTACAAAGTGTTTCTAAGGTAAGGCCCATCAGATGCATTGCTCCAAGCGCATGGTGAAACCTGGTATGTAAAGCACCTGGATATACAAGATGAGTCATCCCCAATTGTTTAATATACCGCAACCGCTGGAAATATGGGTGTGCTATTAAATCAAAAACAAGTTCTGTTGGGATGGTTATAAACCCATAAACAGGGTCGTTTATTATTTTCTTTTTGTTCAAGGTTAGTTTTATGCTACAAAAATGTTAAATTATAGTAAAATCAAGCATTTTATTTTAGTTAATTTTTGTTAATAACACTTTATGTCGGCAACAAAACTTATGTTTATCGGTTAATATCCATATAATAAAAACAATATGCAAGATACCACCATTTTATGGGCCGATGATGAAATAGATCTGTTAAAACCGCACATCCTTTTTTTAACCGAAAAAGGTTATATTATAAAAACAGTTACCAATGGTAGCGATGCAGTTGAACTCTTTAAAAGTAGTTATTTTGATTTAGTTTTTTTGGATGAAAATATGCCGGGATTAACCGGACTGGAAACATTGGCTCAAATTAAAAATATTAATGCCGATGTACCAGTTGTGCTGATTACGAAAAACGAAGAAGAATATTTGATGGAGGATGCCATAGGCTCAAAAATAGATGATTACCTTATTAAACCGGTAAACCCCAAACAAATATTATTAACCATTAAAAAGTTTATTGAAAACAAACGCCTCGTTACCGAAAAAACAACGATGGCCTATCAGCAGGATTTCAGAACGCTTGGGATGACCTTAAATGAAAATTTAAACCATCAGGAGTGGGTTGATGTTTATAAAAAATTGATTTACTGGGAGCTTGAACTCGAAAAGCTGGAAGATGCAGGCATGCACGAGATTTTAACCTTGCAAAAAGCAGAAGCTAACGTTCAGTTTTCGAAATACATTGAAAAAAATTACCTGGACTGGATTAAAAATCCGGACACGGCTCCTACCATCTCACCACAGTTATTTAAAAAGAAGGTTTTTCCTCAATTAGATGGCACTAACCCTGTTTTTTTTATTCTGATTGATAATTTAAGGTATGACCAATACCGGATGATACACCCCATCATATCAGAGTATTTTCGTTTGGAAGAAGAAGATACTTACTTTAGTATACTGCCCACTGCCACTCAGTATGCTCGTAATGCTATATTTTCGGGCCTGATGCCACTTGACATGGAAAAACGATACCCTGAAATGTGGCAAAACGACGAAGATGAAGGTGGTAAAAACCTGCACGAAGCCGATTTTTTAGTTGATCATATTAAACGCGTACTGCGAAAGGAATGTAAATCATCGTACACCAAGATTTTAAATATTGACGAAGGCCGGGCACTAAATGAATCTGTAAGTAATTTGTTAAAAAACGACCTGAATGTGGTTGTTTATAATTTTGTAGATATGCTATCGCATGCCCGTACAGATATGCAAATGATACGCGAACTGGCTAGTGATGATGCCGCTTACAGATCGTTAACTATTTCCTGGTTTGAGCACTCGCCTTTATTTGAACTGCTGAAATTTTTATCACAAAAAAAGGTTAAAGTTATCATCACTACAGATCATGGTACGATAAGGGTTAGAAACCCAAGTAAAATAATAGGCGACAGAAATACCAATACCAACCTGCGCTATAAACAGGGTAAAAACTTAAACTTTAATGCTAAAGAGGTTTTTCATATCCGTAACCCACACGATGCCATGCTGCCAAAGCTGCATGTAAGCTCCAGTTTTGTTTTTGCCAAGGTTGATAATTATTTTGTTTACCCTAACAACTATAATCATTTTGTTAATTTTTATAACGAAACCTTTCAGCATGGAGGTATATCTTTAGAAGAAATGATTATACCAATTGCCACTTATGGGCCAAAATAATATTAGATTTTTTTTAATTTGGCGTTAGTATTAGTTTTGAAGAATATAAGGGATTATACAACCTTAAAAGCTAGCGCACTAGCGCAGCAAACAATCTTTTAAAAAAAACAACAACATAGATTTAATTTTGTACGATAATATATCTATCCGATGATTATTGCAGTTAAATCCATAGAAGAATTACCTATAGCGGCGGCTAAAATTATAAATTTAGCCGCTAGCAGGAAAGTTTTCCTCTTTTATGGTGAAATGGGAGCCGGTAAAACCACATTGATCAAAGCTTTATGCAGGCAGCTTGGTGTTGATGAAAACGTATCCAGTCCTACTTTTTCCATTGTTAATGAATATCAAATACCAACCGGTAAAATTTATCATTTTGATTTCTATCGTTTAAAAACACAAACCGAAGCCCTTGATATGGGGTGTGAGGAATATTTTTATTCGGGCGATTATTGTTTTGTGGAATGGCCCGAAATGATTCCAGACCTAATCCCCGACGATTATATTGCGATTCATATTAATTTAGCATTAAATAATACAAGGGAAATTCATATCCAGTAATTTTAGATTATCTTTATCTTTGATTATCTTCATCAACCGGATATTAGAGAAACATGAGTTCAGGAAAGTTAAGTGGTTTTTCCGACATCGCAAGGCAGGCTATGATGCAGCCGCAAGAGTCGATGCTCGAAGTAAAGAATAAAAAAAACAAGCTTTACATTGGCATCCCCCGCGAAATTTCTTTCCAGGAAAACCGGATCGCATTAACTCCTCTTTCTGTTGCATTGCTTGTTAATAACGGGCACGAGGTTATATTGGAAACCAACGCTGGTAAAGCCGCCAATTTTTTAGATAAAGACTATAGCGAACAAGGCGCAAGAATTGTTTATGACGCGGCCTCTGTTTATCACGACGCGGATGTTATTATTAAAATAGCGCCGCCAACGTTAGATGAGATAGGGATGATGCGGGCAGGCCAAACACTTTTTTCCACCTTGCAGCTTTCTACGTTAAAGCCCGATTATTTACAGGCTCTTCAACTGAAAAAGATCAACGCCCTATCATTTGAGTGCCTTTTAGACGAAGGTGGCTCACTAACCGTGGTAAGAGCAATGAGCGAAATTGTGGGGGCAACCTCTATTTTAATTGCCGCAGAATATTTAAGCAACGTTTTTGACGGCAAAGGGTTAATGCTGGGTGGAATTACCGGTGTACCGCCTACTGAAATAGTTATTTTAGGCGCAGGCACCGTTGGTGAATATGCCGCCAGAACCGCAATTTCACTGGGTGCGCAGGTTAAAGTGTTTGACCCTTCGATGTATAAACTGCGGCGTTTACAAAACAATATTGGCACCCGGATTTTTACATCCGTTGTGCAGCCTATTGTATTGGAAAAAGCAATTACATCATGCGATGTGGCAATAGGTGCTATGCGGGATCAAAATGGCCGTACCCCATGCCTGGTTACAGAAGCTACCGTAAGCCGGATGAAACCCAACTCCGTTATTATTGATGTAAGCATTGATCAGGGCGGTTGTTTCGAAACATCAGAAGTTACTAACCATACACACCCGGTTTTTCGAAAATACGATGTTATCCATTATTGCGTACCTAACATTGCTTCGCGGGTTGCGCGAACAGCAACTTATGCTTTAACTAATATTTTTGCACCTATATTGCTTGATATTGGCGAGCAGGGAGGATTAAAAAATGTAATCTGGCAAAATACAGGTGTACGCGCCGCAGTTTACATTTACCAGGGCCACTTAACCAATAAACATATCGCCGAAAGGTTTAATATCCCTCATAAAGACCTGGACCTGCTTATTGTTTCTAACATATAGATTTATTTGTACGGCTGGTTATTTTAATCTGCTTACTGTTTTTTACAGGCATTATAATTGCTTTAGATATAAAGTGCAATTTAATTATTAACTAGTGTTGCGTATTATTACACATGGAATTTTCCACTAAAAAAACATTGATGAAAACATGGAGGATAGCGGAGGCTACCTTTAATGGATTTTTAGACGACCGGGGGCTTAAACTTAGTGCTTCGTTAGCTTATTATACTGTGTTTTCGTTAGCACCATTAATGATGTTGATTGTTTTTATATTAAGTATATATTTTGGCCCTGATGCTTTTCAAGGTAAAATTTACCCCGAATTAAAAGGTTTTGTTGGCGCCGAAGGTGCCGCGCAGATACAGTCCATTGTAAAAAGTGTACAGTTAGGGAAATCTGCTGGAGCAATCACGATTGGAATTATTACATTAGTTGTAGGTGCAACGGGAATTTTTTTAGAAATCCAGGATTCTTTAAATATCATTTGGAGAGTTAAGGCTAAACCCAAACGAGGCTGGGTTAAAATTATAACTAACCGTTTGCTTTCATTCTCTTTAGTAATAGGCTTGGGTTTTTTATTATTGGTGTCTCTAATTATAAATGGCTTGGTTGCCGCGCTCAGTGATAGACTGAGCCATTATCTAGATAACTTCGGAATAATTTTTACGCTTATTAACGTGGGCGTAACTTTTTTAGTTATTTCCATATTATTTAGTATCATATTCAAATATTTACCCGACGTAAAAATAGGCTGGAAAGATGTGCGCGTAGGGGCTATTTTTACGTCGGTGCTGTTTATGCTTGGCAAATATTTGATAGGGCTGTATATAGCTACCATGAAGATAAACTCCACTTATGGAGCCGCTGGTTCTATCATAATTATATTTGTATGGGTGTATTATACTTCTGCTTTATTATACCTGGGGGCAGAGTTTACCCAAGTATATGCTGAAGCTATTGGATGCAAAATACAACCGGCAGAATATGCCGTAGCTGTTGAACAAAAAGAAATTGAACGAGTTGTAGCTACATTACCCCTCCAAAATCCCGAAATTAAAAACATCGCTAAATAGTTAAATAAGGTTGATAAGTTTACGATAATAAATGTAACTTATATATTAATAATCCGTTATATTTATATAACCAATTATTAACGTTTTGAAATCCTTTTGGATGATACGGCTAATGCATTGCAGTATGTTTATTATACTGTTGTATTTACTTAGTATAAATTGGGCAAATGCTCAAAACTTTAAAATAGATGGTAATCAAAAACGGGTTACTATTCACTTTAGCTTTATCCGGAATCTGATCGTATTACATCTCAACATTAATGATAAGGGCCCTTTTAACTTCGTATTAGATACCGGTGTTGGCGTAATGATTATTACCGACCCTGGCATCGTTGATTTAAAAAATATCCCTAATAAACATACAATCCGGATAAATGGCATGGGTGGCATGGAAGGGTTTGACGCTTACCTTGTTAAATCGCTAAATGTGAATATGCCGGGCATTATTGGTGAGCGGGTTTCTGCAGCAATATTAAAAAAGGATGAGTTTGGGTTATCAAATTATGCCGGTATACCAATTCAGGGCTTATTGGGATACGAATTTTTTGAAAGCTTTGCCGTTCATATTAATTTTGCAGACAGTACAATAACTGTAGGAGTGCCAAAAAACATCAGGGTTTTCAGGAAAGCAACTAAAGTTCCGTTAAGTATTGAGGAGCATAGGCCATATATAAACACCCCTATAAAATTGCATGGAGAAAAAGAGGTGGCAAGCAAACTAATTGTAGATTTAGGTGCCGGTCATTCCCTTTCGCTCGAAAACCTCCTGTACAAAAATTTCAACCCTGCGCAAAAATTCATAACAGCTAACTTAGGAATTAGTATAACCGGGCCAATTAATGGCTATTTAAGCCGTGTAGATGAGATAGCAGTAGGTGATTATAAATTAAAAAATATAATTACAAGTTTTCCGGAATATAATGAAGAAAAAGCGAATTTAATTTCAGTAACAAGAGACGGAAATTTGGGAATAGATATCTTGAAAAAATTTAATTTAATTATTGACTATCAAAATAGCGTAATGTATTTAAAGCCAAATATTTACTTTAAACAGCAATTTGAACATGATATGAGCGGCCTTGAATATTATGCCGACGGTGCCGACTTAAAAAGGATTATTATAAGCAGGGTTGAAACAGGTTCTGCTGCTGACGATATTGGGATACAAAAGGGTGACGAAATTATCTCTATAAACTTTAAGCCGGTTCTCAACATGACCATAGAGGAAATTGACGGTATCTTTCGTTCCAGAAATGACAGGTCTGTATTACTTCAGATATATCGTAGTAAACAAGCCGAAAAAGTTATTTTAACACTTAAACAGCGTATCTAACACTAATATAATAAACGGAATTTAATCGTATTTTCTATTTTTTTCAATTCTGTTAATACTTGCTGATCATATCCCGCATCAACATCCGTAATTACATAACCAATTTGCGAATTTGTTACCAAAAACTCACCCACTATATTTATATTATGATAAGCAAATACCTCGTTGATCTTAGCTAGTATCCCCGGAACGTTTTTGTGAATATGTATTAAACGATGCGCGTTATTAACACGCGGTGGTTGTAGTTCCGGAAAATTGCAACTCATATGCGTTTTACCTTCGTTCATAAAATCTATAACCCGTTTAGGTATAAACTCTGCATTACGGGGATTGTGTTTAGGGTCATCAAAAACAATAATACCATTGTCGCATGCGGTTTCGGCCATTTTACGATTGTTAACCTTGCCAAAACATCCAATTACTTTTAACCTGCCCGCGTGTTCCAATTGCTCCGGCGTAGGCTGGTGTTCTTCATCACAAAATACAATTCCCGCTTCTTCTAAATACTTATCTTCAAAGCTTTCTCTTTGCCTGATATTGTAACCCTCTTTACGCATATGAGCCAGGGCTTCTTCTTCAATATTACCTACAACCAAACACTTGATACGGTTTTTGGGATATGATATAGCCCTTGGCATTTTATTAATGTACAAAAACTCATCAAAGCTGGGTGTAACATAATCTGCTTTTTCGGCCACAGCCTTGCGCTCAATATTCTCAGTAAAAGCAAAAAATGTTTTAATCATCCCCGATTCTTTCAACTGAAAATCAGAATGACCATCACCAATACCAAATATTTCGCCCTGAAGGTTTAACTGGCGCAATAATTTTACCTTGCCCCCTTCCTGTGATAAGGGATTTTCAGTATCGTAACCAATTATATTGCCCTCATTATCAAATTCAAAAGTGTTGGCGTATATATTCTCTTTTTTAATATGATATTCGGTTACAACAGGGGTAATAAACTCTTTAAACCCTCCCGAAACAATCAGCACTTCATCCGCATGCGCTTTGAAAAAGCTTTTATTGCGCGAAAAAGATGCCGAAACTTTTTTCTTCAAATGCTTAATTAACTTAATGAGATCGTCTTGATTGGCCTCCAGCAATTTAACCCTGCCTTCCAGGCTTTCGGAGAATGAAAGGCGACCCTCCATTGCAGCATTGGTTAATTCTTCTATTTGCTCGTAGATTTTCTCCCGGTCGGGATTATGCTGTAATGAAATGCGTGCTAATTCATCTAAAGCTTCAACCTGTGTAAAGGTACTGTCAAAATCTATTATATAGTATTGGCTCATTTATGTGCAGATACGTGAAGGTGCAAATGTGCAAAAAATAGGGAACAGTTGATAGTGTTTAACGTACTATCTGCATCAGCCATTATTAAGCATTATACAGATTTCACTGATCGATTGCTTAATCGGTTTAAATTCAATTGCTAATGCTTTTTTTATTTTCGAGTTGTTATAATTTAGGTTTTTTATGGCAGCCTCGGCTGATACTTTGTCCAACCCCTTAAAGTTGATACCTAATAATTTTAATAAAGCAGAGGCCCGCCATGCTACGTTAAGCATCCAGGGTTTGATTTCTGTTTGGGGGGCCTGTATTCCTAAATTTTTAGCCGTTTCTATAAAAATATCCTTATAAAACCAGTTTTCCGCACTAATAATAAAACGTTGCGCCTTAATATCACTATTCATCAATCTGATCATACAGGTGGCAACATCTTCTACATCTACCAATCCACAACTACCTAAAGTGTAATGCTTTAATCCTTTATGTACCGCATCAAAAATCTTTCGGCTACCCGCAGTACCGGCGCTCGCTCCAATTATTAATGATGGATTAACAACTACCGCATTAAGCCCTTCGGCAATACCGCGCCAAACTTCCATTTCACTTTCATATTTTGAAATAGCATAAGCGTTTTCGGCGGGGGTTTCTTCAAGGTGGTTATTTTCATTGATCAATTCGCCGGGTTTAGCTTCGCCAATAGCAGCAATTGAACTTACGTGTACTAACCTGATTTGTTGTTGAAGGCATATGTTCACGATATTTGCAGTACCCTCAACATTAGTTTTAATCATGGTTTTACTATGATCCGGATTAAATGATACCTGTGCTGCGCAATGATATACCTGAGTAACCCCCAACATGGCATCAGTTAAAGAAAACACATCCAACAGGTCTGCGTCCACCCATTTAATTTGTAGCTGGCAGGGTTTTAAAATATCAGGAATAACAGAACTGCCCCGTTTAGTGCATATTATATTTGCTCCTTGCACCGCTAGTTGCCGCGCAACTTCCGAACCCAGGAAACCTGTGGCACCTGTAACCAGTATCATGTTTTGGATATTTTTAAAAACGGTGCAATTTAAAGCAAAATAAGTTGATATTTGAGCATTTGATAAAAGGTATATGTCGTTAGTTGATTTTTTTACACCCATCGATTTTAAAAAAATTACACCTAAAAAGGGGTATTATACCAGCCATTTGGGTGTAAAGATAGACTGCTATATTGATACCTTCCCTGCATTGGAAGGCCAGAAGCCGGATATTGCCATTATTGGTGTACAAGACGACCGCAATGCTGTAAATAATGAAGGCTGCGCGCTAGGACCTGATTATGTTCGTGAAAAACTATATTTGTTAAACGAAGGGGCTTATACTACTAAAATTGTCGACCTGGGTAATATAAGGCAGGGAGCCTCTGTTACCGACACATATTACGCGTTGAAAACGGTAATGAACGAGTTAATAAAAAACGACATCTTACCTGTTATAATTGGTGGCGGCCAGGATTTAACCTACGCGCAATACCTTGCTTATGAAGGCCTGGAGCAAAAAGTGGATGTAGTGGTGGTTGATGCCTATTTTGATATGGAGGATGATAATGACTATGCAAAATTGGAAACCACTTCTCAGTCGTACTTAAACCGCATTTTTCTGCATGAGCCTAATTACCTTTTTAATTTTAGCAACCTGGGCTACCAAACCTATTTTGCCAATCAGGATAGTTTAAGGGTAATGGATAAACTATACTTTGATATACACCGTTTAGGAGAGTTAAGTGGGATGATAAACGTAGCAGAACCTATAATTAGAAATGCCTCCATGGTGAGTTTTGATATAGGCGCAATCAGGGCATCAGACGCGGCAGGCAACGGTAACTCAACTCCAAATGGTTTATACGGAGAAGAGGCTTGCCAGATATGCAGATACGCCGGATTTAATGATAAACTTAGCTCTATTGGCTTTTATGAGTTTAACCCTGCTTATGATAGTAATGGCCATACGGCCATGCTACTGGCACAAATGATATGGTATTTTATAGATGGTTTTTATAACCGTAAAAAAGATTTCCCTTTACAACCCCGCTCACAATATTTGATATACAAAACGAGTTTAAAGCATGATGAACACGAACTAGTATTTGTAAAGAGCAAAAAATCTGACCGGTGGTGGATGCAGGTACCCTATCCAACGGGAGGGTCTAAAAACGAACGGTTTCACCTGGTTCCATGCCGTTATGAAGATTACAATACTGCTGTATCGGGCGATATGCCTGATCTTTGGTGGCGAACATATCAAAAACTAGTGTAACAACTATTATAACTTATTGAATAAAAAATTATGAAGAAGACGATTATTATGTTGATGGCTATTCTGCCATCAATTTTGTTTGCGCAAACAAAAGAAAACTTTACAGTTAAAAGTAAAATAGGCAATTTAAATGCCCCTTCCAGGGCATATCTGTTATACCAGGTTAACGGAAAGAATGTTGTTGACTCGGTCACAATTAATAATGGCGCATTTAGCTTTCATGGCAATATTAAAGATCCGGCAAGTGCTATAATTGTAATTGATACAAAAGGCAAAGGCTTAAATACTTTAGACCGAAGTGCTGATGCATTAAATATCTTTTTGGAAAACGCTGACATTGTTCTAACCAGTACCGATTCAGTATCGAAGGCTGAAATAACAGGTTCTAAGTTAAATGATGACAGCAAAAGACTCAGGGACTTATTAAAGCCAATTACCTTGCAGGCAAAAGCCATTGTTGCCGAAGCGGATGCAGCCCCACAGGCTCAGAAAATTAACCCTGATTTCCAAAATGCGATTCAGAGTAAATACAAGTTTATACAACTACAACAGGAAACCATGATGAAGAAATTTATATCAGAAAACTCGAAGAGTTATGTAAGCCTGATTGCATTAAGCTCTATAGCCGGGTTGTCTGCCGATGCTAAAGACATAGAACCACTTTTTAACTCCCTTAGTTTAAATGTAAAGCAAACCGAAACCGGACAAGCATTTCAAAAAAGGATTAATGAAATGAAAGTTACGGCCATCGGGTCAATTGCTCCCGATTTTACACAGGCTGATACTAGCGGCACGCCTATAAAGCTATCCTCATTTAGAGGAAAGTACGTTTTACTAGATTTTT
>JANXTT010000047.1 GCA_025352225.1 Mucilaginibacter sp. | reverse complement strand
GTTTTTTTGAATATCTTTTTACCGGGTTTATTACAAACAATAGCCTTGCAGGTAAAACATTTTGCGCTCTTTTTCTTTATAGCTATTATGAACAAAACTATCGGACTAGTATTAATTGTTGTAGGGGCATTGATGCTGGTATGGACTGGCTTTACCTACACCCGGAAAGAAAAAATTGTTGATGCCGGACCAATTCAAATATCCGCCGACAGGCAAAAAACAGTAAGCTGGCCACCCTACCTGGGTGGATTGTTGTTGGTTGGGGGTATTGTAATTATCGTCACAGCTAAAAAGCAGGGATGAAGAATAATTTAAGCGTTATTCTTCATCCCTAACCTCTACCCTACTGCAGCATCAACTTTAAGCTAAAGCCAAAATTAGCGAACGAGGTGTTAAACGATTGCGAAGTGTACGGTTTGGTAACCGTGGAATCATAAAACAACCGCATGTTAAAGCGTTTGTTAATCATATAATCAACTGATGGCCTTACGGCGATATTCCTTGCGCCTGATGATACTTCGGCGGCTCGTATATCTGCCCGGTATATCAGCGTTTTAACATCGTTGATAGAAAAATCCATCTTAAAATTCATGTCATTATTCAAGGCCACATTGCGCAATAATCCAAAAGGGAACCTGAAGTGATTGGTACGGTAACCAAACCCAAATACGGTATTGCTTTCGTTTTGCTGGGCCAACTGGCTATTGGCAAGGCTCAGGCTCAGGGTTCGGCTCTTTCTAAATTCCAAATTAGCCGTCATGCTGTTATGGAAACGCATATCTGCTCCTATCAATGGCACAAACTGCTCAAAAATGGTAATTTGCGAAAACTGATAAAAAGGTAAAAAATCATTATTGACATCCCTTACATCAACGCTGCCATTACTTTCGTGATAGCGTTGAATGGTATTAAAACCGTTAACGTTATAGCTCGACCTGTATCCATGCCTCAAATCAAACGAATCGAACAGGTCAGCCAAAAATGGCAAACGCCCCAGTCCGTTATAGGTAATCTGCCAGTTAGGTATGGGTATATTAGGGAAGTTGCTTGTTTTACTGCTCCCGGCATCCTTACCTGCGTATGCGGCCAGAAACGCGTTAACCAATACATCCTGCGAGTTTGCACTATAACCATCGGCAAAACCACCGGTAACCCCGCCCGAATTGCGGTTTGCCCTACCCAGCCCTTGGGATATTACTGCCCGGTTATCTAAAAACCGCTGAAACGTGGCCGATGTGTTATTAATGCCACTCGGCTTATCAAATGCTGTTGCTATAGAAAGGAATGAGATACTGTAATCGCCGGTTGTTGAAGGGCTTAAATTATCAAAAGAATTGCTTAAAGTTGAATATTTAAAGTTAGTTTGATAATTCAGATCGCGGGTTTTAAATGCGGTTAGCTCTATTCGCAGGTCTTTTATGGGCTCAATAGTTCCTTTAAGGTGCAAATCCTCGTTTAGCGTAGTTACATACAATTGGTTTTGCAAAGTATCTCTTGTTATCCATCCGTTAGCCAATGCCCTCCCCCGTATATCACTCTGGCTACCCAATAAAAAACCTATACCTGGGGCGTTATACCCAGGATCTGCGCCGTAAAAATTGGTTTTAGGTAAATAGCCGGGTAAAAAAGTTCCTTCTGTACGGGTGTATGATCCACTTACATTCTTTACACTGGTTAATAATCCAATAAAAAACTTTCCGAGTTTGCCATCTTTATTATTTTGGTCGTTTGCCTTACGTACAAAACCAAATTTATTATAAAGCGATATTAAGTTTAGCGTTGGGTTTAGCTGTATAGTACGCGAGTTTTGGATACTGTTACCTACATTTAAATTAGGATCGGTAAGGGCAAACTCCGGAGCGGTTTTCCATTCAAAACGCGTACTGTAACGGGCTATTAATGTTGTCCAGTCCAGCCCGGGCAATTTATTTAAAGGCACGGTATAATTCAGGTTTAGGTTATGCCCATAATCTGTTGTACGCCCAAGCCGTTTTAGGTTATTCCATAAGGTATCCTGTTTTAAACCATTAATACGGCCCGCAGGTTCATCAACAACGCCAAGGTTAGTAGCATCAATATCCAGTTGCAATGATTTCGACAAATTCCACCCAATGCCATAAACCCTTGTAATCAAAAAGTTTTTATTGAAAGACGTACGCGGGTCCGAACCATCTGCCCGTGGTGGCAATGGTATAGAAGTGTTATCGTTATTTCTTAGTGTATTTTCCGAATAAAGCCGGTCAAAATCAATCCTGAAGTTTAAACGCGTAGGTAGCAGGCTATAATTAAAATCGCGGAATATAGCCAGCAGGTTACTCTTAATAATTTTTTGGAACGGCGAATAATACTTAGGCTGGTTGTTATAATTATAGGCCAGTGCAACTTTATAGGTTTTTTGCAGCGCATTCTCTACTGTAAAATCATGATGATTAAATTCAGTATAAGCATACGTAGCACTCAAATTTTCCACATCCCATATATGTACGGGAGTAGTTGCATTGGTTTTGGTTTTATGTACGTTAGTGAAATTAATGCTTCTGCGCGTTGTTAAATCTTCTGTCTGGCGGTTTATAGAGTCTTTACCTGCTTTTGTAGCGGCATTAAGTTCATCTTTCAATTTCAAATCCGGCGACCGGGGATCGTATTCCGGTGTGCTTAACTGCGACGATACATCAATATAGAGCGGTATATGCATGCCCGTTCTCTCCGGAAAAAACTTACCTAGTTCCATGTTGGTTGATACATCATAGCTTTCGGTATTGTTTAAAGTACGTGTACTCACCTTTTGGTCAAGCGGGCCAAAACCAGCTGTGGTTTTACTTCCCGAAACCGTTACATCGGCAAAATCGGCCAGTTTGGCATTTAGGCGGGCTGTTGCGGCCCAGCCGCCTCCTTCATCAAAATCACTTAAACGCAATTCATTGAACCATACAATAGCCGATTTTTCCAAACCATCATCATTTATGCTTTGGGCTGTTTTTAACGGGTTGCGTACGCCCAGCATAATGGCACGCAAACGGCTTAAATCGGGCTGGCCTTTTATAATAATTTTATACTTGCCGCCTTGGTATGGATACGGTAAAGTGATGGGCCATGGCCCGCGCCGGCCTGTATTAGGATCAATATAAGTAGCATTGTTACGTGCAATTTTAGCCTTGGTCAATAACGACAGATCTAGATCGAGGTTATTTACATCCGGCCAAATAGCGTTAGGGTCTGCTGTGCCTGGCTGTGTAATTTTTAAGGGAACCTCAACCTCGTAATAACTATCCTGATAATCAACACCCAGCCTGATAAACGCCGTTACATCATTATCTTTAAGTTGCGCCCCCTCAGCATGTATAAACATTTGCAGGTGCTTATATGACCGCAAATCATTATAAAATGTTTTATATGTAGCTCTCGAATATCCGTCGCGCAGCCGGTTAACGGTTACCAATAATGCCTGCTCATTTAACTGCGTATTGGTAGCCAGGTTATTATAGTCACGCTGGCGGGTAATACCCGGCGGTACAACGTAAGGTATTGGTGTACGGTTACCGTTTTCTTCAACGTTAATGGTTCCAACATCTATAGTAGAGTTATCTAGTGGCGGGTTTATGATGGAAGGATCGGCAATAACATTAACCGGGTTATTCTCCGCGTTAAAGCTGCGCCACTCGCCCCTAACCAATTGCAGGGTAGCAAAACGCAGTATGGAGGTATCAGCAAAATTAGTCATGAACATCCGCATAAAGCGTATGGCTTTAAAATCCTGTATGTTACCCACCTTTGATTGATAATTATAGATCGGTATCCGAAACTGATACCAGGTTACCGATTGTGTAGTACCGTTAGGCAATTTCAACGGAGGCGTAACTATTTTATCTGTAATAAAATTTTGCCCAACCAGCAGATCCTGAGGGCGGATAGAAACTTTGTATTGAAAATACTCATCAGCCTCACTCATCGTATTATCATGATTAATATCTTCCCCATCAGGTAATGAGGTAGATGCTGATGTTTGGATACCCAGATCGGCTTGTGATTGGGCAGAAGTTTTGGAGTTGCCTTCTGTACCGTTATACTTGCTGTAACGCTGCAATATACCCGCCTGATTTTGATCAAGCACGCCCCCTCTGTAATATTGATAATCATCGCCCGATGGGTCAGCAGCAAAATCATTGCCCGCTTGTGTATTTACCTGGGCCTTAACCTGCTGTACTATTTGTGCATATTTCACCTGCTCATCAGCATTATTTAATCCATCTAAACCAACATCCTGCAACTTACGCGAATCGGGATTATTATCAAACGATTGTACAACGGGTTGTATCTTAGGCACACGGCCCCAAACAGTTTCATCAACTTTAGTGAGATCGCCATCAACAGGCAAACCATTTTCCAAACTCTTGCGCCCATCTTTTAATATATCTTCTGATATACTTCCTAAGTTAAAATACAGATCACCACCTTTTGAGTTAGTTTTATTGATAAAAGGATCCATAACCCAAAACTCAATAAACTCTACGTTCAACGATTCAAAATCATTTACATCTATTTTACGGAACATGCCTCCCCAACGATTTTTTGGGTTTTGCAATGTACCATCGGTATTTAACCCGGTTGTGGTAAAGTTATACGGCCCCCGTACATTGGGATAATAAGCCAGATCCAGCGTTGGTATAGGTAGAGGTGTACCCGTTATAGATTGTTTATAAGGAAACACCTCCTGCTCAAATACTTGCCGTACATAATGATTTGATAATTCATTACTGGCATTGGCCAGCGGCGGCGAACCACTGCCAGAACGATTGTAGAAAATAGGATCAATGTTGTAAAAGGCTAAACGCGCCCTATTGTAGCCATAACTCAGATCGTTTACCAACTGCGATTCGGGGAATAGCTGTGGTGTGCCCGAAATTTGCCAGCCCGAAGCACTTTTTATATCAATAATAGACCGGCTGTTTTCAAAATCATCCAAATAAGATGTTCCATTGGCTCCTGCAAAGTTTAATGCCTTGGGGTGGCCCGCAATAAATTTGGCAAACTCGCCACTAAATGTAACGGATGACGGGGCTTTGGTTGATATGAAAGGAATTTTATCAACCAACCTGGTTAATAACCTTGAGGATGAGCTGTAATTGGCATCAAAGCCTATGATTGTATTAGAGATAGGTTCATCGCCAATGCTTATCTTTTGGGTAATTGGCAATTCGCTTAAGTGCATTATTGTAGCGCCTAAGCTTAGATTTTTATTTGCGCGGTAATCAAACCTTGAACCAAATAACGATTGCTGCTGAACACCAAAAAGCTCATTATTTTCTACATTGATAGTAATGGGTTGCCCCGATGCTAATAGCGATTGATTAAGTATCCGTATTCTGCCCGAATTATAATCTACCGTAAAATCTGTTCCCTCTAGCAGTTTATAGCTCCCGGATGTAGCCACAACCGAGCCTTGCGGAATATTGATGGCATTCAACTGATAATCAGACCCTGACTGGGAGGTGTATGTACCTTTAATAGCATAACGGTTAAGCTTCGGAAAAAACTGCTGGGCAATAGTTTTGGTCGAATCGTAAAGAGGTTGATAAACATACCGGCTTGTTAAACTTTGTTCGCCAGGTAAAAATTGCTTAGCCAAATCTGAGCCAAAGGGCTCTACCAGCGGAAACATAATTCGCCCGTTTTGCGAATCAATTGTAACGCCCTCTAAAAAATCAAAATAACCATCGGGCTGCTTTTGATTTTGTTGGTTAAGGTTGTCAAGCCCGGTAAGCTGCAGCCATAACCGGCCTTTGGTATTTTGCCCCTCCTCCATAATAGGTTTTTCAATACCTGATTGATCGTCAAGCCGGGTTATACTTAATTTAAAATCATTAGGGCTAATACCATATGCACCAAGGGAATAGATGTTTTTCATCATCAATTTCCAGTTGGGCAAATTAGTTTTTAAAATTTCTCCTTTAAGCAATTTGGTAAACAACACTTTAGGATTGTTCGGATCAACTTTAATATCAGCAGAAAACTCCCCTACCTGATATTGTACACCATTATAATTGTACTGGTATGCAACAGATAATACTTCGTCGTTATTTAATGGGTAATTTAATGAAATGTACCCCAATTGCGCATGTAAGGTAAATTCCTTATCGGTGAGCTTACGCGCATAAGTCAGCTTTGAATAATTATCACTGGCACCAGTAGCTTTAAAATATGTTGCCACACCGTTACTATTAGTTAACCTTGCATCGGATGGTAATTTTTGTAATAAATTATTAGATTGCTGCGGAAAACCGGGGCCCGTAAAGCCTGCAGGCAAGCCAGAGCCACCACCTTGAATTAAGCTTGTATTATATGGTTTATTTTCGCCCAAATCTAAAAACCCAATTATATCTCGCGAATCCGTTGTGCTATTGTTTCTGTTGGTGGTCCAAACTTCAATTTTTGTAATGGTAATGTTTGAACTGATAATTGGAATATTTTTTAATGCATTATTGTAATTATCGCGAAAGTACTGCGCTAAAAAATAATGCTTGTTGGCTTCATAATCTGCCGGTGTAAGTTTAAACGCGGCCTGTTGCGAACTATTTGAGATTGTAATTTGTTGCGACTGTGAGCGTTTTTGCGAGAATATACTGGTAATATCAAGTTTGCCAAATTTAAGCTTAGTTTTAACGCCAAATAATGCCTGGCTCCCCGAAATTAGGGACGTATTTAACGGCATACTTACCGTACCGGCCTCTATCTTTTGTATAATTTCATCGGGTTTACCTGTGTAATCTAACTTAACCTGGTTTTCAAATTGAAATTGGGCATCGGTATTATAGTTAGTACTTATTTTAAGTTTATCACCAATATTACCAACCACATTCATTTGAATATGCTGGTCAAAATTAAAATTGGTTTGGGTGCGTTGAATGGTATTAAATAACGGGTTTTCGTTCTTATTAACCTGCACCGCAAACACCATTTCTGCGGAACCCTGCGGGCGGATATCAATTACGTTACTTCCAAATATTTGCTCAAAAGTATGGCTCCTGATTTTTATTTGAGGAATAAAGCCTGGTTGTTGCGATGCATATGCATAATTATCTGCAAGCTGTTTCCAATAGCTCTTTTGCGTTTCACGTTGTTTTAATTCCAGATATTGTGAAAACGTAAGGTATTGCACAGGCCGGTAAAGTAAATCTCCTACTTTTTCGATCAAAATATACCGGTTTGTAGTTACATCATATTCTATTGTACGTGTAAGGTTAGGTGGGTCTGCACGGAATATACCCGATCTTGCTTTATTATTTTTTGATTTATCTACCTTAATAGGGTACTTTGCCGATGAAGAATCTTTCTTCAAAACGGTACCCGTTTGCTGTGCAAAAAGCAGCGTACTGCTAAGTAATGCAGTAAAAAAACTAAAACTGAAAGCGAACTTCCTGAAAAAAATGTTTGTCAAGGGTTTATATAAAAATTGATTCAGTAATTATAAGCTTTTAAGTGCGATTTTTATTAATTGCTCTACGCTTAATTTTTCATTTGTTGATTTTATAGCTTGATCAAGTGCTTTTTCGCCAACATTTTTTGCAAAACCCAGCATAACCAATGCCGAAAGCGCCTCATCCTTAGCGGTATGCATAACCGGCACATTAATTAAGGTATCAGGCCCGTCTTTACGCAGCTTATCCTGTAACTCTAAAATAATCCGTTGTGCCGATTTTGGGCCAATACCTTTAATCCGCTGTATTAAAGGTACATCACCATTAATAATAGCTGTTTGTATTTCAAATGGGGTTATAGATGATAAAATCATCCTTCCGGTATTGGCACCAATACCCGATACTGAGATAAGATATAAAAAAAGTCGCCGCTCCCCTTCGTCAGCAAAACCATACAACGTATGCGCATCCTCTTTTACATGCAACCAAGTGTAAAGTTTACAGTTTTCTTTATCCTGCAGGCTCGAATATGTATTTAATGAAATGTTAATATGATATCCAACACCGCCTACATCAATAATTACATAGGTTGGGCATTTAAAAACCAGTTTTCCATTTATATATGCGTACATTGTTTGTTTATATAGCGTTCATTAGATGTGTTATTCTTTATTCAATTGGCAATAAAATTACATTTTATAACCTAATGTGTATTATTTAATTCAAATAACTATATTATTTATCTATAATTAAACTTTAAGGGTTTCTTTTTCCTGTGCATCTACTACCGCGATAGTTACCATATTCACAATTTCGCGTACCGAGCTTCCTAATTGTAACACATGTACAGACTTTTTCATGCCCAGCAAAATAGGGCCTACTGCTTCTGCACCGCCCAATTCCTGTAATAATTTATACGCTATGTTCCCCGATTCCAGGTTTGGGAATATCAATGTATTAGCCGCTTCGCCACTTAATGTGGAAAACGAAAAATTATCCTCGAGTAACTCTGTGTTGATGGCAAAATTGGCTTGCATCTCGCCATCTACAATCATTTCCGGATATTTTTGATGTAATATCCTTACCGCTTCGCGAGTCTTTTCGGGTATAATACCATCATTTGATCCAAAATTGGAATATGATAAAACAGCGATCCTGGGCTTAACATTAAACTTTTTAACGGAGCGTTCAATTAGTACAGTAATATCCACAAGGTCGTCTGCGGTTGGGTTAACATTAACGGTTGTATCACCAAAAAACACAGGGCCTTTTGGCGTTACCATCATATACATTCCGGCCACCAGCCTTACTCCGGGTTCGGTTCCAATTATTTGAAGGGCGGGTTTTACAGTGGGTACATAGTTTTTGGTTAAACCGGATATCAGCGCGTCGGCATCGCCAAACTGAACCATGCACGCCCCATAATAATTACGGTCGCGCATTAGCTTTTGGGCCTCATATAAAGTTATACCCCTGCGCTGCCGTTTATTAAATAAGTATTCGGCATACATTAAAGCGCGTTCGGTATTATCATCTTTAGGGTCAATTATTTCAACATCGCCCAACTGCAGGTCATTTTCATACATGATCTGTTTGATAAGGTTTATATTGCCTAATAATATAGGAGTGGCTATACCTTCGTCTATTACAATTTGCGCCGATTTTAAGATCTTATAATTATCGGCCTCGGCAAACACCACACGTTTACGGTTTGCTTTAGCCTTATTTGCAATGTTGCGTAATATTTTATTATCTACACCCAACCTATTTTTCAACTCTTCGGCATAAGCGTCCCAATCGGTTATCTGCCTTCGTGCCACACCCGAATCCATAGCCGCCTTTGCTACTGCTGATGATACTTCGGTTATTAACCGATGATCCATCGGTTTTGGAATAATATAATCCTTATCAAAATGAAGGTTTTTAGCGCCATAGGCTAAATTAACCTCTTCGGGCACATTCTTTTTTGCGAGCCCCGCAATAGCGTAAACGGCGGCTAGCTTCATTTCTTCATTAATTGAAGTAGCCCGTACATCTAATGCCCCACGAAAAATATACGGAAAACCCAGTACATTATTCACCTGATTTGGATAATCAGACCGCCCGGTTGCCATAATAATATCCTGACGGGCTTCAACTGCAATATCGTAAGCAATTTCGGGTTCGGGGTTGGCCATAGCAAAAACGATGGGGTTATTAGCCATTGTTTTAAGCATGGCAGCAGTAACCACATTACCAGCCGAGAGGCCTATAAATACATCTGCATCTTTTAAGGCATCAGCCAGGGTATCAACATTTGTACGCGTGGTTGCAAAAGCTAACCTTATCTCATCCAGATCGGTACGGCCCGGATGAATAAGCCCATTGATATCAAACATCACCAGGTTTTCTTTTTTTACACCAAGCGAAAGGTATAGCCTTGAACATGAGATGGCTGCCGCACCCGCGCCATTTACAACTAATTTTACCTGTTCTAATTTTTTGTTCTGTAATTCACAAGCATTAAGCAGTGCTGCCGACGAAATTATTGCCGTACCATGCTGATCGTCGTGCATTACGGGTATTTTCATTTCGGCCTTTAGCCTCCGCTCTATTTCAAAGCAGGTAGGTGCCGATATATCTTCTAAATTAATGCCGCCGAATGTTGGCTCTAGTGCCTTAACTATATTTACAAATTCATCTACATTAGTAGCGTTTACCTCCAGATCAAAAACATCAATGTCGGCATAAATTTTAAACAATAAGCCTTTACCTTCCATTACTGGCTTACCGGCCTCGGGCCCAATGTTGCCTAAACCCAAAACCGCTGTACCGTTGCTTATTACACCAACCAGATTGCCCTTAGCGGTATATTTATAAACATCATCAATATTTTCGGCAATGCGCAGGCAGGGTTCCGCCACACCTGGCGAATAGGCTAATGAAAGATCGCGTTGTGTATTTGTAGGCTTGGTGGGTACTACTTGTATTTTCCCTGGGCGGCCATTGGCATGATATTCAAGCGCATCCAGTTTATTATTGGTTTTATTCATGGTATCTGCTTAAAGCATTGCCAAAATTAAAGTTTTTTTCATACGCTTACAGCATACCCTGTAATTTATAAATTATCGGTTTGATTAATTTATGCTATTGCCCCGGTTAGATGCAAAACTTAAGGGTATGGAAATTGATTACCCGCGACTAATTTTAAGGGTCATCCCCGGCTGCAGGCGCTCACCTTTTAATCCGTTTAACGATTTTATTTTTTCAACAGTACTACCATCAAACTTATCCGCTATGGCCGATAGTGTATCACCACGGTGAACCTTATAGGTAATAAAATTCCGGGCGGGTTTACTTTTTGCTGATCCGTATTTATCTGCCGACGATGGGCCGGTTAATGTAAGTTCTGTGCCCGGGCGTACCTTCATGGTGTGCAAATGGTTCCACACTTTCAGGTCTTGCACTTCTACACCATATTGATCAGCTATTGAACTTAATGTTTCGCCACTCCTAACAATATAATACGAAGCTGACTGTTTTTTCTTTGCAGGATCTTTATAACTGATCTTAACTGGTACAAAATCGTCTGATGTTATACCAGGGTTGTTTAAAGCATCATACAATAATGCAAAGCTGGCTTTATCAATTTGAGGGATCACCATACGTTTAGGTATAGCATCGGTGCCGTTAATAATATGCCTCATATATTGTGGATTCAATATATTTAGCTGCTTGATATCAACATTAATAACTTTAGATATATTAGTTAACGATACATACTTATTCACCAATACCGTATCCGTTTTAATGGCAAAATCGCAAATTTGAGGTATAATGTTATGCTTTTTATAACAGTTCATAATATACGCTATAGCAATATACGCAGGTACATAGTTGCGGGTTTCTACCGGTAGGTATGGCCTTATTGACCAAAAATCGCTAGCCCCGGCCTTTTGGATGGCACGCGTTATATTCCCCTTACCGCAGTTGTATGAGGCTATGGCAACTAACCAATCGCCAAAATCCTGATAAGCATCTTTTAAATATGCAGCGGCGGCGTAGCTGGCCTGTATAGGGTCGCGCCGTTCATCAACATAATTATCCATGTTTAAACCATACAGTTTAGCAGTAGCAAACATAAACTGCCAGGGGCCTGTTGCACCTGCGCGCGAAACCGCGTTAGGATCAAGTGCCGACTCTACTATTGACAGGTATTTGATTTCTTCGGGTATTCCGGCATCTCTGAAGGCCTTTTCATATATTGGGAAATAGTATTTTGTAAGACCTAATATTTTACCGATAGACTCTTTACGCTGGGGAGCGGTGTAAATATCAATGTAATTTTGTACGTATTGATTATAATCAAGCGGTATTTCTTTTTTAACCGAGTCAAGCCGATGCTTAAAAAGCATGTTTTGGTACGACCCTAAAATATTATCAGCCACTACTGGCACAAATGTTGTATCACCATCTTTGTGGTTTGACACTATAATATTTTGCTGTGTTGCGAGGTTAACAGAATTGCTTCTATTTAGCTTTGATGAAATATTTGCAGGATCGGCTTTAACAACGTGGATCAAAAAAAAACATATGATAAAAGTCGAGATTTTCTTCATGCTTTGACATTTAATGGCGTTATAAAGCCATACTTTAACTTGATAATACTAAATTACTAATTTTTAGATAGTTCCAAAAAATATTTTGAGAATTTTAGTAGGTCGGCTTCTCCGAAGCTTTTGGTTATTACCTGTAAAGCTAACGGCAATCCGTTATCGTTATTGCCTATTGGTAAAGAAATTGCAGGTATCCCAGCTAATGATGCCTGTACAGTAAATATATCTGCCAGGTACATTACAATAGGATCTTGCATGTTTTCGCCAATATTAAATGCCGGTGTTGGTGCAGTTGGTGTCAATATAAAATCATACTCACTTAAAATTTGGTTGGTTTTATCACGTATCATGCGCCTAATTTTTTGCGCTTTAGCGTAATAGGCATCGTAATACCCGGCGCTTAAAACAAATGTACCCAGCATAATGCGCCGTTTTACTTCTTTTCCAAAGCCCTCCGAGCGCGATTTTTTGTACGTAGATTCCAGATCAGTGGCATTAGGGCTTCGATACCCATAATGAACCCCATCATACCGAGCCAGGTTTGAAGAAGCCTCGGCCATGGTTAAAATATAGTAGGTTGGCACCACATAATCCATAAACTCAAAAGATACAGGTTCAACCACATGCCCGTCGTTTTTTAGTTTCTCTATTTGAGTAGAAAGCAGATTTTTTAGCTGTGGATCAACACCAGGGCTATTAAGCGCTTCGCTGATATAAGCTATTTTCTTTTTGCCTGTAATTTCTAAATCCTTATGATAGGCAGGCACCGGAACATTAGCCACCATACCATCATAATCATCAACGCCGGCCATAACCTCCAGTAATAGAGCTGCGTCTTCTATTGATTTTGTAATAGGCCCAGCCTGATCAAATGACGAAGCATAAGCGATAAGGCCATAACGTGATACGCGGCCATAGGTTGGCTTTAAGCCTATAACCCCACAAAACGCCGCGGGTTGCCTAATAGAACCGCCTGTATCAGTACCTATAGCGGCATGGCACATACCAGCCTGTACAGCAACGGCCGAACCGCCCGACGAACCACCTGGAACTTTTGTTTCATCCGCATGATTTTTTACCGGGCCAAAGTATGATGTTTCGTTTGAGGCTCCCATTGCAAACTCGTCGCAATTGCAGCGGCCAATTATAATTGCATCTTCCGCAAGCAAACGTTCAACAACTGTGGATGAATAAATGGATGTAAAACCGTCTAAAATTTTGGAAGAAGCACTAACTTGATGGTCTTTGTAACAGATATTATCTTTAATAGCCAAAACAATGCCGGCAAGTTTACCCTCCTTGCCTTCCTTTATCTTTGTGTCAACATCTTGAGCTTTAACTAATACGTCTTCAAAAACTTCATTAAAAGCGTTTAAATGGGCATTAGCCTTAATATTTTGCAAATATTGTTCAGTAATTTTAACTACAGTGGTTTTATGCTGCTTAAGGTCTGATTGGATATCCGACAAAGTATGGTATAGTTTCGTCATGCAGCGAAAATAAAAAAACTTATTGTACGATAGTCATAAAACCATTATACAATAAGTTTTAAATTGCAAATATTAAGTTCTGAGTGAATTAGCAGTAAAAAGGCGGTTATTGATTAAGCACCTTTTTGGTTAGCATCCTTAGGATTAGCCGTGTTGGTACCATCCTGCGCATTTTTAAATTCTTTTATTCCCTGGCCTAAACCACGGGCCAATTCCGGTAGTTTTTTTCCGCCAAACAGCACTAAGGCCACAATAAGAATTACCGTAATATCCGGCGCGCTAAGAAATAACAATGTTGAATGTATCATGATATAAATTTTATGCTTTATGATCGGGGGATGTACTTTCCGGCGGTTTTACAGTTGTTTCATAAGGCACCGCTCCGGTTTCCACATGCACGTCACTTGCCTCATGTGATGGCGGAGTTACGCTGGTTTCGGTTGGGGTATCAGTATGAGATTGAAGAGGTGTTTCGTTATAGGTTTGCAAAGGTGTTTCGGGCGTACGGTTTACATCGTAATTATTGATTTGGGTATGAATTTCGCGTTTAACCCCGTCAGACATATCTTTAAACTCGCGGATACCTTTGCCTAAGCCCCTGGCAATCTCCGGAAACTTATCGCCGCCAAATAATATGAGTGCCACAAACAAAATAAACATTATTTCGGTCGCGTTAAAGCTTAAAAATAAAAAAAATGAACTTAACATATTCGAATTCTTTATAACTACAAGTATAGACAATTAACCTCAAATAAGGTTTAATTAATTTGGTGCCAGCCATGACGCCGGGTTCATATCAGCCTGACCTTTATGCACCTCAAACCCAATCTCCGTATCACCGGTTCCATCAGTGGCCGCGGTACCTATATTTTGTTTGGTATTTACTTTTTGCCCTTTTGATACTGTTACCGAACGTAAATTAGAATATACCGTTAAATAACCCCCATGGCGTATAATAACCAGGTAAGTGCCTTCAATATCCTGAACAGTAAGTACATCACCTTCAAATACAGACCGCACGCTGGCACCAGCGCCGGTTTTTATATTGATCCCCTTATTTTCATCTTTTATCCCTTCAATATAGTACGTACCGTAAGGGTGGGTTATTACCCCATTTGTAACAGGCCAGGGTAAACGGCCACGGTTACCTAAAAAGTCATTTGATAGCCGCGCTGCTTCGGGTGTTGCACTAAGCACATCAGATGACCGTGATATTGGCTTTCGTACAGGCGCGGGTTTATTCTCTGCTTTGGCTTTTGCGGCTTCGGCCCGGGCTAGGGCCTCTTCCTTGCGTTTCGCGGCTTCAATTTCCTTTCTGATTACCTCCGCTATAATTCTGTTTAACTTGGCTATTTTGCGTTGTGTAACAGCTGTTTCCTGCTTAATTTGCTTTTGATGTTTTGAAAGGTCAACAATTACCTTTGCCTGATTATTTTTTTCCTTACCTAAAGTTTCCTTTTCCTTTACCTGGTCTTTAAGCAGATTGCTTTTTTCTTTCTTGTTTTTATCAAGCTCTACAATTTTATGGTTCAGATCTTTTTGTGTCCCACTAATATATGCAGCCTGTCTTTCGCGATACGAACCTATTTGCTGTAAATATTTTAAACGCTTGTATGCCTGGTTAAAATCTTTAGCAACAAATATAAACATCAGTTTATTGTAGGCACTTTGATTTCGAAAAGCAAAAAGAACCATAGCCGCGTATTCCTTTTTGAGCTGCTCTAACTGCGATTGCAGGTTATGTACCTCGTTGGTGTTATCAGATATCTGACTGTCCAGAAGTCGTATGCCCGAGTTGATATTCTTTATTTTTTCTTCTCTAAGGGATATCTGGGCCTTTAATAGCGTTAGTTGTTTTAAGGTTGTCTTTTTATTTTTTGACGTTTCTTCAAAATCACGATTAAGCTTTTCCAACTGCTGGGTTAATTGTTCCCGCTGTTTTTTTAGGTCGGAGCTACTTTGGGCAAATGCTTGAATAGCTCCCAGCAAAAAAAATAAAATTAAACCCGTTTTAAAAAACTTCATCGAGCAAATATATTAGTTTACGATCGAAAATCTGCCTGAAACATTAAAAGGAAAATCAAGCGACTGATCAAAATCAGTTTTTATGTAATGCAGGTCTATTTGCACCTTTTTCTCTTTAACGGATGAGTTGATATTTATTTGAGATGGCATAATCCGACTATTGGTTTGTATGAAACCAGCATTTTCGACTTGTATTGACTGGCTCACAGCAGTGTTTACCATACTAGTTTTAGTTACCCTTAAATCGGGCCCCACAACTAAAGTATAAGCAAGGTCATTCAGGTTCCCACTCAACACAACATTGCCGTTGTTGGCTTTAATGTCGGCTTGTTCGTTAATTAACTCTGGTATGGCATTTCCTATTAACAAAGATTCCAGCGTTTTATAATTGATTTGCCTGCTGGTAAACTGATAAATATAGTTAAATGGCTTTTTAAGATAACTGCCTTCCAGACGGTTAATTACCTTTATACTATCGGGGGTAATTAAAGCCCTCGCAACCTCCAGGCCCAAAATAGCGGTAATAGAAACCCATATCTGCTGTCCCTTTTTAATGCGGATATTCATCGTTACATCATTAACCCGGCCATCAATATTCAATTTGGCAGCAGCCTTGCCCGAAAATGTATTAAAATCAATTTGTTTTAACCGTATGGCGTTTAACTTATTAGCTTTGGTATTTTCATCTTTAGCCTTAACAACCTCTGGTTGCCTGGTAACGATAAGTTGTTTTTTAGCCTTACAACTAAAAAGCAGCATTAGGCAGCACAATAGAATCAGCCTATTCAATATATTTTTTTTCATTTATTTTACGGTCTAAAACTGGTGTATCGTTACCCAGTTGTTTTGCTTTGTTCCATTTTTGTAACGCGGCAACTGTATCTCCCAAATAAAACAAAATGTCGCCATAATGTTCTACCTCAATAGGGTTTTTATCTTTATCGTTAACTAAGGCTTTTTCTATCCAAACCCTGGCTTCGGCATATTTTTTTTGTTTAAACAATATCCATGCGTAAGTATCCTCGAACGAGGAATTATTGGGCTGTAAATCGTTGGCGTGTTTAGACATTTCGGCGGCTTTGTCTAAATCCTCTCCACGCAGGCTTAAATAATATGCAAAATTATTAAGTGTATATACATTGTCCGGATTATACTGTATTGATTTCCCATACGCTTCATCCGATTTTTTATTGTCTTTAAAACCATGGTAACAATCGCCAATAGCCGAGTAAGTTTGAGATAGTAAACTATTATCCTGTGTTTCGAGTGAAGGAACATTACTTACATACGACAAAGCTTTTTTATAATCCTTTTTTTGTAAACAGGCAATCCCTACCAGGTAGTTCAACCATGCCTGGTTTGGGAATAGCGTTAACGCTTCTTCACCATCTTTCACAGCATCGTCTAATTGACTTCCAATTAAATCAACCCTTACTAATTGCTCCCACGATGCATAGATCTGGTTATTAAGCTCTACCGCCTTTTTATACACCGGCCTGGCCTCTTTGTATTTTTCAGTTTGCATTAAAATATCGCCGTAAATATTAAAAGCTTTGGCGTTAAGCGGGTGCGTTAAAATAAGCAGATGGCCAAGTTCGAGCGCGTTTGCTTTTGCATTAACATCTGGAAATTTAGACAGGTAACCAGATATAATATGAATCTTTTGATCAATACTCAAATCGGGTATCGCGAATGCTAATTTTAACTGTTTAAAGCTGGCATTATCATCTTTTTTATCCCGGTAAATATCTGCCAGTGCCAGGTGCACTATGCCATTATTATCTTTTACTTTTTCGGCCTTCTCCAAAACCTTTAACGCTTTATCATTTAATCCATTTGAGTTATACAATTCGGCAAGTAAAATATAATACCGCATTTTATCAGGATTAATCCTGATCATTTCTTCAAGCTCATCAGTTGCCTGGTTAATTTTCCCCTGTTTTAAATATATTTTTTGTCGCCCGGCAATAATCTCATCGCTTAAACCGAGGTTTTTTTCCAGATGCTTATATATAGCTAAAGCCTCATCATATTTTTTTTGTAGAAAACACGCGTTTGCACTATCAAATTCATATTCAGGTTTATCGGGATTAATACGAATTAGTTCCTTAAAAACACTTTCCAGTTTAGTTATATTATTCGTTTTCTCGTAGCTCTCAGCCAGAGCCAGCCAATAGTATTCATTGTTGGGCTTAACGGCAACTGCTTTTTCAAATAACTCGCGTGCGGCGGCCTCGTTATTTTGCAATCGCTTTATCCTCGCCAGCTCATATAATGAAGCATCGTTAGTTGGGTCAATTTGCAGTATCCGGTTGAATAGGTCGGCCGCGAGCTGATAATTTTCGATGGTTTTTTCGCGCAGTGCCGAAAAAAACAGCTGCCTTACCATGCTGCTGTCCAAATCATTCGCAGGTTTACCATCATCAATACCAAAATTGTTAGTTTCCGGCGCATTTCTGCGCTGTACAGCCACACCCTGCAAAACCGCCGGTAACAAAACAAACAATATGATAAACCTTTGCTTCATTTATGCTGATTAAACTCCTGTATGGCCATAACCGCCCTGCCCGCGCACGGTGTCGCCAAGTACCTCAACTTCATTCCAATTAACGGTTTCGTGTTTGGCTACAACCATCTGAGCAATCCGGTCGCCTCCATTTATTTCAAATTGCTCTGTTGATAAATTAACCAACAGCACCTTAATTTCTCCTCTGTAATCGGCATCAATTGTTCCTGGCGAATTAACAATACTGATACCAAATTTATAGGCTAACCCGCTACGGGGCCTTATTTGCGCCTCGTAGCCTACCGGGAGCTCCATATATAAACCCGTGGGAATTAATTTACGTTCCATTGGCTTAAGTATGACGGTTGATTCCAGATCGGCACGTAGGTCCATTCCTGCAGCATGCGCAGTTTCGTAAGCTGGTAAAACGTTTTTCGACTTGTTTATAATTTGTATGTTCATCTCTTTTTTAACATTAACATAAGCTCTTTTCGCTCGGTATAAAAAGTAAATAACGCAAATAATATTAAAAGCGCATTGCCTATAAAAATATTTCTTTTAAATACATAAAACGACAAAAACACAATAACAATTGATGCGATAATATAAGAAATATTTTTTTTAATGTTATAAGGAATAGGGTAATTTTTTTGCCCCCATAAATAGGAAAGCACCATCATGGTAGCATAAGCGATAAGCGATATCCATGCCGAAGCCATATAACTGTATTTGGGTATAAATATCCAATTAAGCGCAATGGTTAAAATAGCACCAATACCCGATATATATAAGCCGTATTTAGTTTGGTCAGACAGTTTGTACCATACCGAAAGGTTCATGTAAATACCCAGGCTTACATAGCCGAATAACAAAAGCGGCACTACCCCCAAACCCGACCAGTAAAGCTTTGTTTCTGCCGCGTCTTTCCCGTGAATAAAATATTTAAGTACTTCTATATTGGCAATTAACGCAACAAAGATTAATGTAACCGCTATAATAAAGTAATTCATAATGCGGGCATAGGTTTCGCCGGCATTTTTATTTTTTGCATGACTAAAAAAGAATGGCTCTGCACCTAGCCTGAAGGCGTTAATAAAAATACTTAAAAACAAAGCAATTTTACACCCTGCACCGTATATACCAACATCGCCATGTTTAATTAAGTTAATAGGAAGTAGTTTTGGCAACATCATTTTATCTAAATTTTCGTTTATGATGTATGATATATTTGCAATTAAAACAGGCCAGCTATAAAGCAGCATTTCTTTTAACATCGCAACATCAAACTTCAGTTTTAATTTTATCACCTCGGGCAATAGCAACATAAATGTTAATGCACTTGCTATTAAATTAGATAAAAAAACATAGCCAAGCCAATTGGGGCGATACCACGTTGAAAGCCATTCAAACCCGGCTATATGATGACTAATTACAAATGGAATAACTTTAATAAATAGGAGGTTAAGCGTTATAAAAACTAATATATTAATGATCTTTAACATCCCATACTTAGCTGGCCGGCCATCGGCACGTAATTTGGCAAAGGGGATAACACTAAATGAATCAATTACCAACACGTAAATAAAGTATTGAATAAACAGCACATAATCGTTATGGTTGCCGGGGGTTTTACCTAATATCCATGTTGCAATATTATCGGCAAATAAAAAAGTTGCCGCAAAAAACGCAATACCTATAGATATAATTGCAATAAAAGAGTTGGTGTAAACCGTATCTTTCCTGTTTTCATACTTGTTAAGGTATCTAAAAAAGGTGGTTTCCATACCAAACGAGAGCACTGCGTTCAACATTGAAACGTAGGCGTACATGGTATTGAGCACACCGTATACGGCAGGTGTGTAAGTACGGGTATAAAGCGCGGTGAGGAAAAAATTAAGCACCCGGGACGCCACGGTACTTAAACCATATATAGCGGTTTGCCCGGCAAATTTTTTAGCTGTTGACAATGGTGAATATGAAATATGTTAAAACAAAAGGTTATAAGATGTTCTTTTTCATAACCTCAAAATTACGATAGTTTTTGAGTTCGCCTTCATTGGTTTCAACCGAAGTTACACTTGAACCTTGCGGGCCTTCGTTGCACCAATCTAAAAAAAGAGGCATAATAAGCCCGTCTGCTTCCGCCTCTATATAAACGCTACCATCGGGCATGTTTTTTACAAAGCCCTTTACCCCTAACTGATCGGCAACCGCTTTGGTTGTAACCCGGTAAGATACACCCTGCACTTTTCCCTGAATTATAATATTGAGATGTTTGATTGACATATAATTAACCTGTGTATTGCTACAGCAAATATAAGGTTACTTATGTATCATTATTAAATAATGCGTTTAACAGTGGTTTCGGGTGTTATTTTAAAACCATTAAGGTTAGAGATTAGGTTTAAGCCAGGTGTTTTACCAACCTGAATAGATCCTTTGTCGGCTTCAATGCCCAAAAATTTAGCCCCATTAAGTGTGGCCCAGGGCAGCATGGTGGCTAAGTTGAGGTCTTTAAAATGCTGTTGCAAAGCCAGCATTTCATTTAATATGCATAATTTTTTATTTGATGCCAGGCTATCTGTACCCAGCGTTATGTTAAATCCCTTGTCTACAAAAAACTCCAGTTTGGGCAAACGCGCTTCGATATACAAATTGGCGTTAGGGCAAAAGCACCAATTAATTTTACGATCAAAACGTTTGGTAAAATAAATATCTTTAAGGTTGGTATAGGTATTATGAACCAGTAATATATTCTGTTTCTTAGTTAATAACGGAATTATAGATTGCAGTGAATTGCGGGCCTGAGGCTTAAAAAAATCAATATCTATTTTCAAATATTCGTATAAGTCAATAAAACCGCCACTCTTATAACGGTACAACTTATTTTCCTCTTCTGTTTCCTGGTTGTGTATGCTAACCAGGTTAGAATGTTCTTGTGGCAATTGGCCAATATATTTAAACAACTCTTTACTAACAGAATACGGCGCGTGAGCCGTTATTGAATGAGATAGTGGTTTAAATTTTTCGCACAAGGCAAGCGCGTCATTAAAAATATCTTTTGCTTTTAAGGGCACAAAACCAAAAACTTCAATAAAGTTGTGATAATATATCTTACTCTTCTTTTTTAGGTCTACCGTTACAGAGCTATTTGAAATATCGCCAACAGCAACAATACCATTGCGGTACATTTCCTCATCGGCTTCAACGGCGGCGGCAACAATACTTCCTTCGTCTATTTCGCGGCGGCTCTGCACCTCTTTTATAAAATTAACCAATCCTTTTTGCGGTGTAATTATATCTTTAAGGTGCGATAGTTCAACATGGCAATGTGTATTAACAAAACCCGGACAAAGAACGCCATCCAATTTTTCAATCTTGAATATAGAATTATAGGAGTTTACAGATTCGCCCTCAATTGCCATTATTTTGCCAAAATCATCTACGGTTACAATCCCGTTTTTAATTGGGTCTGTATTAACAGGAAAAATATAATCGGCCTGAAATTTTTTCATTAAATTATAAGTTCGATGCTTTTATAAACTTCAAAGTATTACAATTAAGATCATTAACTCAAAGTAATATTTTTTATCACTTATAATAAAACATGCTTTTTAAAGTATAGATTTTTAAATTTAAGTAACTTTGCACTATAATGCAAGAAAAGAAAGTTGATATCCGTAGTTTAAATTTTGAGATGCTTCAAAAGCACTTTTCTGAATTAGGGGAAAAAACCTTTAGAGCAAAGCAAGTTTACGAGTGGCTGTGGAAAAAATCAGCATGCACCTTTGATGAAATGAGTAACCTTTCAAAAGAGCTTCGCCAAAAACTTGAAGACCAATTTGTTATAAACAATGTAAAGATAAACAACTCCCAGTTTAGTAACGACAAAACTATAAAAAATTCTTTTATTTTACACGACGGGCATTTAATTGAAGGGGTTTTAATCCCGATGGATGACCGGATGACAGCTTGCGTTTCATCACAAGTGGGCTGCAGTCTTACCTGTAAATTTTGCGCCACGGGGTATATGGAGCGCAAAAGAAACCTAAACCCCGACGAAATATACGATCAGGTGGTATTAATTGACCAGCAAGCCCGAAAAAACTATAATCATGTTTTAACAAACATTGTATACATGGGCATGGGCGAGCCATTGCTTAACTATGCTAACGTATTAAAGTCAATTGAGCGCATTACCGCCGGCGATGGGTTAAATATGGCACCTAAGCGCATCACGGTTTCTACAGCCGGGATAGCTAAAATGATAAAAAAACTAGGTGACGACGCTGTGAAATTTAATCTGGCACTATCACTGCATGCCGCAAATGACGAAAAGCGTAATGAAATTATGCCTATCAATGAGCAAAATACATTAAAAGCATTAGCCGAGGCCTTAAAATATTATTATGCTAAAACCAAAAACCCTGTTACGTACGAGTATATTGTTTTTGATGATTTTAATGATGAGCTACAGGATGCTGCAGAATTAGCGGCATTTTGTAAACATATCCCTTGCAAGGTTAACATTATTGAATATAACCCCATATCATTTGCCAGTTATACCAATGCCGATATTGATAAAATTGAAGCATTTGCTAATTATTTACGCAACCAGGGCATCACTACCAACGTGCGCCGAAGCCGCGGAAAAGATATTGATGCCGCATGCGGGCAATTGGCTATTAAGGATAAGGCAGCGCAATAATAATGGCGGCTTTTAATATTACCCCAACTACAGCTGGTAAGCCAAATAACGGATAGCCGATAATATCCATATCAAACTTCTGCATTTGAGCTTAATAACCTATTTTTATTAAATGAAAATGGCGGGTTCTTACTTGCACGACTTTGTCGCTTTAATCTTTCCCGAACTTTGCCAGGCTTGTGGTAACAGCCTTGTAGGTAATGAGGCATTAATTTGCACGGGCTGCACTTACGATTTACCTTTTACAAACTTTCATAACCAGCCGGATAACGTAGTGGCAAGGCAACTTTGGGGACGTATTAATTTTAACCAGATTTATGTAATGCTCTACTTTACCAAAGGAGGGAAAGTGCAGCAAATGATGCATCAATTTAAATACCGCAACATGCCGCAAATTGGAAATAAACTGGGGCAAATTGCCGGTGGTCAACTAGCAGGCCATCACAGTTATCAAACTATTGATTTTATATTGCCTGTACCGTTACATCCCAAAAAACTAAAAGAGCGGGGTTATAACCAAAGCACGCGGTTTGCGGAGGGGTTATCAGATAAGTTAAATATCCCGGTAGATTCTGAAAATCTGATCAGAATTAAACATACAGAATCTCAGACCTTAAAAGCTAGGTTTTCGAGGTACGAGAATATGAAGGATGTTTTTAAAATACAAAACCCTGAGTTATTTATCAATAAACATGTACTGCTGGTTGATGATATCATCACAACAGGATCAACAATAGAGGCCTGCGGATTGGAATTGCTTAAAATACCCGGTTTAACGTTAAGCATAGCCGCAATAGCTTACGCGGAATAGTAGCTTAATAAAACGGAAAGCTTATATTATTTAGAATACTTACTTAGCTTGTCGTAAAATATTTTTTGGTCAAATGGCTTTAAAACATAGTCGTTCATGCCGGCATCATTAATTACATCCATCTGATCGTCAAGAACGGAGGCAGTAAGCGCGATAATAGGAATTTGCTGAAAGTAAGCCCCTTCTTTAGCACGAATTACTTTAGTTGCCTCTACACCACCCATTTCCGGCATATGGATATCCATCAGTATCAGGTCAAAATTATTATTGTTTTCGAGTTTGCTAATGGCAATCAGGCCATTTTCAGCAAAAGTGGTAACAACGTCCCATTTTTTTAAAACCTTGTCTATTAACAGCCTGTTTATCTGGTTATCTTCCGCAACCAAAACATTCAACTTTAAACCAATTTTAACTTCATTTGCTGGCGTTTCCACACTATTTTTACTTTTATTGAATGTTATTGTAAACCAAAATTTAGAACCACTTCCATAAACGCTATCAACGTTGATCCTGGAATCATGCAGTTCAACCAAACGTTTGGTAATAGCTAAACCTAAACCTGTACCGCCATACAAACGTGTTGTATTGGCATCAGCTTGTTTAAAAGATTCAAATATTGAGTTTATCTTATCAGCCGGTATACCAATACCTGTATCACCAACTTCAAAGCGTATACGTACTTCGCTACTTGTTTGTTCAATAACTTTTAAATCAATAGTTATACCTCCAATATCAGTAAATTTAACCGCATTGCCAACAAGGTTGAGTAAAATCTGACATAATCTTGTTTTATCGCCTAAAATATATTGTGGTAACCCTTCATCAATTTCAGAACGGAGATATATCCCTTTATCACGTGCCTTAAACTGCATGGAGTCAATCACGCTTTTTATCAGGTCGCGCAAATCAACATTAATTTTTTCAAGTTCAATATTACCTGTTTCTACCTTCGTAAAATCCAGCACGTCGTTAATCAGCGTCATTAAATTATCGGCAGAAAAACCCAATATTTTTAAATGTTCCTTTTGTGCCTCGGTATGATCGTCTTCCAATAACAAATGCGAAATACCAATAACAGCGTTGAGTGGCGTACGTATTTCGTGACTCATTACGGATATAAACATATCCTTAGCCCTACTTAATTGTAATGCCTCTTCTTTGGCGGCAATAAGTTCAAGCTCGGTCTTCTTTTTAGCGGTAATATCAATGATAACCTCTACGTATTTATCACCATCGCCATTACTATCTAAAATAACTGAGTTAATAATTGATATCCATAACGGTTGCCCATCTTTTCGGTAAATTAGCAGATCTACCTCAAAAGATTTTTTACTTTTTGAAAGTTCCCTCGCTTTCTGAATAATGGATTGGTCTGTTAGTTCGCCCATTAACATTTCGGCCAGCGGTTTATTGGCTACATCGGCAATGTTATACCCTGTTATTTTTTCAAAAGCGTCATTAATCCATACTACCTCATTATCCGCGTTGCTTATTACTACGCCATTACTAACCTTACTGGCAACTAATGATAGTTGTTCTAATTCGGCAACTACTTGTTTCTGATAAGTAATATCGCGCCCGCTGGCATACCAGTTCTCGCCCTTTGAAACTGCCGACCAACTGATCCACTTAATATCTCCACTCAGGGTAACAATACGTGTTTCAAGATCAAAAGATTTTTTCTTTGTCCTCAAGCCATCCTCAACTATCTTCAATAGGTTTTCACGATCACCTTTTGCAAAAAAATAGAATATAGGCTTTCCTACAGCTTCCTCGGGCGAATGCCCTAATATTGGAGTAACCGATTTGTTTATTAGTTTAATTACGGTGTTTCTATCCATTACACAATGGATCTCCGGCGAATTGTTGAAAAGGTTAAAAAACTCGTTATGTAATTTTAAACTCTCTTCCAACTTGCGCTTTTCCTTGCGTAATTCCAAATGCGAAATAACCTCACGGGATAGCGTATGCAAGGCGTCGCGTTGTTCAAAAGTAAGTGTATGTGGAACTTGGTCAATTACACATAATGAACCTAATCGAAAGCCATCACTATCAATAAGAGGGGCGCCAGCATAAAACCTGATATTAGGATCGCCAGTTACCATTACATTATCAATAAAGCGTTCGTCTTTAAAGGTGTCAGGTATTTCCAGTATACTATCATTCATAATGGTATACTGGCAAAATCCATCTTTACGTGGATTTTCGGAAATTTGCAAACCCACTTTTGATTTGAACCATTGCCTGTCTACATCTATCAGAGAGATAAAGGCAGTAGGTGTTTGGCAAATGTACGAAGCCAGCCGTGTTATGGCATCGTAATCCTGTTCGGGCAGTGTATCTAATATTTGATAGGACTGAAGAGCTGCCAGGCGGTCAAACTCGTTTTCAGGAACAGGATCACGTTGTGTTACCATTGTTTATTTAATAGTTCACTTATATAGCGGAAACTTTTCCACTAGTTCATTTACTCTCTTACGAATTTTTTTGATGTTCGGTTCGCTTTCCGGATCTTTTAATACGGCATCAATTAATTCTACTATCTTTTCCATCTGTTTTTCCTTTAACCCACGTGTAGTAACCGCCGCTGTACCTACCCTTATACCAGAGGTAATAAAGGGTGATTTATCGTCATAAGGCACCATGTTTTTATTTACAGTAATGTCAGCTTTAACCAAAGCGTTTTCTGCAACCTTACCTGTAATATTTTTATTACGTAAGTCAAGCAAAATCAAATGGTTATCTGTACCGCCCGAAACAATATCATATCCGAGCTTAATAAATGCATCGGCCATTGCCGCCGCGTTTTTCTTAACCTGCAGGATATATTTCATATACTCATCGCTTAATGCTTCTCCAAAGGCAATTGCTTTTGCAGCGATAATATGCTCAAGCGGGCCACCCTGAATGCCTGGAAATACAGCCATATCCAATAGGGCCGACATCATTCTTATTTCGCCTTTGGGTGTTTTATGACCCCATGGGTTCTCAAAATCTTTACCTAATAATATTAAACCTCCACGCGGGCCGCGTAATGTTTTATGGGTAGTTGTAGTAACAATATGGCAATGCGGAAGCGGATCTGTCAATAAACCACGTGCTATTAAGCCAGCAGGGTGTGAAATATCTCCCAAAACCAAGGCACCAACTTCGTCGGCCACCTTACGGATGAATGCATAATCCCAGTCGCGCGAGTACGCGGAAGCTCCGCAAATAATTAATTTCGGTTTTTCTTTAAGCGCTATTTTTTTAAGCTGGTCATAATCAACTAAACCTGTATCTTTTTTAACGCCGTAAAAAAACGGTTTATAAACCTTACCTGAGAAATTTACAGCCGAGCCATGCGAAAGGTGCCCCCCATGCGAAAGATCAAAACCTAAAATATGATCGCCAGGTTGCAAACAAGCTAAAAAAACAGCCGCGTTAGCCTGAGCCCCCGAATGCGGTTGAACGTTGGCCCACTCTGCATTAAACAATTGTTTTGCACGTTCAATAGCTATGGTTTCTATTTCATCAACTATTTCGCAGCCGCCATAATAGCGTTTACCGGGTAATCCTTCAGCATATTTATTGGTTGCAACAGAACCTGCTGCTTCTAATACTTGCTTGCTAACAAAGTTTTCCGATGCAATAAGTTCCAGGCCATCTTCCTGACGCTGAAGCTCTTCTTCAAGTAAATTAAATATTAGTTTGTCTCTTTTCATTATATTAATTAAAGGTCGCAAAGTTAGCCAAATTTTATTTGGCACGATTAATTTTTAGCAGTAATCCTAAAATTATTGTATCCTAAGCCTATCTGAATATCTGCCAGCTCTTGTTGCAGCAGCTCCAGTAATGCTAAAAAATTATAAACAAAATGCACTTTATTGTCAGACTTTTTAGCTAAACCTGTAAAATCAATTTGTTTATTAATTTTCAACAAATCAGTTATTACTTTTTTTTGTTGCTCAATAGTATAAGGGTATTGCAATACTGTATGTTTTACTATTTTACTACGGCTTTGGTAACGACTTAAAACCCTGTTGTAAACCAGCATTAGTTTATACAAATCAAAACTTTCCAGCTCCTCGCCCGGAATGGCCAATTCGGCTACTGTATCCATATCAACATGTATACTACCGCGTTTTTTTTGTTTTAAGCGTTCGTGCTCTAAAGGCTTTAATGCCTCACAAACCAATTTAAACCTTTTATATGCTATTAGTTTTCTAATGAGATCTTGTTTAATATCTATTTCGTTGCCTGCATCATCAACTTCGTAACGGGGTAACAGCATCTTTGCTTTTATGCGCATTAGGGTTGCCGCAACATAAATAAACTCACTTGCAAGTTCCATGTTAAGGTTATTCATCTGTTGCATATAATTCAGAAAATCATCTGTAATACGCGCTATAGAAATAGAATGAATGTCGAGTTCATCACGCTCAATAAAAAACAGAAGGAGATCAAACGGGCCCTCAAACTGCGGTAGTTTAATCTCAAAATTATCGTCGCTCATAGCTCACCTGTTCAAAAATAGGTTTTTTACAGAAAAAAAGATTATTAGAACGATATAGAAACAATATAATGACATTATTGTCATTGAATTTAACAACAAAATAACGTAATTTGTAACTTTATTTACTGTATAAAAAATTAATGAAAGTAACCGCGGGGCCATTACTTCAAAAAATAAATTATCCATCTGATTTAAAACAACTTAAAGAAGGTGATCTTAAACAACTCAGCCAGGAGCTTCGTCAGTATATAATTGATGTGGTATCGGTAAACGGAGGGCATTTTGCTTCAAGTTTAGGGGTTGTGGAGTTAACTGTTGCCTTGCATTATGTGCTTAATACCCCCTATGACCAATTGGTATGGGACGTGGGGCATCAGGCGTACGGGCATAAAATATTAACCGGACGGCGCGATGTTTTTGATACTAACCGGGTTCACGGCGGTATAAGTGGTTTTCCAAAACGGGCAGAAAGTGAGTATGACACCTTTGGCGTAGGGCATTCATCCACATCTATATCAGCTGCTTTGGGGATGGCAGTAGCATCACATTATAAAGGCGAAACAGACCGCCAGCATGTTGCTGTAATTGGCGATGGCTCCATGACAGCAGGTTTAGCATTTGAGGCTTTAAACCATGCAGGAATTGAAAATTCAAACCTGTTGGTTATCCTGAATGATAATTGCATGTCTATCGATCCGAATGTTGGGGCATTAAAAGAATATCTTACTGACCTTTCCACATCAAAACACTACAACCGTTTTAGAGATGAGATTGCGAATATATTAACTAAGATATCATCAATAGGCCCTGATGCTTTTAAGATTGCCAAAAAGATTGAAAAAAGCATTAAAGGTACTTTATTAAAAAAGAGTAATTTTTTTGAGGCGCTGCAATTTAGATATTTTGGGCCAATTGATGGCCACGATGTTGAGCATCTGGTAAAAATATTGAAAGACCTACGCGATATTCCCGGGCCTAAATTACTGCATTGTGTAACAGTAAAAGGTAAGGGTTACGCGCTGGCAGAAAAAGACCAAACCAAATGGCATTCGCCCGGGCTATTTGACAAGATAACCGGGGAAATAAAAAAGACGGTTTACGAGAAACCCCAACCACCCAAATATCAGGATGTTTTTGGGCATACCATTATTGAACTGGCCGAAGAAAACCCTAAAATATTAGGCATAACCCCTGCCATGCCAAGTGGGTGCTCCTTAACTCTAATGATGAAGGCAATGCCAAAAAGAGCTTTTGACGTAGGCATTGCGGAACAACATGCTGTTACTTTTTCCGCGGGATTAGCAACACAAGGCATGATCCCTTTTTGCAACATTTACTCTAGCTTTATGCAACGTGCCTATGATCAGGTAATTCATGATGTGGCGATACAAAACCTGAATGTGGTTTTTTGCCTGGACCGGGCAGGTTTAGCGGGGGCAGATGGGGCAACTCATCATGGTGCTTATGATTTGGCTTATATGCGATCTATCCCAAACATGACTGTTGCTTCACCTATGAACGAAGAGGAATTACGTAATTTAATGTTTACCGCCCAGCAAGATAACATGGGGCCATTCGTTATCAGGTATCCGCGGGGCAATGGTGTTATGGTTGATTGGAAACGCCCTATGAAGGCTATATCCGTTGGCAAAGGGCGTAAAATTTGTGATGGTGAGGATGTGGCCATCCTCTCAATAGGCCATATTGGCAATGAGGTAGTTAAGGCCTTCTCAGAACTTAATGCCGATGGCTACCATCCCGCGCATTATGATATGCGTTTTGTTAAACCCTTAGATGCGATTATTTTGCATGAAGTATTTAGTAAATTCAATAAAATAATTACTGTTGAAGATGGCTGCCTGCAAGGTGGAATGGGCAGTGCTATAATTGAATTTATGAGCGATAACGGGTACCATGCGCAAGTAGTGCGCCTGGGCATTCCTGATAAGATAGTTGAACACGGTGAACAACCCGAGCTTTGGGCCGAATGTGGCTATGACGCGGCAGCTATTATAAATCAGGTGAAAAACATTACAGTTAACCGTACTACAAATACAATGGCTTCCTAATATGTAACAATAAAGAAACTCATTAAATGGGTTTCTTTACCGTATACCTATATATATGCCTGCCAATATTACCATTCCCATCAATACCCTCTATTACTGCTCTATAAGTCCCCTCACTATCGGCGTTAAAAAACTCCACGGCGGCAACTCCTTCATTATTCGTAACGATGGATGGTTTCCAAAATATAGTAGTTCGTAAATCCAATACTTGGGAGTTAGTTTTGATATCGTCGTATTGAGGAGAATAAAACTGCCTTGCCCTATAATAGCCAATGGGATTATAAGTAATTATACCTGGCGAATACCGCTTATAACTGTAGTTTGGCTCCCCACGTTTTGTTGTTATTACCAACATACCGCCACTTCCCCTTGAACCATAAATGGCTGTGTAACCAATGGTTCGTAAAACTTCTATACTTTCTATCTCTGATGGTTCTATACTGGATAAAAAATCGGGCTCCAAATTAATGCCATCAACTACCAAGCCCATTGGAGTATTTATGCTACGGGTTGAATAAGGTATGCCGCCTCTAAATATCACACCAAATAACCGGCCTTGTAAACAACTTTCCAGTGTTGAACAACTCTGAAGGTCTGTACTTTTAATAACCTGATCAGCAGATCCACTTCCATTCAAATTATCAGAATGCTTTAATGGCAGTCTTTTATCTGTTATGTTTACTACTTGTAACATGGTTGATTTTGTAATTATACCATACTTCACAAAATCATCATATTGCTTTTTGCTATTTTGAAGATATGAAGATAATGTACTGTTTACATTTATTTCTATATCAGCCGAATTTTTATTCCTTGTTACCAATTGAGCAGGTATATTATCCAGGTCTATCTCAACATTTTTGCGATTTTTTCCTGTACGGGCTTGTATAACAAACCTTACACTATCCGTAAAAACTAAATTTTTAAAAGTAAAATTGCCTTTATCATCTGTAACTGTATCAATTAAAAACAACCCGCCTGATGTAGTAAATAAAGTTACCTTACCCTTAGCAACTGGACTTCCCCATAAAGTTTTTAAATGCCCCGATATGTTTAAAGACTTTTCGGGTTGGAATGTAAACGGAGTAATATTATTATTTATAATTTGCTTCCATTCAAAGCGCCTATAGCCCTGGGTTAGCATTAAAACATCAAGGTCGGCCTGGGTTTGCGTGGTAACCGTATTAAAATAGTAATTCGGTTTTTCAATATACCCTTTTATATCACTACTCAACAGTATATTTGAGATTATGGTACTTTCATTATTTTCATCAACCGGCACTTTACTTTCGTCAATAACGGCCACAGAAAAACTACCAATTACAGGTTGGGCATCGCTATTTTTTGCTGTCACATTTAGTTTTACTTTTTCGCGGGGTGCATATACTGTTTTATCGGAAGCTAATGATAGATTAAGCAAATCATTGTTCTGAATAAATATGATGCGCTCGTTTAACGGCTCACCTGAACCCGAAAATATAGTAAACTGAACAATCCCGGATGGAAAGCGACTTCTTGGAATTCGGGCTGAAAAAACTGATGTGCTTAATTTACTCTTAGAGGCATAACAAATAAAACCGCTTGCTTGTGCAACCAAATTTATCTCACTATTTTGATTTTCATGAAATGTTGCCTCACTGGCAGATATCTTTACTAAAACATTATCTGGATCGCTGTTATTAATATTTAATACATAACCCTTATCAGTAACTTTGGGAAGTTCCAAACTTTTTTCAGTACCATCCTGATAAGTCACTTTCGCTGTATACGTTTTCCCTGCCTCAGGCAACAGCATAAAATAACCCATCCCCAAATGCTGAGTTGTGATCTTGGCTACTGCCTGGTTCTGATCATTATACACAACACCTTTCATTTCAACCCCTAATCCATCAGCACCTACAGCCTTAAAAGCAACTTTGGTTCTGATACCTGCAACTAACGTCCCTCCCTCCGGAAAAAACTGCACGTCAATTTTGTTTGATGCCGCCTTTACAGGCAATATTTTAGTTATAGCTTGTTTAGGTGCTATTTTTATTGTGGTTGATATTTGTCCGCTTTTAAACAACGTTGGCACATTATTTATAAAGCTCAAGTTTATGTTACCTTGGTCATTAGTAATGGCTTTACCTTTAGTTATAGACCGAAGATCCAACTGCACGGCATATGTTACTTCTTTACCGATATATGGTTTACCATTAATATCGGCATAATTAATAACTGCATCAATCTTTTGTTGGCCATTCTGTGTACTATATGTATAATTTACTTTGGTGAACAGTTCATTGTTAATCGCATTGCCTATTTGAATAGTTTTGTCAAAAAAATATTCCTCTCCAGCATTGCGCATCCAGTTAGTATAGGCTCTAACGCGATAATTGCCTTCTTTTAATGAGTCGGTAAGTTTAAAATCGCCGTAGGCTGTCCCGCTGGACAAGGGTAGTTTAATTGTTTTTGCAATAGAGTCTTTATCGTTGATCAATTCGACATTAACAATAGTACTTAGTGCCGATAGCTGATGTTTACTGCCAATAGTAACATATGCTTTAAACCAAATATCATCGCCAATGGCATAATAAGGTTTGTCCATGTGCAGATAAACTTTTTCCTGTGGATTGTCATTTGCCCATTTACCTAATTGGTCTGCAATTTTTTTAATGATATCATCATCAAGATTTACAAAACCAAGTAAAGTAATAGTACCTAAAAGGAAGAAGGCACTTCCAAGTAATTTAATATGTTTCATTAGATAGGATAAGATGTTAAGGTTCAGATTAAACGCAGGATACTAAAATTTATTTTTCCACATCATACTTTCAACCGGCCTTGTAGTTGGATTATTATATTTAGCGTTACTCTTGGTATTATAAAGTGTTTCTATCTGGCCCTCAACAACAAAATAAATTAACTGCCCAATAGGCATCCCGGCATAAATTTTAACTGGTTGGGCAACTGATATTTCAAGTGTCCAGGTATTACAAAAGCCAACATCGCCTTTACCTGCCGTTGCATGTATATCAATCCCTAACCGCCCCGTGCTTGATTTGCCTTCTAAAAAAGGCACATGGGCATGTGTTTCTGTATACTCCATAGTAACGCCCAAATAAAGTGTATTAGATTGCAATACAAATCCATCTTTAGGTATCTCAAAATGTTCTATTTCATTATGAACTTTGGCATCAAGTACGCGGTTTTTATAATTGGCCAAATATTTCCCAAGATGTACATCGTATGAGTTTGTTCCCAGGCATTGCCTGTCAAAGGGTTCTATAATAATTGTACCCTTGTCAATTTCCTCTAAAATCCGTTTATCCGATAAAATCATATACTTCCTTGAATACGTCTAAATTAAAATTATTTGGCATAATTTTGCACGTTATTTGCAATTTTACTTTTATGGCTATCGCATACCGGATGCAGGTTGATAATGATACTGAATTTGCGCTTTGGAAAATTGAAGAGCAAGCAGACGAATTATATCAACAACTGCAGTTAAATGAGCAGGAAAAAGCTTACTATGAATCGTTAAGTAAAGGCAAACGCCATTTGCACTGGTTAGGTACCCGGGTATTGCTGCGCACTATGCTGAATACCACCGACTATATAGATTGTCAGGCTGATGAGCATGGAAAACCCTATCTGGTTAATATGCCTTATCATATTTCTTTAAGCCATTCTTTTGATTATGCAGCTGTAATGCTCAGCAAAAGCAAGCCTGTGGGTATTGATGTTGAATTGGTAAGCCAGAAAGTGGAACGCATAGCTCATAAATTTATGAGCAAACAAGAACTTGATTTTATTGATCCGCAGCATAAAACCGCCCAGCTTTACATGTGCTGGTGTGCAAAAGAAGCGGTTTATAAATGCAATGGCCGTAAAGTAATTTCTTTTTTGGATCATATCAGATTAGAACCCTTTACCGGAGAGGAATCAGGAACGATTAAAGCGCATATATTAAAGGACGATATTAACATGCACTTTGACGTTGGCTATATGGCCTTTGGGAAATATATGATAGGATATGTTAAAGGTAAGTGATGAAGAATAAACAAGTAAACTTTCAGGATTGGGGATTAACAGATTATAAAGAGGCCTGGGAAAAGCAGGAAAGTTTATTTTCGGAGACTGTAAAATTAAAAACCGAGATCAGAAACCTGGAGGCAGCAACACCTGGAAGTACTGAGGCGTTAAAAACGCCTAACCATTTAATTTTTTGCGAACACCCGCATGTATATACTTTAGGCAAAAGCGGAAAACCCGAGCATCTGTTGTTAGATGAGGAAGGGCTGCGCGAAAGGAACGCTACCTATTACCCCATTAACCGTGGAGGTGATATAACTTACCATGGCCCGGGTCAAATTGTTTCCTATCCGATACTTGACCTGGATAATTTTTTTACCGATATACACTTATACCTGCGTACGCTTGAAGAAGCGGTAATTTTAACAATGGCACACTTTGGCTTAAAAGGTGATAGGTATCCTGGTTATACCGGGGTATGGCTGGAGCCGGACGTACCAGAAAGGGCCAGAAAAATTTGTGCCATGGGCGTGCGTTGCAGCCGGTGGGTAACCATGCATGGCTTGGCATTTAATGTAAATACCAGTCTTGATTATTTCAGAAATATAGTACCTTGTGGTATTGACGATAAGGCGGTAACTTCTATGCAGGCCGAATTAGGGGCAGCGTTAAATATAATTGAGGTTAAAAAAATCTTAAAGCATCATATTTTCGTATTATTTGAAATGGACATGTTATGAAAGCTGCTTTTTTATTTTTATTCGGCATTACCGCATTTGCAAGCTGTGCGAAAAAATCTGTAGATTATAACGGTATTCTGCCAACCAATCATCCGGCTGATACTGTTTCCATTAATAATAAACCGCTCTATCATTACCTTGCCTTAGGCGATTCTTATACCATAGGCCAATCTGTACCGCAATCAGATTCGTATCCGTACCAACTCAAAAACGCCCTGAAAGGAAAAAATTATATTTTTGCCGACCCTACCGTTATTGCTGTTACCGGCTGGACAACTGGTGATCTGATAAGCGCGATCGCACAAGCTAACATAACGCAAAAATATGATATCGTTACTTTGCTTATTGGTGTAAATAACCAGTATAGAGGGTACAGTCAAACCAATTACCGAACAGAATTTGTACAGCTTTTAAATACCGCCATTGGTTTTGCCAATAATAATGTTAAAAGGGTTTTTGTATTATCTATACCCGATTATGGAGTTACACCCTTTGCCAATGGCAGCGACCGCGCTAAAATAGGAATGGAAATTGATCAATTTAATGCTATAAATAAGGCAGAAAGCGTAAAAGCGGGGGTTAATTATATTAACATTACTGATATATCGAGGGTATACACCGATGCCAGTTTTATTGCCATTGATGGTTTACATCCGTCGGGCAATTCGTATGGGCTCTGGGTACAGCAACTTGCTCCCGCTGTTGTTAGTCAGTTGGGTAAATAGTTATTATGTACCGGGCAGCTTAACCCCTGCCGCTTTTAATTCTTTAACAATAGCTTCTTGCAGATGGAGCCTCGTGTTTGTAAAAACGTTATTATTTACCCATACCTGAACCGTTATTTTTATGCCGTCAATATCCAAAGCAATAATGCCTACACGCGGAGCAGGCTCAGGTAAAATAGTATCTGTAGCTTTAATTACATTTAGTATAATGTTTTTAACCTGATCAACATCTATAGAATAAGTGAGTTTTAACTCCATATCTAAACGGCGTTTACCTTCGCGGGTTACGTTTATAATTACCTCGTTAAATAATTTACCGTTGGGGATTATCACCGCTTTATTATCGGCAGTAAGCACTTCGGTATAAAATACCTCAATAGAGGTTACTACTCCATCCACCCCTTGTGCTACAATGTTATCATCAATGGTAAAAGGTTTGAGCATGAGGATAAGTACCCCGCCAGCAAAATTTTGTAAAGTTCCTGATAAGGCTAAACCCGCCGCTACTCCGCCTGCGCCAATTACCGCGGTAAATATGGTGAGCTGGATGCCCATAATCTCCATCACAACTACGATGAGCAGCACATATAATAAGGTAATAGATAAGCTCAGAAAAAAGGGCTGCAAGGATGAATGCACTTGTTTTTTTGACATTTGCCCACGTATCCGGTTTTTTAAAAACCTGATAACCCAAAGGCCGGCAACAAAAACTAAAATTCCGAATATTAATTTAGGGCCGAAGGTGATGGCCCACTCAGATGCTTTACGGTTAAAATCTTCCAAATTCATACCGCAAAGGTATTATTTATCTGAAAAAAGTCACAAAAAGTTGAGGGCCATTTACCATAACCCAACCAAATACCCTATTGGATACTCTTTTTGTTTTTGAGGTTATATTTAAATGTTTCATGTTTTAATAATATCAAAAGGTGTGCCTTCTATTCGTTTATTATGTAATTAGCTGTATATACGAGTAAAATGATTAATTAGATTACATTATGTAAACAATAAAGCTCAATTACACCAGTATGACTATTATTTGAACATTTAGTTTAACACGCATAAAAAAACCCTGTTCAGTTTTCTGAACAGGGTTTCTATAATAAACTTCACTGATTATGGAAGCCGGCTGATTATTACATCATACCGCCCATGCCGCCACCCATTGGAGGCATACCATGACCACCTTTATCATCTTCAGTTTCGTCAGCCAATACACACTCTGTTGTAAGTAACATAGCGGCAATTGAAGCTGCATTTTGTAAAGCCACACGGCCTACCTTAGTAGGATCGATAACACCAGCGGCAATTAAGTTCTCGTATTTATCAGTACGGGCATTGTAACCAAAGTCTGCAGTACCTTCCTTAACTTTTTGAACAACGATTGAACCTTCAATACCTGCGTTTTCGCAAATTTGACGCAAAGGCTCCTCGATAGCGCGGCGAATGATCTGGATACCAGTATTCTCGTCTTCGTTAGCACCTTTAAGGTCAGTTAAAGCTTCTACCGCACGGATAAAGGCAACACCACCACCTGCAACTATACCTTCTTCAACGGCAGCGCGTGTGGCATGTAAAGCATCGTCAACACGATCTTTCTTTTCTTTCATTTCAACTTCTGATGCAGCACCTACGTAAAGTACAGCAACACCACCAGATAATTTGGCTAAGCGCTCTTGTAATTTTTCTTTATCGTAATCTGAAGTAGTTGATTCGATTTGAGATTTGATTTGGCTAACACGTGATTTGATCTCTTCTGATTTACCTGCACCATTAATAACGGTAGTATTGTCTTTATCAACAATAATTTTTTCGGCAGTACCTAAGTAAGTAAGGTCGGCATTTTCTAATTTATAACCTCTTTCTTCTGATATTACTGTACCACCAGTTAAGATAGCGATATCTTCCAGCATAGCTTTACGACGATCGCCAAAACCTGGAGCTTTAACAGCTGCAACTTTTAACGAGCCGCGGATTTTGTTAACTACCAATGTAGCTAATGCTTCACCATCTAAATCTTCGGCAATAATTAATAATGGTTTGCCTGTTTGTACTTGTTTCTCCAGGATAGGAAGTAACTCTTTCATCGAAGAGATCTTTTTATCGTAGATCAGGATGTATGGGTTTTCCAACTCAACTTCCATTTTATCAGCATTGGTTACAAAGTAAGGAGAAAGGTAGCCACGGTCAAACTGCATACCTTCAACAGTTTTAACTTCGGTTTCAGTTCCTTTAGCTTCTTCAACAGTAATAACACCGTCTTTACCAACTTTTGCCATTGCTTCGGCAATTAACGACCCGATCACTTCGTCGTTATTAGCAGAAATAGATGCAACTTGTTTTATTTTATTATTGTCTTCGCCAACAGTTTGTGATTGTGCCTGTAAGTTTTTAACAACAGCGTCAACAGCTTTGTCAATACCACGTTTTAAATCCATAGGGTTAGCACCAGCGGCTACGTTTTTAATACCTGCCGTTACAATAGCCTGAGCTAATACAGTAGCGGTTGTTGTACCGTCGCCAGCAATATCAGCAGTTTTTGAAGCTACTTCTTTAACCATTTGGGCACCCATATTCTCTAAAGAATCTTTTAATTCAATTTCTTTAGCTACAGTAACACCATCTTTGGTAATGATAGGTGAACCGAATTTTTTATCAATAATTACATTACGGCCTTTAGGGCCTAAAGTTACTTTAACTGCATTAGCTAAAATATCAACACCGCGTTTTAGGGCATCGCGGGCTTCTACATTGTATTTAACAATTTTTGCCATTTGTTTTTTAAATTTTAATTTAGTGAACGATTGAATGATTACTTAAAGGATGACCCATCCCTCACTTGATTACAAAACGGCGTAAATATCAGATTCACGCATAATTAAGTACTCTTTACCTTCGTAAGTAATTTCGGTACCTGCATATTTACCATATAAAACCTGGTCGCCTGCTTTCACAGTTAAAGGCTCGTCCTTTTTACCTTCGCCAACAGCGATTACAGTTCCGCGTTGTGGTTTTTCTTTAGCAGTATCTGGGATAATTATACCAGATGCGGTTTTTTCTTCGGCAGCAGCAGCTTCTACAACTACTCTGTCTCCAATAGGTTTAATGTTTAATGACATAGTTATACTTAATTAATTATATTTATTGATTTATAATTTCAATCTATAGTGCATCACTTATAATGCCAATCGATATTATTGGGTACATATTGACGGCATGTTGTCAAAATTGCATTAAGATCAAAATTGTTTAACAAAATTTTAACATTGCAATGCCATCATGTCAGTGATATATAAACTAAAAAGCGGAACTGAGGTTAATTTCAGTTCCGCCCTTATAAAGTTTTAACTATCTTAATGTTTAACCGGAGCCTTTTTTTCTAATCCAGGGAAAGCATTAGGCGCAGGAGCCGTTGTTGATGGCTTTGAAGATTTTTCAATTAGCTCATCATTTACATTATCTGCTTTTGCTGTACCGCCCTTGCCAATAACATTAACGGCTAATGATAATACAATTAAGGCTATGGCTAAAACCCATGTGGCTTTTTCTAAAATATCGCCGGTTTTTTGCACGCCTAAAAGCTGTGACGAACTTGAAAAATTAGATGACAAACCCCCACCTTTAGGGTTTTGTATCAATATAATCAGCCCTAACAGCACACATATAATTATTATGATAATTACTAAAAAATACATATTCTTCTATTTTAATTGGTCTTTTTTTCTAACAATTCAATCTGGGCAGCAAAGTAACTGCTTTTTTCCGGAAATTTCAAGATTAATTTTCTGTAGGTAGATATAGCCTTATGATACAGCATCTGATCAATATAAATACGCGCAAGTGTTTCTGTTACCAGCACATCCAGGTCTTCGGCACTTTTCCGGGCTTTATTTTCGTTGTCTATTTTCTCTGTACTAGGGGGTTTCATCTGAGGGTCTTCCTGTATAAAACGCTCAATAATCAAATCCTCTTTGCTATTAGGGTCAAATTTTACGGGTTGTTTATCACTGGTTAACCCCTCAAGTGTTGCCGAATGGAAAATACTTTCATAATACTGGTATTGGAGCTCACCAGCAATCCCTACTTTATTTAAACCCAGGGTTACAGGTATATTATGTGGCTTATAAGGTTGGTAGGTGCCCGCATGTTCTTTACGTGTTTTATCCAGCCACCACATAAATGTATAGGGCATTTTATCATCGTGGTATTTGGATATATCCGCATTACCATCGCCAGTTACGCTTTTGGTATCCGCGGGTGGCTCCGTTTCCATCGGGGTTTTGCCTGATGAAGGAGAAGCGGCTTCCATACGGTTGCCAAAGTTACTATCTATATTAAAGTAATTATTGCCCGCTATATTTTCCAAAATCAATTTTTCGGTTTCAG
>JANXTT010000123.1 GCA_025352225.1 Mucilaginibacter sp. | reverse complement strand
ATGTATTTAGCTATGGTTTGATATTTAGTGCCGTCACCAAAAAGCGCATGTGCAAAGTCCAGCGGTTTTTCTAATCGCACGCAACCATGGCTTACCGCACGCATTTGGCTTTTAAAGGGCAATTTTGCGGGAGTATCATGCAGGTATACATTGGTTTTGTTTTTAAACAGAAATTTTACTTTGCCTAATGCATTATCAGCACCGGGTTTTTGTTTGAAGGAATACTTGGCTTTTTCAGTTTCAGACATTGACGACCAGGATATTGTTTCAGGATCATCTACCTTTTGTTCATTTTTGTATACATCAATGTTTTTATTGGAGAGGTAATAGGCATCTTTCGCCGCCATTGCTATAATTTCTTTACCGGCAATACTTTGCGGTATGTTCCACACCGGGTTTACCTCGGCCACATATATCATGCTATTTAGTTGTGGGGTTTCGCGCATAAACGGCCTGTCAATTTTATCGCTATCGTCATACAATACCAGATTATCCAGATTATACTTGTTGCGGCCCTCTCCTACACAAACATTCATATTTAGTGTTGGCTTCCCGTTTTCAATCAGGTTTAATTGGTAATCGGGGATATTTACAATTACGTACCGGTTTTCCGACGGTTTATTTTTCCAGCGCAATCTTTCAAGGTTAACTATCAATGTGCGTTGGGTTTCTTCCTTTGACATTCCGGGGGCTTGTTCACCGCTTTTTAAAGCTTGTTGTAATGCAATATATTGCGGGTCTTTAGGTTGTATACTATCCAGGTAAGCTTTTATACTGCCAACCTCAAAAACATGTAGCATAGATAAGCTATCGGGATGTTTGGTTTGCGTAAAATAATTAGCATATATGCGTCTGGGGTTTAACAAACCATATTGCATCGCATTAGAATAGTTGATAAGCGAGTTGGCCACCAGGAGCTCCAAATTTGCCATATCGTGGTAAGCTTCATCCGTTGATTTTATGGCCTTTTTATCGTAAAACTTAGCCAGTAGGTTTTTTATTTCGGTAACATGAAATATTTTGGGCTCCAGTCCATGTTCAACAGATTTATCGAGATATACCGGAAGCGATTTTAAATCATCATTTTTTAAATGTTCCATGATGAATTCCGGATCATAATCATGTTGAAGATAATAGGTAGTAATGAGTTTAGGATGGTTGAGATGCGTTTTTTGTTGAACAAGCACCTTTTGGAATACAGCGGCAAACCCTTCGGGTGTAACATCTTTAAATGCTTTATTGCCAGTTTTATCGAAAAGGGTTTTGCCCATGTCGGACCGGGCCTTTTTTTTACAGCTTTGGAAAGCAATTGTAGTTAGCAAGCACAGAAGCGCCAGCCATGGCGTAATAGTTTTTTTAGGGAATATCATAATAACGGGTTATGCTTTTGCATAGCAATTGCCATACCATAAACCACGAACAATTTTAAATTTGCCCTAGAGCAGCTTTAATTTCTTTTTCGGCCATTTGTACAAGTTGCTCAACAGGAATGTTGTTAGGTTCAATTGGAGTTAGTACATTTAAAGTAATGCGCTCAAACGTACTTAACGGGAAGGCGCCGTATTGTACCATTCTCCACGAATTATCAATAGCGATTGGAATCAGGAGTGCACTGGGGCATTTTTTTAATATAGTAGCAATACCGCCAACATGAAAGGTTTTTAGGTGGCCATCTTTTGAGCGGGTTCCCTCCGGGAAAATTACGGCCGACCAATTATCCGCTTTCATGCGGTTAGCCAATTTTATTATTTCAGAAATGGCCTGTTTAGAGTCTTTACGGTCAATATTGGCAGCACCACCGTGTTTGAGATTAAATGATATAGACGGGATGCCCCGGGTTAACTCTATTTTAGAAATAAACTTAGCATGATACTTTCTCATGTTCCATATAATGGGAGGTATATCATACATGCTTTGATGGTTTGCCAAAAAAAGGATAGGCCTGTTAGCAGGTAATATCTGTTTGTTGGTAAAAGTAACGCGGTTTCCTAATAAATAATAGGAGCTTACCAAAAACCAGTTCATTACATCAACTACAGCTTTATGAGCTTTGTAGCCTCCAAGCCTTAAGCCCAGCCATTGTATGGGATGGAAAATGCATAGCCAAAGCCCAAATGCCAGATAATGCAGCGGGGTAAGTATATATCCCAAAAACTTCTTCATCGCAACAAAAATAACATTTTCAATATTAATTATGTGGAAGCACGTTTTCCATCAGCATGATTTTTACTTTAAGTACCGCGGCAACCGTTGCCGAATCCGTTATCTCGTTGGCACATACCATTCGGTATGCTTCGTCAAATGGCAATTTGCGAACTATTAATTGTTCGGTTTCTTCGGGGTCGGCTTCAAATTGCTGTAAGTCGCGGGCGAGATATACAATACAAAGTTCATCACTTACAGAGTTAGAAAGGTGCATTCGTAACAATTCAGTCCAGTTAGTTGCTTTTAACCCGGTTTCTTCCAATAATTCGCGCCTTGCCGAATCTAATGGGTCTGTACCTAAAGGGCAACCACCCTCGGGCATTTCCCAGCTGTATTGGTTTAGGGGGAAACGATATTGACCTACCAAATAAGTGTTTTGTTCTTCATCCAGTAAAAAAACACCTATTGCGATATTTTTAAAATGAACCTTTCCGTATATGCCGGGATTGCCTGCAGGGTTTATTACCTGAAACTCTGTTAACCCTACCCAGGGGTTGTCATATATTTCTTTTTGAGAAACGATTTTCCACGGGTTTAATTCGGCCTGTTGCATTGTGCAAAATAGCAGAAATTGTATGGCTTATAAAAATGATTATTTTATTAACCGCTATATTAGTATCGCTTTATTTTGCTTTTCTGTTCAGGATTGTAGCTCAATCAGGTTTAGTTTGGTAAAAGGAGCCCGGTTAAAGATAAATCACATTATTTTTTCTCTCACGGTATCATTTTGAACAACGAAGCGTGCCGCAAGTTCCGGGTTTAAATACTTTGAATTATAATTGCTATCGTTACCATTAATAAATAATACTGTTTTGCCCTTAATGGTATTGATAACCTGCTCAGCAACATCTGGCGATACTGCAGGGCAGCCCTGGCTACGGCCCAGCCGGCCTAGTTCTTTAATAGACGCTGTACTAACATATGGCGCGGCATGTACTACGATGTCACGTTCATTTGCTTTGTCATTAAACCCGGCATCCATGCCGTTTAACCTTAATGAAAGGCCGTGTTTGCCCATATATGTATTATCTGTTATATAAAAGCCTAAGCTGCTTTCAAAGGAGTTAACATCATTTGAAAAATGGTTAGCTAAATCATCGCCACTTTTTTGTCCATGCGATACCCATGTGTTTAATATCAGTTGTCGTTTTTGCAAGTCTACTATCCACATGCGTTTGCTTCGGCTTGATTTGGCCAAATCAACGATAGTAACAACACTACTGTTGGCTGGCAATATATTAGCTATTTTAAGATTATAGTAACCGGTAACAGATTTTTTAAATACATCTTCATCAAGCCCGCTTTCTTTTAGTTTAGCAGATTGATAAATTGCAGAAACATACTGGCTGAATAGTTGAGATTTTAAAGAAGGCGTTGCGGTGGAATCAGGAGATAAAATATTACCGTTTTTATTGAATTTTGAAGAGGATATCGCAAAAGTAAAAACCAATAATACGCAGGGAGTCCATAAAAAAGTTTTTCTCATAAAAACAAATGGGTTATTAATCAACAGTTAATTATACGTAATTAAAATAGTAAAGGTTATAATGGATAAATTTATAATACAAATATAAAGAAGAAAATTCTCTTTAAGGTAATTTTGGCGTCATTATAATTAATAAAATTAATTATTTATTAATTAGGCAATAAAATGACCTTAGATATTCTTCGTTTCAATAATTTTAAAGAACTGGTCACGATAGGTATCGCCCACAGGAATTATTTTATCTTTTATCCAAATTCGGCTGCGTTCAATGCTATCTATTTTATTTAACGCTACAATATACGATTTATGCACTCTGATAAAATGTTTTTCTGGAAGCGTGTCTTCCATCTTCTTCATTATCTGTAAGCTAATGATGCGTTCAACAGAGGTAAATATGGATATATAGTCTTTTAAACCTTCAATAAAGAGGATATCGTTGAGGTAAACTTTTTGAATTTTATGCTCAGTTTTAACAAAAATAAAATCACTCAGGCTGCTTTGCTGCACAGGTGTTTCTTTTACAGGAAGAGCAGATGCCGGGTTTGCGCCAGCCTGAACCTTTTGCACAGCTTTATAAAATCGATCAAAAGCAATAGGTTTTAGCAGATAATCAACTACATCCAATTCATAACCTTCTAAGGCGTATTGTGAATAGGCTGTAGTTAAAATAACTTTTGCCTTGCCGTTGGCGATCTTTAAAAACTGTATTCCAGTTAGTTCGGGCATTTGTACATCCAGAAACACAAGCTCAACTTCGCCTGTCTGAACCAGGGTTAACGCTTCAATAGGATTTGTAGTCGCCTTTACAAGCTGTAAAAAAGGAATCTTATTGATATAATCTTCTAGTATGTGCAGGGCCAATGGCTCATCGTCAACTACCAAGCATTTAATCATGGCTATAAATCTAATGATAATTCACAAGTATAAATATCGGCAGTATTATTGATGTTCAAGCTATACTTTTGCGGATACAGAAGGTCGAGCCGGCGCTTTACATTATTAAGGCCAATGCCCCCAGCCTCGTCCTTATTAAAATGGTGTTTGCTATTTTGAATTTTAAACACCAAACCAGCCTGTTTAATATCAATACAAATGTTAATAGGGAAAACGGGATTACTTGCTACACCGTGTTTAAAAGCGTTTTCAATAAAAGCAATCAACAATAGTGGAACTATTTGCTGGCTGCCTACGACTCCTTTTATTTCAAAGTCGACATACGCCTTTTTACCAAAACGGATTTTTTGAAGGTCAATATAATTTTGAAGATACTGCAATTCTTTTGCGAGGTCAACTTTGTTATCGTTACATTCATATAGCATATAACGCATAATTTCTGAGAGCTTTAAAATAGCTTCGGGGGTGGTTTCAGAGCGTTGATACGCGAGCGAATAAATACTATTTAAAGAATTAAACAAAAAGTGCGGGTTAATTTGTGATTTTAAGAAAGCCAGTTCGGCACTTAGGCGCTGATTTTCCAGGTCGCGCTGGATCCGCTCATTTAGAAACCAGTCCAGTGTAAACTTCAGCACGGTACTTAATAATATAAAAAACAAACTGGTAAAAAAGGCACTGATATAGTACGATGCAAATCCAATAACCCCGTGGCCGTTTTCTCTGATCAGGGTATACTTTTTAAACATCAGGGCAAGGCCATATTTTTCAAATCCGATTAATAAAATAGTGCCGAATACAGCAAGCCCATAACTTATATACTTTTTTTGATTTAAATACCGGGGGATGAACAGCAGAAAATTAGTATAGAACAAACCGATATTAATAAGACCGAATAAAACAAAAATAACCAACAGACCTTGGTTACTTATATGGGTATTATAATGGGCAATGAGCATAAAAAAAGCAATTATGTTCACCCAAAAAAATGCATGCCAGAAAATTTGCCAGCTTTTTTTCATCGCAACTAAAGTATAATAATTATCAACAATTATGACAGCACTTTAGATGTAATGCGCATTTTTACCGATGAACGGCTAAAAGAAGCCGACATACACGCAGCGGCACATAATTACCCGTTCATCTATAATTTATGGCTGTTGGTCTAAATCATTTTATCAGGGTATAAAATTCTTTTTGATTTGTATTGTTAAATCAAAACCCTTATGAAAAAGATAATCACAACATCAAACCCATTTATACTTTTAATGCTCCCTATTGCCTTAGCTATGGTTATGAGTATAAGCCATCAGTTTAAACAAAAAAACCCGGCCGATAAGGGAACCTCTTATACCCCGGCAACCTCGTTGTTTAATAAAAGCGTTACCTTATTTAAATCAATAAGCGCTGTAAGTAAACAAAGCGAATGGTAATGGCACGTTTATTACAAATAGCTCATAATAAACAAATTTAAATAACTTAAAATTTAGTTGTGAAACTAAATAATTAGTTTTAAGTTTGTTTAATGAATGAAATTAAAGAACTTACCCGTGCCGAAGAACAGTTAATGCAAATACTGTGGCACCTTAAAAAGGGTTTTGTAAAAGACGTTATTGATGAGCTGCCCGAACCCAAGCCGGCCTACAATACAGTTTCAACCATAATCAGGATACTCGAAACCAAAGGCTTTGTTGGCCATGACGCCTTTGGCAAGAGCCATCAATATTTCCCCATTATAAGTAAAGATCAATACCAGAATTTTGCTACCGAAAAGTTATTGAATGGTTATTTCGATAACTCGGTGCAGCATATGTTTTCTTATTTTGTAAGCAAGGAAAAAATTGATCTGCGCGAAGCTGATGAAATTATGAAACTTATAGAAAAATTTAAAAGCAAGTGAGCGTATGACCTGGTGGCATTATTTATTGCTTGTAAACCTGTACCTCGTCCTTTTTTATGGATTTTACAGGCTATTGCTATTTAGCGAAACTTTTTTTCAACTGAACAGGATTTATTTGGTTGTGGGAGCAGTTCTATCTTTTGTGATCCCCGCTATACAGTCGGCCTGGGTAAAAGATTTGTTTATTACCAAACAAATACAGCAAACGATGTATTACGTTAGCCCCGAATTGCTTTACCGGGTTAAGCCAATTGAAAACAACCCGATAACAATTGGTGAGGTGGTTGGCCTGATTTATATTACGGGGATAATTGTCTTGCTGGCGCGCTTTGTTTATCAAGTGCTCTTTTTAAATAAGTTGATTAAAAAAACCGGAAATACACCAGCATTTTCATTCTTTAAAAAAATTAAAGTCGACGAAAATTTACCCCTTCGCAATACAATCGTCGCGCATGAATTGGTACATATGCGCCAATGGCATTCGGCAGATGTTTTATTTATTGAGGCAGTGATGATTATTAACTGGTTTAACCCGATAGCTTATTTATACCGTAAAGCGATTAAACAAGTACATGAATTTATTGCCGATTCGGAAGCGATACAAACAGGCGTATCAAAAACAGCATATGCCATGTTATTATTGAACCAAACTTTTGGGACAACATCACATCAATTAACCAATAATTTTTTTAACAACAGCCTACTTAAACAACGTATTATCATGTTAAACAAAAACAAATCAAAACGAAAAGCTTTATTGAAATATGGCTTATCAGCACCGCTATTTGCGCTGATGCTCATTTTGTCGGCCGCAACTGTTAATAACAGTAGGGCGGTTAAAGCCTTTACACTAAAAACAGACCAGGTATTGTTAATGAAAGCTTCGTCGCTTAGCGAAAGCGTAAAAAAAGTAGAAAAAACATTTAACCAGGATACTCATACAGCTAAAAAAGAGCGGGAAGTAAAAGCAATAAATATTCCAACAATATTAAAACCGGATACTTTTCCCAAGGTCACTACATCAATTACGGCTACAGGCACCGAGACTACAATTGAGTTTAAAAAAGATTCGTCCTTGAAAAAAACAATCTTGGCAATAAAATGGGATAAAGAGAAAAGCTCAACACCTGTTTTTATTGTTGATGGGAAAGAAATATCTGAAGCGGAATATTATAAGATAAATCCAGATGACATTAAATCTATCATGGTATCAAAGGATCAATCAAATGCTAAATTTGTAGCTCGTGGGAATGGAGGTTCAGTGTTGGTTACTTTAAAAGATACGGTAAAGAAAGATAATCAGATATTTACCGCAGTAGAAACGCCCCCGTCATTTCCGGGAGGGATTGAAAAATTTTATCAATTTTTAGCTAACCATATTAAATACCCTGTACAAGCCCGAGAGAAAAGCATACAGGGAAGAGTAATTGCGCAATTTATTGTTGAAAAAGATGGTAGTTTAAGCGAAATAAAAACTCTACGTGAACCTGGTTATGGTTTGGGCGACGAAGCGGTACGTGTTTTATCTATATCACCAAAGTGGAACCCTGGTATTCAAAATGGCAAACCCGTTAGGGTGCAGTATACCGTACCCGTAAATTTCAGCCTTGGGAACGATATATCCAGCCCTATCTATATTTTGGAAGGCAAAGAAATATCAAGTGCGGAAATAAAAAAAATTGACCCTAAAACTATCGAATCAATGGATGTATTAAAAGGCAAATCTGCCACAAAAATTTATGGAGAAAAAGGAAAAAACGGAGTTGTACTTATAAAATTAAAAGACACTAAACAACATTAATACACCCTTGCCATGCAAAGTTGTTCAAACAACATATCCATGCTGCCAAAATAGTAATTCCAGTATATTATAATAACTTTCATCAGTGCTTTCATTTGTTTTACTTTTTTTGACTGTCCTTAGCAGCAATGGTTTAATAAGGTTACACATTGATAGCATAGATCATTAATAACGGGCCAGTAAAATATTTATTTTACTGGCCCGTTGGCTTAATACCTCCGGATAAATTATTTTCCCACACTTCCTTCATTTTGTTTTTAACTTAAAAGAAATGTTTTTCGCCTGTTTTTAAGTTTTCAACAGCGTTAATTTATTGTAAACTAATTATTTACCAATTGCGGCTACATATCCGTGAAGGCTGCTAACAGCATGTGGATAACTTAAAATAGAAATGCGCCAATGAGAAAGATAAATTTGAGTAAAACACCCTAAAGTTTTTTAAACGCACAAAAACTTCTAATACATACAGATATGAGTAAAGGCATTTCAAAAAAAGTAACAGGCACACCTTCAAAAGGCTTAAAGCTGGAAAGATACTTCAGCAAAGAAGGTGTTGATGTGTACGATCAGTTTAAATACGAAAAACGATCGTCGGTTATACGTAACCCATCGGGTGATGCTGTTTTTGAAATGACCAACGTAGAAGTGCCAAAAACATGGTCGCAGGTAGCAACAGACATATTGGCACAAAAATACTTTCGCAAGGCGGGCGTGCCCTTGGCAGATGGAACAACCGGAGGGGAACACAGTATAAAACAAGTGGCTCACCGTATGGCAAACTGCTGGAAATACTGGGGCCAGCGGCATGGTTATTTTGCTTCGCCAAAAGATGCTCATATTTTTTACGATGAATTAGTGTACACATTAGTTGGTCAATTAGCGGCACCCAATTCGCCACAATGGTTTAATACGGGCCTGCATACCACATATGGCATAACCGGGAAACCCCAGGGCCATTATTTTGTTAATCCGGTAACCGAAAAGCTCGAAAAATCCACTTCGGCATATGAGCGGCCGCAGCCACACGCTTGTTTCATCCTTTCGGTAGATGATGACCTGGTGAATGAGGGAGGCATTATGGACCTTTGGGTTCGCGAGGCCCGGATATTTAAATATGGGTCTGGCGTTGGCACCAATTTTTCCAAAATACGTGGTGAAAGCGAAAAACTATCAGGCGGCGGTTATTCATCGGGTCTGATGTCGTTCCTTAAAATAGGCGATAGAGCCGCTGGTGCTATCAAATCTGGCGGAACTACCCGCAGGGCCGCTAAAATGGTTTGCCTTGACCTTGACCATCCCGAAATTGAAGGTTTTGTAAATTGGAAAGTTGAAGAAGAGAAAAAAGTAGCCGCATTGATAGCGGCCGGTTACTCGTCCGACTATGAAGGCGAGGCATACCGAACGGTATCTGGCCAAAACTCCAACAATTCTGTACGTATTCCCAACAGCTTTTTTAATGCATTAAAAAAAGGTAAAAACTGGGATCTAACCAGCCGTATGAATGGCCGTGTAATCAAATCCATTCCCTCACAAAAACTATGGGACGATGTTGCATTTGCCGCATGGGCCTGTGCCGATCCGGGAGTACAATATGATACCACTATTAACGAATGGCATACCTGCCCCGAAGGCGGCCGTATTAACGCGTCAAACCCATGTTCGGAGTATATGTTTTTGGATAATACAGCATGCAACCTGGCATCTATTAACCTGGCTCATTATTTTGACGAAAAAACGCGCGCGTTTGATGTAAAAGGGTTTGAACATACCTGCCGCATCTGGACCATCGTATTAGAAATATCCGTATTAATGGCACAATTCCCGTCAAAGGATGTGGCACAGTTATCATATGACTATCGTACACTTGGCTTAGGCTATGCCAACCTGGGGTCGGCATTGATGGTTAACGGCATCCCATATGATAGTGATAAGGCGCGCGCCATAGGAGGCGCAATTACAGCGATTATGACGGGCACCGCATATGCCACATCAGCCGAGATGGCCCGCGAGATGGGCCCCTTCCGTAAGTACAAAGACAACAAACAACATATGATGCGTGTAATGCGCAATCACCGCTATGCGGCCTATAATTCGGTTGAAAATTACGAAGGCCTGGAAATATTGCCTCCCGGAATAGACCAGAAACATTGCCCGGACTACCTACTGTCTGCCGCTTGCAACGCCTGGGACAAAGCCGTTGAAATGGGGGTTAAATACGGCTACCGTAATGCTCAAACCACCGTAATTGCCCCTACCGGAACCATTGGTTTGGTTATGGATTGTGATACCACCGGCATTGAGCCCGATTTTGCATTGGTTAAATTTAAAAAGTTATCGGGCGGGGGCTATTTTAAGATCATTAACCAGGCTGTGCCGGCCGCGTTAAGAACCTTAAAATATACCGACCACGAGGTTACAGCAATTATTAATTACGCAAAAGGAACAGCTACCTTAAACGGTGCTCCCAATGTTAATCTTAATACACTTAAAGCCAAGGGCTTAAATGATGAAGAATTAGAAAAACTGGACAAAGCCGTAGTTTCGGCCTTTGAGATTAGTTTTGCATTTAATGTATGGACCGTAGGCGAAGATTGCCTTAAACGGCTGGGATTTACTGCAGAGCAGTATAACGCAGCAGATTTTAACCTGTTACGTGCTTTAGGGTATAGCAAAAAAGAAATTGCCGAAGCTAACGAATACATCTGTGGCAATATGACCATAGAGGGAGCACCGTATTTAAAAACGGAGCATTATCCAATATTTGATTGCGCCAATAAATGTGGTGCTAAAGGCCAGCGCTACATTCATGCACATGGGCATATAAAAATGATGGCGGCTGCGCAACCATTCCTTTCGGGAGCTATTTCAAAAACGATTAACCTGCCTAATGACGCCAAAGTTGACCAGATTAAAGATTGTTACCAGTTGTCGTGGCAATTGGGCTTAAAGGCTAATGCCCTTTACAGGGATGGATGCAAACTATCACAACCATTGTCAACCAAATCTGACCAAAAGGAAGAAGTAGCCGAAAAGCTGGATACAGTAGAAGAGGTGTTAGGCGAAGCTGCCAACGTTAAACTAAGCGACCTTACTCCCGACCAGGTTCTGGAAGCTGCCATAGCCATTATGGAGCGGTCTAAAGACACGCATTTTATGCGCCAGCTATCGCGCGTGGTACAGAAAAAGAGTTTGCCGTTTAAGCGCCGCGGCTTTACCCAAAAAGCTAGTATTGATGGGCAAACCGTATTTGTACGTACTGGTGAATATGAGGACGGCACCTTAGGGGAGATTTTTGTGGATATGCATAAAGAGGGGGCAACATTCCGCTCATTAATGAACTGTTTTGCTATCGCGGTGTCGGTTGGTTTGCAATATGGGGTTCCGCTGGAGGAGTATGTAGAGAAATTTACCTTTACTCGTTTTGAGCCCGCGGGTATGGTGGTAGGCCACCCTAATATTAAAAGTTCAACATCTATTATTGATTATATTTTCAGGATGCTGGGCTACGAGTACCAAAACCGGACCGACCTTGTACACGTAATAACCGAACAGAATGGTATTACAGGCAACCCGCAGATGGGGGACGAAGACCTCAATCCAGATAGTACTAATGTGTACGAACCGGTAAAAGCCGCAACTTATAGCGGAAATGGTAATAAAAAACACATGAGTGTAGATTTGAGCATGGGCGTACAAAGTGATGCGCCAAGTTGTAATGTATGTGGCCATACAACACTGCGCTCCGGCACTTGCTATAAATGTTTAAACTGCGGCAACAGCATGGGCTGTAGTTAAAAAAAATTGCTACCCTAATTATATGTACTATTAATGTGAAAGAACCCGGCATCGGCCGGGTTTCTTTTATTAAAAGCAGCACATGCAATATTAAACCATCAAACGACCCTCGTTAGCATCTATCGACGTGATGCCTGCCTCGCGGAGCGCATGGTGTGGCCTTACTAAAAATGGTGAGTTTGCTGTAAAAATGCCTGCTAACAGAAAAAAGGAGCCTAAGCAAACATGGGGGATGTACACCTGCGCGTAAAAATCAAATAACCAGGGGGATGTTAATAAAAAAAATCCCGAAAATGCGGTGATAACCAGATGTAGCTGCATTGGGAATGCTTTAAAAACGCCTAGCTCATTATTTGTAAAAAGAGCCATAGTAAGTAACGACATACCCGTGAAAACCGGAATAAATATAGAGGCACTACCTCCCTTTAACTCATCAAACCCAAACAACCAGGGCGATAAAAGAAGCAGGATGCTACCGATATAATTTAGATATGCATAAAACGACGTTGAAATGATAGTTTTCATGATCATACATATTAGGTAAAACATTTAATTGGTTAACCTAATAACGTATAAATCAATACGTTTGTTACAAAATTGAGTATTATATTAATTGCGATTTCAGGCTATTACAGCGTATCGGGGTATGATATGTTAAGCTCATTAATTACTTTAGTTTTAACCGGCCTGATCATTACCATATATAAAAGTAAAATTACTGATGCTACACTGGCAATTAAATTACCGGTAAGAAATGCCGTTACAATATTAAACAATGCCGCTGCTTCAAGTAAAGCATACCTGATAATGCAAATTGTGAGGTATGCTTTAAATTTTTCGGCAACAGCACTATTGGCATCAATTTCCAACAACTTTTTTCTGAAAATATAATTACCCGCGACAGGCGAAACCAGGGCGGCGATGAGTGCAGCATAAATTAATGGAACATCATTGGGTCGGATATCAGAATGGGCCTGATTTTTATTAATAGATGAGGTAACTATTAAAAATAAAAGGGGGCTTAAGCAAAGGCCTCCATGGATAATTTGCAATACTATAAAGCTTGACGGTTGTTGGTTGGGATTATTCATCAGGGTTAAATGGTTTTAATAAATTTACATAAAATAAACGTTATTGTAGTAGTTTTGATTACTTTCATTATATTAAAACCGTATCATGAATATTCATCAACTTATTCTGATCTTCCATGTTATTTGCGGCTTTACGGCTCTCACTATAGGTATAGTACCCATGGTTGTCCAAAAAGGCAATAAGGTTCACCGCAAAACAGGTAAAATATATGCATGGGCCATGTATGGTGTGTCGGCATCTACATTAGGGCTTTTTTTGATTAATCCCGAAAAGCCATTTCTGCAATTTCTGCTTTGCATTGCTACGTTGAGCTTTTATTTAACTTTTACGGGGGTAAGAGCAATTGCGCTTCATAGAGATAAAGCGCATTCGCGGTTTGTAGATAAGCTGATAGCGCTACTTACTTTAACAACATCATTAATAATGTTATTATATGGTGGTTATAGGTTAACAAATGCCATTGCACATCATACAGCTCTGTTTTTGGGTCTATTGTACCTCATTTTTGGTACAGGCATGGGTATAGCCGCCCGTGCAGATGTTAAAGGATTGTTATCCAATAATCCGCCCAAAAAAATGCAATGGTTTTTTAACCACTTTATCAGGATACTGAGTGCATATATTGCAACGTTTACCGCTTTTTGTGTGGTTAATGTTCACTTTTTACCTCCGATTTTGGTATGGGTGCTGCCTGGTGTTATTGGAGGCATAATGATAAGCTTATTGGTTGTAAAATACACCCGTAAATTTGATTTGGCTAAAGCACCTCAGCCCGCAGCTTAAAAAAACAGGCTCCCGGGCTTTGGCCCTAACTTACTAATGATTAGGTTATCAAGTATAAATACCATACTGACGCCTAGCGTATAACTCAACATATCGCCCCAGGAAAAAGTTTGCCCTAATACCAAATGGCCCAAAGTGGTTGCCCGGATTTTATTGATCCAGGGTTGCTGGTAGAGCTGGCTTATTTCTATAGAGAAGCTGAACAATAAGCTTACGGTAGCTGCCCATTTCATAGTATGGCGGGTAAATAAAACCCTCACTATAGAATAAACCATCGCTGCCCACAATACATCTCCTATCCATAAAGGTATGATAGAAAAACGCCTTGAAAGTAATCCTATTAACATAGTTATAAAAACAAGAATAAAATAGAACAGCTTAAGTTTTTGCATCAATGTATATAGTAACTAAGAGATTATCCCGCCCAATTCTCTCTATCCAGGCTTCTGTAATGTATGGCTTCGGCCAGATGTTCCAGTTTGATATCTTCGCTGGCGGCAAGATCGGCAATGGTGCGTGATACTTTCAGAATACGGTCATACGCCCTTGCCGAAAGGCCCAGTTTTTCCATCGCTTTTTTTAAGAGGGTTTGTCCGGCCTCGTCTATTTTGCAAAGTTCGCGTACCATTTTAGTGCTCATCTGCGCATTGGAGTGAAGGCCTTGCTGATCGTCAAACCGCTTTGATTGTATATCACGGGCTTGAATTACCCGCTCACGCACAAACTCACTTTTTTCGGATAACCTTTCTGATGATAGCTCGGTAAAGTTTACGGGTGTAACCTCCACATGCAGGTCAATTCTATCCAGCAATGGCCCCGATATTTTGCTGAGGTATTTTTGCACCATTCCCGGAGGGCAAACACACTCTTTTTCGGGATGGTTATAGTAACCGCAAGGGCAAGGGTTCATAGAGGCTATCAGCATAAAGCTGGAGGGATAATCAACAGAAAACCGTGCACGCGACACTGTTATCCTCCGTTCTTCTAATGGTTGGCGCATTACTTCCAATACACTCCGTTTAAACTCAGGTAATTCGTCCAGAAACAAAACCCCGTTATGTGCCAGTGATATTTCGCCAGGCTGGGGGTTGGTGCCACCACCAACTAATGCAACATCACTGATGGTATGATGAGGCGACCGGAATGGCCTAATCGTAACTAAGGCATCAGCTGTGGAAAGTTTCCCGGCAACCGAGTGGATTTTGGTGGTTTCTAAAGATTCATACAAACTTAACGGCGGCAATATGGATGGCAGCCTACGTGCAAGCATGGTTTTCCCAGCACCGGGTGGGCCTATCAATATCAGATTATGCCCCCCGGCGGCGGCAATTTCGAGCGCGCGTTTTATATTTTCCTGTCCGCGTACTTCAGAAAAATCACTGTCGTAATTATTTACACTATTGTAAAACTCTTCGCGGGTGTTTACAACTTCGGCTTTAAGGTCGGTGTCCCCATTAAAAAAATCAACCACCTCGGTAATGCGCTCAACACCATAAACCTCAAGTTCGCTAACAATGGCGGCTTCGCGAGCGTTTTGTTTGGGCAATATAAATCCTTTGAAACCTTCTTTACGTGCCTGTATGGCAATTGGTAATGCCCCTTTAATCGGTTGCAAACCACCATCAAGCGAAAGCTCGCCCATGATCAGGTATTTATCAAGTTCCGCAATTTCTATCTGCCCCGATGCTGCTAATACACCCGTAGCAATGGTAAGGTCGTATGCGGATCCCTCTTTCCGAATATCTGCAGGAGCCATATTAACCACTACCTGCTGGCGCGGCATTTTAAAATTACAGTTCTTTAATGCCGACTCTATCCGGAAATAACTTTCCTTAACAGCATTATCGGGTAACCCAACAATAAAGTATTTAGTACCGGCAGCAATATTAACTTCAACAGTAATGGTTGTTGCCTCAATGCCGTAAACGGCGCTTCCAAAAGTTTTAACTAACACAAATTGCAGGGTTTGATGGTATGCGAAAGATATAAGTAAATACGCGAACCACAAAACCAATATTAAATAAGATGGGCAGGGTTGCGTTTTTAATGAAATAGTAGAAACGGTAAAAAGCAAGGTAAGACAATAAAAAAAATTTAAAAGGCCGCAGTAAATACGACAAAAACTGCATAAAGCATTGAGCTAGTTATCAAAATTTAATGGCAATACACTATAAACCAAGTAGTTAATTAATATATCGTGTTAAAATTTAAAAAACTCGGAGAGATTTGAAAATTAATACATTTCTGTATATTGCATTAAAAATATGTATCATGAAAATTGTTTATTTAATAAGTATACTTGCTTTATTTAATTTTTCTGTGTTTGCTCAGCCTACCCCTGCTGCTAAGCCCGTTTCGGGAGAAGATATATGTAAGGCTGTTTTAACATTTTTAACGGATATTAAAGAAAGCCAGCTTCAATCCTATATAGGGGAGCGCACGTTCAAAAATGATGGCCTTAGTCCGTCTGAATATACTTCACTCCAGAAGTTTCCGTTGGCGATGAAGACGACCATTATTGATACCGGAGTATTGTTGCATTACCGCTCGGCAAAAGTCTTGATGGTTGAGGAAACAGTTGCTACTGAAACAATAAGTCCGAAGATGAAGGATTATTTCGATCAGCTCAATAAATTGTTCGCAGGATGCTTAGTACCCAACCACTTTGAATACGAAAGCTCTGTGCGCTTTAGTTTTTACAAATTTGAAACATCCTTTAGTTTTAAGATCCCTTCAACCGGAGCCTTTGGCAATATGCGGGCCGGTAATTCGCTGAAAGCTAACGTATACATTGATCAGAAAAAAAACAATAACGGAACGTTTACCAACCAGCTATACATTTATTTAAGACGCGTATAATCTGATAGATTTTTAAGTGCTAAGTGATACCTTTAAACCATAAACCTTTGAAACACTTCCATGAAAAAATTTAGTATTGCATTACTTGCATGTGCAGCAATAACTTTGTTTGGTTTTACCTTGTTTACTAAGCCCAAGCCAACTAAAAAACATGCTGGTATGGTACTTATTTCCGCAAAAAACAAAAGTTTTATAATGGGGTGGAACCGGGACGAAGCCGGAACGGAATGGGCCTGTTTTATAGGTAAACATAAGGTTACTTTTACACACGATTTTTATATGGATACCACCCTGGTAACCCAACAAGATTACCAGGCCCTGATGCATAATAACCCATCGGCACATAATACAGGAGATTTAAACCTGCCTGTTGAACATGTTACCTGGTACCATGCTGTTTTATACTGTAATGCCCGCAGCAAACGCGATAAATTAGATTCGGTTTATACTTTTAAAGAAGTGATTAAGCATGGCGATACCATAGTAAACCTTACCGATCTTAATTACAATATTCATAAAAACGGTTACCGCTTGCCTACCAATGCTGAGTATGAATATACGGAACGTGCCGATAAGACGGGGATCTACTTTTTCGCTGAAACCGCTGATAACGTTAATGAATTAGCCGAGGCCTACGCATGGTCGGCTAATAATTCTGGAAAGGTTACGCACGCGGTAGCGACAAAGAAGCCAAATCCATGGGGTATATATGACCTGGTGGGTAACATATTTGAATGGTGTAATGACTGGGAAGGGCCGTATTTAACAACTGACCAGGTAGACCCGGTGGGCCCTGCCGACGGAAGTGTAGAGTGCGGTAAAACCTTTGTAGGGGCACCAAAAAGGATGGCGAAGGGCGGATCGTATAAAACCGACGTTAAAGGGCACATGCGGATTAGCTACCATTTTAAATGGCCTCCTGCCGCACTTACCGGCGAAGTGGGTTTTAGATGCGTTGCTACTAAAACTAAATGATGTAGCGGTTTATTAATTAACCCAATATTTTTTCTGTCTTTCCAGAATCCAGGCTGCGATAAATAGCGTCAACTACGCGCATGTCTTTTAAACCCTCTTCTCCGGTTACCCGGTTTGGTTTATTGGTGGCTACGCAGTACGCAAAATCATCCATCTGGGCTGCCTGATGATTTACTTGAGGGAATGTCATCGGGCCATTGGATGTCTTTCCTAAAATTGGGCCATAATTATAAGCGGGCTCTAACTCAAAACTGCCATGTTCTGCCTGTGCTCTTAAATATCCCCAGTTGTTATTATAGCTCGATTTGCCTTTTGTTTTTAATCCGCCGGGAAATTCCAATTCCCAGAAGACGGTTTCATCAACTTCGGTAAAAAATTCAGGACGGGTTTTTTCCTGGCTGGCTTTAACAGCAATAGGCTCCTGGCCAACGGTGTAACGTGCCCCTTGTATGGCATATATGCCCATATCCATTAAGCTGCCCCCGCCAGCCATTGCTTTTTTAAGCCGCCATGCGTTAGGGTTGCCCCGGTAATTAAATCCGTTAGCATTTTCTAAACTAATAATTTTTCCAAATACATGTTTTTGGCCAAGGCGCATCACTTCCATAGTATACGGCTCAAAGTGCAGCCTGTAGCCAATTGTGAGCATACGTTTTGCCTTTTTACATGCCGCTATCATTTCTTCGCAATCACTGGCATTTAACGCCATTGGTTTTTCGCAAATTACATGTTTGCCGGCCTGTGCTGCCCGTATGGTATATTCTTTATGCATAAATACTGGTAGCACGATATACACAATATCAATATCAGGGTTATTGGCTATCTGATCAAAGTTTTGGTAGTTGTAAATGTTTTTCTGCGGAATGTTGTACTTCTGCGCCCAGCTAACCGCCTTTGCGGGTGTGCCCGTTACTATGCCTGCAAGGTAACAGTTTTGCGTTTGCTGCAACGCGGGGGCCAACTGCCCCTGGCTGTAATAACCCAAGCCAACAAGGGCAACCCCAAGTTTCTTGTTGGGTTCTAAATGAGCAGCTAATGCAGCCAGCCTTGAACTTAATGTTAACGCGCCTATGCCTAAAGCACCGGTACGTATAAAACCTCGCCGTGAAAATTTTGAAGAAAACTCCATAGGTAATTAGCTTAGATGATAATAAAGGTAGAAAGTTAAATGATATAAAACAACGCAAAAAAGTATGGTATTTTAACCAAATTGTTCAATTAAATTATTGCCTGATATCTTGCAGGTATTGTGTGGGTGTTTTGCCAAATTCTTTTTTAAAAGCTTTTGTAAAATGCGATTGCGTTTGTATGCCAACCCTGTACATCACTTCGCTGAGGGCAACATCTTCATGCGTCATAATTTGAAGGGCCGTTTTTAAGCGGAAACTACGTACAAACTCTACAATGGACTGCCCCGATATACTCTTTATTTTTTGGTATAATTTGGTACGGCTCATGCCAATTTCCTGGCATATATAATCTACATCAAGGTCGGGATTGATCAACTCGTTATTTATCACATTAATCAATTTATCCATAAATTGTTTATCCTTTGTAGAGTGTACAAGTTCGCGCGCTTCGGCATGGTAATTATTAAAGTAACGCTCTTTGAGTTTGTTTTTCTGTTCGAAAATATTACGGATCGTTGCCAGCAAAAGCTCTACCCGGATTGGCTTTGAAAAATAAGTATCCGCGCCCGACTCTACACCTTCTATTGTGGCCTCTATGGATCCTTTGGCGGTAAGCATTATAAATGCGATATGACTGGTTTCTATATCGTTTTTTATCATTCTGCAAAACTCTATTCCATCCATTACGGGCATCATTACATCGCTTATAATCAGATCTGGTGATTCATCTTTTGCCTTAATTAACCCTTTATTACCATTGTCGGCTTCAGAGATATGATAAAAAGGGCTTAATGATTCTTTTATAAAATGTCTTAATTCGTCATTATCGTCTACTATTAATACATGCTCCTTGCCCTGTGCTTTTATGGGGTTCTGAGGCTGTCCCGCATTATCTGGGTCAATATAATGGTGTTCTGATTTATAATTGATGCTTTCCAACCGCACTCCCGCGCCCTCATTGGCTGTTTCAAACCAACGTTCATCATTCTGGTAGCTTTCTTTTGTCGAGGGCAAGGCAATAATAACCTCTGTACCCTTGTTGCGTTCGCTGTAAACATAAATATTGCCCTTATGCATCAGTGTTAAACTCTTTACAAATGCCAAACCTACCCCCGATCCTAAATGCGCAGAGGCTATTCTGTAATATCGTTCAAAAAGGTGCTGTATTGATTCTTTCGAAATCCCTATACCGTTATCAGAAACGCGGATATAAAAATAACTGCCTGCCTGGTAATCATTTTTGACAATTAATTCGTTTTCAAATACAGGTTTAAATTGGTTTAGGGAATTAAAAACCTCAATATTTATTTTACCATCTTCGGCAGTATATTTAAACGAATTATGGAGCAGGTTTAGCACAATTTTTTCGAGCACTTGCCTGTCAAACCAAGTCTGACTATAGTTTTCTTCGTTATTAATAGTTAGCGTTATTTGTTTTTTAGTGGTGAGGTCTTTAAACTCTTCTACTATATCATTTAAAAACTGGCCCAGGTTACCCGGCATTACTTTCAATTTCAATGCACCCGATTCAACTTTCCTGAAATCCATCAGTTCATTGATCAGATTCATTAACCGAGTTGCATTGCGGTGAATAGTGTTATAATAATGCTCAAATTCTGTACGGAGATCTTCGTTCTTTAATTTCTCTATCGGGCCCAGTATCAGGCTTAGCGGTGTTCTGAACTCATGCGATATATTGGTGAAAAACTGTAGCTGAACCTGATGCATTTCTTCCTTTTTCCTTTCTTCCATTTTTTCACGTTCGAGGCTTCTGCGGTATTGATACCATTTATAAAAAAGCACGATCAATGCAAGGGTTATCAGGGTTCTGAACCACCAGGTTGACCAAAAAGGAGGATCAATTGTAATTACTACTGAAGCCCCTTTTTCGTTCCATACCCTGTCGTTATTGGATGCCTTAACCCTAAAAACATATTCTCCGGGGTTTAAATTGGTATAACTGGCTTTTCGCTCTTTACCTGCGTAGTTCCAGTCCTTATCAAACCCTTCTAATTTATATGCATACTGGTTATTATCAGATACGGTATAATTAAGGGCGGCAAAATTGAATGAGATAGTAGATTGTTTATAGGATAATATAATGTTGCTTGTTAGGCTAATATCATTTTGCAATGGCGAATCTTTTTCTCCAGGCAATATTTTTTTATTAAATATCTGAAAATCTGTAATGTATACCGGCGGAATGAAATTATTATTCACAATATGGTCGGGATAAAAAGCATTAAACCCGTTTCCTCCACCGAAAAACATTTCGCCATCGCGGGTTTTTAAACAAGCATTAGCTTCAAACTCTAACCCCTGTAAGCCATCGCCTGTATTAAACTTATTGTACGCGTAGGTTACCGGGTTAAATTTAGTTAGGCCATTGGATGTTGATATCCACAGGTTTCCTTTATCATCCTGAGTGATACCTTTAATAAACTCGGTTGATAAACCTGCTTTATTAGTATATAATGAAAACTTTTTGCGAGCATAGTCAAACAAATATAGCCCGGTTTGGCCCACCCATAATCGGCCCTGTTTATCATTAAAAATAAATCTTATATCGGGGCTTTTGCCCCCCGTATTAAAATAATGGGAAAAATACTGCGCATTTAAATCATAGCAGTTCAACCCGCCATCATCAGTACCTATCCATAAATTATGGTGGCTATCTTCGTTTATTGATACCACATTATTGCCAAACAAGCTGGTTTTACCGGAGGGGTCTTGGGTAAAGCGGGTAAATTTATACGTTTGCGGGTTTAACAAATTTAATCCACCATAATAGGTGGCTACCCATAAGTTTCCTTTACTGTCTTCGAACGTTTTTTGTACATGGTTAGAGCTTATGGAAGTTTTATCATTTGGGTCATTTAAAAAATGTTTAAAAGTATGATCTGCCGCATTAAAAAGGTTAATACCCCCACCCCATGTGGAGAGCCATAGGTTTCCCCTATGATCTTCCATAATATCCAGAATAGCATCTGAGCTTAAGCTTTGAGGGTTGTATGGGTTGTATCGGTAATGCGTAAACACATCTTTGTTTTTATCAAACAAATTTAGGCCACCATAATCCGTCCCGATCCAGATATTGCCTTTTCTATCCTCACAAAAAGCGGTTACATCGTAGTAACTTAAACTATTGGGCCGGGTTTCTTGCTGGTATAATTGAAACTTTTCTGCTTTTGGTGTATAGAGGTTAATCCCTCCCCGGTGCGTGCCTACCCATAAATTCGATTCATTGTCCTGATATATAGCCGAAACTGTTTTTTGTGATAGGCTTTCGGCATTATCAGGGGCATTTTGATAATGGAAAAATGTGTTTGTTGCAGGATTAAATAAATCAAGCCCACCGTTTATACTCCCTACCCATACCCGGCCCGCCTGATCAACAAAAATACTTTTTACCATGTCGCTTCCTAAGCTGGATGATATTTTATCGTTGTGCCTAAATTGCGTAAATGTTTTTTTAACGATATTAAACAAGGCTAAACCGCTATCTTCGGTACCGAGCCATAAATTTCCTTGTTTATCCTGTTTAATTACCAAAAAGATGTTGTTAAGATAAACCCGGCTATTATCGGTTAAATTTTGGTATAAGGTAAACTTTCCTGTTTTCCGGTCGAGCAGATCCAGGCCGGACCGTGTTGCTATCCAAAAATTGAAGCTTTTATCCTCAAATATGTAGTTAACACCATCGTTACTTAAAGTACCTTTTACACCAGAGCGGTGTTTCAGGAGGGAGAATCTATTATTTTGTTCATTAAAAACATCAAGGCCACCGCCAACTGTACTGATCCATAATAAATTGTTTTTGTCTTCATATATACAGCTGATCTGGTTATTGCTGATGCTGTTTTTATTGTCGGCATGCAGATAACGGGTAAAGGTGTTTTTGCGTTTATCAAACAGGTTTAACCCGTTTTTGGTGCCTATCCACATCCGGTGCCGATGGTCTTCGTAAAGGTAACGGATAAAATTGTCGCTTAAGGAATTGGTATCTAAAGGGTTGTTCTTAAAAACAGTCATTTGATGCCCATCATATCTGTTTAAACCATCCCGTGTTCCAAACCACATAAAACCACGGCTATCCTGAAAGATGATTTCTATTGTGCTGTTAGACAATCCTTGCTCTCTTGTTATATGTTTGAATTTTAATACAGGAGCCTGGCTTTGCACCCATAACGGAATTATTATGCATACTAGAGAACTGTATAAAAACAATTTTTTTGATAAACTATTAGATACTAGTCTATTCTTCTTCATATTTATAAAAGGGCGAACAAAATCAGGTTAATTGGCGAAGGTTAATTTCGCTCTTATTGCTAAACATAAATTTAAACATTTAAATCATATAACCTATTAACAAAAACAAGTAAGTTAACATTGGACAAATACAGTTAAGGCATTAATACGAGGGATAAAAACTTATCACTCGTATTAAGTGTCATATCAAGAGGGAAGGAATCTTTAACAGGAACCTCAAAAGTAAAGTGCCATTTTATTTAATACTGGTAAATGATGTTGGGATAGCAGATGCAGCCGCGGGAATAATGTTTATATTAATAGAAGCCGGTATTAACCCCTTTGAAAACGCTGCCAGGTTTGTAATATCAACTTTTGTACCAGATTGAAAAATCAACTGGCATTTTCCGTTAAATAACCTGCGCTGCCAGCTACCTTCTGCGCATTTATCGGCCTCGTGGCTGCTTGGGTTACCATTGCCCACACCAATAATTTTAGAGTTTCCGGTTAACGAAAACTGAATCAAATTATCGGCATCGGGCACTTCGCGGCCCTTTTTATCAACTACGCTAATATTCATCACGGTTGCATCCTGGCCGTTTGCATGCAGGGTTGTTATGGCGGGTGTAATTATAAGTTTATATGATTCGTCTGTGGTTTCAACTTTGGTTGTTATCTTTTGGTTGTTCTTAAAACCCACTGCTTCCAATATTCCGGGCTGGTAAGGTACGCTCCATTGTAAATGTTTGTTGGCTGGCATTGCTTTTTTGCCTAAGCTTTTACCATTTAAAAAAAGCTCCACATCATTAGCGTTTGAGTTTACCCAAACGTCAACCGGGTTGCCTTCTTTGCCTTTCCAGTTCCAGTGGGGCGAAATATGCAGTACATCTTTATCGCTCCACCACGACTGGTAATAATAGTAGATGTTTTTTGGAAACCCACATACATCCATCATTCCGAAATGAGAATTGATATTTGGCCATTCGTAAGGCGTAGGCTCGCCGCGATAATCAAAGCCCGTCCATATAAACCCACCTAACATCCATGTATTGGTTGCTGCCAATGGCCACCATTCTTCAGCCTTGCTGGCCCACCACGGAGCTGTAATGTCCTGATCGGGCACATAGGCGTTAATCGTGTCTTTAACATAAATGCCACGGGTTGTTACCGTGCTTCCCATTTCTGTGCCCATTACGGGTTGTGTGGGGTGGTCATTATGATAGGCTTCTACAGCAAACTGCCTGTAATTAAATCCCCGTACGGGGATAACTTCATTTACACCAGTAAATACATTGCCCATATCCGCGGCATAAGTGCTGGTTCTGGTAGGGTCAAGTTCTTTTTGTTTGGCTAATAATGTTTGGGCAATACGCTTGCCTATGCTATTGGTTTGTATATAACCTTCTTCGTTACCAATTGACCATAAAAAAACAGAGGCACGGCTGCGATCGCGTTTAAGCAATCGTTCAAATTGATCGAGATACGCGGGCCCGCTATTCAGCAACCGGTTTTCATCTAAAACTAACATCCCTAAACTATCACAGGCGTCCAGTAGCTCCGGCGTTGGCGCGTAGTGGCTGGTGCGGTAGGCGTTTGCTCCCATCTCCTTTAGGGCATGTATGCGATAGTATTGCAAATAATCTGGCAACGCGGTTCCTACCCCGGCATGATCAGGATGACAATTGACGCCCTTTATTTTAACGCTCTTGCCATTAAGCAATACCCCTTTTGCGGCATCAATAACAATGCTACGAATACCGACTCTTACGGTTTTGCTGTCAATAATCTGGTTGTCTTGTTTGATAACTGGAACTATCTTATATAAATATGGATCCTCAATTGACCAAAGCCTTGCTCCCGTAACAGTAACGCTTTGTTTGATAGTTTCGGTTTGATTAACCCTTAATGCAACAGTTAGCTCAGGCGTTTTACCAATAATAAGCCCGTCGCGGGTTTTTATAAATGCAAAAACAGAACAGGTAGCTGGGGTAAGGCCTTTATTGTTGATAGTGGTTTCAATATTAACAGAGGCACTACCGCCCTTAACAAGGGTATGTGCAAAAATACCGTCGTTAACAATATGAACGTTATTGTGCGTGTGTAGCCATACATGGCGATAAATACCGGCACCTTCGTAAAACCAACCCTCTGATTGCGTTGCATCTGCCCTAACCACTACAACATTGTCTTTGCCATAGATCAGATAATCAGTAATGTCATAACTTACGCCCAGGTAACCACTCTCGTTTGTGCCGAGGTAAATCCCATTGATCCATATTTTACTGTCGCGGAATATGCCATCAAATTGTATTACAACGCGTTGGCCCGAATCTGCCGCAGCTACTGTAAAGTGTTTGCGGTACCAGCCTATACTGTTTTGAGGAAATAGAGCGCCTATTGGTTTATAACCATGCGATATAATATCATCGTTATGTGTGTTTTGAAATGGAAGTTCCACGGCCCAGTCGTGGGGTAACTGTACCGACCGCCATTCATTGTCTTTAAACTTAGGATCAATGGCTGTGTTTTCGGCCTTGCCGGTTTTTGAAAATATATTAGCAACTTTATAATTAAAGTCACTATCGGGCCTGGCCGCGTTTCCTAAATGGAATTTCCAATCTGCATCAAAATTAATTCTTTGCCGGTTTGGCAATAGCTGAGCAACTGCATTTGTAAAAAAGCAGGGTAATAAACAAATAATAAATAAATTAAATAATTTTTTTTGCATCGGGGTCGGTCTAAGCAATCTAAGTTTAATTAACTCTGTATCCTGCTTTAATAAATGGAAGCATGCATATACCGATCGGTATGTGGCCGTTAATTAGACTACTATTTATTAAAGGATATATAGAGGTTTATAGCTGCAAATTACCATGAATTGCATCAAAACACGTTGTTCAAAACATCATTTGTTTTGTGCAATTGGTTAATTATTTCAAAAGCCATTAACTAAAAAAGCCGCCCAAAGGCAGCTTTTAAATATTTGGTTTTTAAAATTAAAGCCCGAATGCTGCTTTTACTTTGTCTACATAATCAAGCTTTTCCCAGGTAAACAATTCAACTTCAAAAGTTTTTGTAGTACCGTCGGGCAAAGAAAACGTTTTGGTTACCAATTGAGGTGGTTTGCCAAAATGGCCATAAGCGGCTGTTTCCGAATATATAGGGTTGCGTAATTTGAATCGGGTTTCAATAGCGTAAGGGGTCATGTCAAATAAGGTTTCAACCTTTTTTGCAATCTCGCCATCGGTTAATTTAACCTTAGCGGTTCCGTAGGTACTAACAAAAATACCCATCGGCTGGGCCACACCAATGGCATATGATACCTGCACCAATACTTCGTCGCATACACCGGCTGCTACCAGATTTTTAGCAATATGGCGCGTAGCATAAGCTGCAGAGCGATCAACCTTTGATGGGTCCTTACCAGAGAAAGCCCCCCCACCATGCGCGCCCTTACCGCCATAAGTATCAACAATAATTTTACGGCCTGTTAAACCGGTATCTCCATGGGGGCCACCAATAACAAATTTACCAGTTGGGTTAATATGATATTTAATATCATCGTTAAAGAAGTGGCCATATTTAGGGTATTTGCTTTTTACCCTTGGTATAAGTATACCAATAATATCTTTCCGGATTTGCTCCAGCATTTTTTGCTCTTCGGCAAAGTCATCATGTTGGGTTGAAACTACAATGGCATCAATACGTACGGGTTGATTGTTGTCATCATATTCCAGTGTAACCTGCGATTTAGCATCAGGGCGAAGGTATTTAACTTCAGTATTTTCGCGGCGCAGTTCGGCAAGTGTAATTAATATGGCATGGGCAATATCCAGAGCCAAAGGCATATAGTTATCGGTTTCAATGGTAGCGTATCCAAACATCATTCCCTGGTCGCCAGCACCTTGTTCTTGTTTTTCTTTACGATCAACCCCTTGGTTAATATCTGGTGATTGCTCATGTATTGCTGATAGTACTCCGCACGAACTACCATCAAACATATATTCTGCTTTGGTGTAACCAATTTTGTTAATTACATCCCGGGCAATTTTTTGTACGTCCAGGTATGTTTTCGATTTTACTTCGCCGGCCAGAATCACCTGTCCGGTAGTAACCAGAGTTTCACAAGCCACTTTTGATTCGGGATCGAAAGCCAAAAAATTATCAATCAATGCATCGGATATTTGATCGGCAACCTTATCCGGGTGCCCTTCTGATACTGATTCTGAGGTAAATAGATACGACATGGAGTTTATTTTTATTCCTATTATATGCAAGAAAATAACTTTTGAAAGTATGGAGCGGTAAAAAGGAAGAGGTATTTTAGCACTTTTTTATGTGGTTGCAATCCTGCCTGTATGTAACAGATCAATCCAAATCAGTCCACTTTCAGGCAGCTAAGGTAAAACTATTTTTTAAAAGCAGAAAATACAACTACTTTTGATTCGCCGAAAGCATTGATAGTTGAAAAAAAAAGCATTATTTATCATTAACCCCGTTTCGGGCGGGAAAAGGAAAGATCGGGTTCCCGGCCTTATACATAAACACCTGAACAAAGAGTTATTTGATTACGAAATTAAATATAGTACCACAGACTTACATATATCAAAAATCACAGCAGAAGCTATTGAAAAAATTGATGTAATAATAGCTGTAGGCGGAGATGGAACGGTTAATGAAGCCGCATCAGTAATTGCCGGTACCGATAAAACTTTGGGCATAATTCCATTTGGGTCTGGAAACGGATTGGCAAGGTTTTTAAATATCCCTTTAGACACAATTAAGGCTATTGAAAATTTAAATACCGGCCAGATACAATCAATAGATGCCGCTACAATAAATGAACAATGGTTTTTTAATATGGCCGGCATGGGCTTTGACGCCCATATTAGTGAAGTTTTTTCGCACAATAAAAATCGTGGGTTTAAACAATACATAAAGTCGTCCATTCAGGAAATATCTAATTATATCCCCCAAAAGTATCAGATAGAAATTGATGGAAAATTGTATAATAGGGAAGCTTTTATGGTAAGCTTTGCCAATTCATCACAATATGGCAACAATGCACATATATCACCAAATGCATCTTTACACGATGGTTTGATAGATGTATGCGTTATAAAACCATTCCCTGTTTACAGGCTTTTTGAAATGGGTTTGCGCATGCTAACTAAAACCTCAGAAACATCGGGATACGTAGAAATTATACGTGGCAGAAATATAAAAGTAAAACGAGCAGGGCCCGGCCCTGTGCATTTAGATGGCGAACCTCAAATAATTGGTTGTGATGCCGAGATAAAGGTGATTCCGAACTCATTAAATGTTATTGTGGGCAGTAAATATAAGGGATAGCGTTATGGCAAAAAAAGATAAAAACATTTCTGGCATCATGTACTCAACAGATCAGGCTTTTCAATATCAATTTGAATCAAATGGCGCGGTATCAACAATTCCTCCGCAACAGCAAAACCTTAAAATATACCTCGACCGTAAGGGCGGTGGAAAAGTTGTAACACGAATTGCCGACTTTATAGGCAAAGAGGAAGATTTGGAATCAATAGGAAAAAATTTAAAGTCAAAATGTGGCGTGGGTGGCTCTGTTAAATACGGCGAAATATTAATACAAGGTGATTTTAGAGATAAAATACTAGCTTTATTACTAGCTGATGGATATAAAGTTAAAAAAGCCGGGGGATAGTGTATTTTAACAATATATTGTAGTATATTAACATTGTGGCTTTGTATTGGCTTAGTTACAGTTTTTTTTTAGGTGTAACTTGTGGTTTTAAAAAAAAATGATTTGTATTGTAAAAAAAAGAGTTGATAAACGCAATTTTTTACAATAATTGCGTTTTTATAGCACCAATTAAAACAAATACGCCTAATGTTAATTTATTATAAAGAAAAATAAAAAAGGTTTTTTTAATCTATTAATATTATAGATTTGTTACTCTCAAATAATCAGCACATTATTAACTTACATTATAAAACTAAAAACTAAAAATTTAAAGTAATGGCAAACGCACCAACACCTACTACAGTTAAAAAAGAAAGCTCAAGCGCATCGGGCATGTTTTCATCTTTGGCAATACCCATTTGTATCGTCGTCGCGATATTAATATTTGTATTTGTCCTTGGTGATGGAAGTCACTATAAAGGAGGTGATTCAAATAACGAAGCATCGGATGTTTTTGGACTAGTTCACAAGGGAGGGTACATTGTACCAATCATCTTGAGTTTATTATTAATGGTAATAACTTTTTCAATAGAAAGGTTTGTTGTTATTGGTAAAGCATCTGGCACAGGTAGTGTAGATTCTTTTGTTAGAAAAGTTACCAGCTTTTTAAATGTTGGTAATATTGACGCGGCAGCGGCCGAGTGCGATAAACAAAAAGGCTCTGTAGCTAACGTGGTTAAATCTGGCTTGAAAAAATACCGTGAAATGGAAAATGAGCCAAATCTGGATGTTGATCAAAAAGCGTTAGCTATTCAAAAAGACATTGAAGAAGCAACCTCGTTAGAAATGCCGATGTTAGAGCAAAATTTAACAATCATAGCTACATTAGTATCAATTGGTACATTAATGGGGTTGTTAGGAACAGTGTTTGGGATGATCGGAGCCTTCCGTACAATGGGAGCGGCAGGAGCGCCAAACGCGTCCGAACTTTCTTCACACATTTCTGAAGCTTTGATCAATACTGCCTTGGGTATCAGTACTTCGGCTATATCAATCATCATGTACAACATCTTTACATCTAAAATTGATAAGTTAACTTACGCTATTGACGAAACTGGTTTTAGTATTGTACAAACTTTTGCGGCTTCACATAAATCATCTGCCAGAGTTTAGTGGTAAGATGAGTGTGAAAGTTTAGCATTTGATATGCTAAGTCTATTTAGTCAATCGTTTTATACTAACATTCAACAGTAAGATATGCCCAGAGTTAAAATAGCACGAAAAAGTACAGCAACGGATATGACCGCCATGTGTGATGTGGCGTTCCTTTTGCTTACCTTTTTCATCATGACATCTAAATTTAAAGCCGACGATCCGGTTCCGGTTGATATTCCATCGTTTAGCAAAACTGTTGTTTTGCCAGAAGATAATATTGCAACTATTACCATTGGTAAGGGCGAAGTGTTTTTTGGAGTAGAGGGGGTGCCTGTCCGCAAATTAATGCTGGAAGAGATGGGTAAATTGTATAAAATCACCTTTACACCACAAGAGATAGCCGTTTTTGCGTCTACAGCCACGTTGGGTGTGCCTATGAGCCAGTTAAAAACCTTTTTAAGTGCTGATGAAACGCAACTCAAAAGTTTTAAACAAACAGGTATCCCAACAGATTCTGTAAGTAACGAATTGTTTAACTGGATACGTGAAGCACGTAAAGCTGATCTTGCTTTAACAGGCAAAGCACTTCGTGTTACAATCAAGGGAGATAGTAAGGAAGAATACCCTACTATTAAACGGGTAATAGCAATTTTGCAGAAGCAAAAAGTAAATAAGTTTAGTTTAATTACAGCACTTAGAAGTGCGCCTAAATAAAAAACTATGGCAGAATTAGATACCTCCGGCGGGGGGAAACATAAAGGCGGGAAGGTTAGGTCAAAAAAAGCATCAACACGGGTTGATTTAACCGCAATGGTTGATTTGGCTTTTTTACTCATCACCTTTTTTATGCTTACCACTACCCTATTAAAGCCTAAAGCTATGGATTTGGTAATGCCGGACAAAGATGAGAAAGACACGAGATTGCCAGTAGCGGCTTCCCGGACAATGACTGTTCTTTTAGGGTCGAACAATAAAATAGAGTGGTTTGTAGGTGAACCAGGAAAGTCGGCCCCAACTGTTGATAATTACGGTAAGGATGGGTTACGCAAGGCATTAATAGAGAATTCTGATAAAATTAAAGCATCACATGGTGGAGAGCCAATGATTGTTTTAATCAAACCAAGCGACAAATCGAATTATCGTAACTTGGTTGATGCAATGGACGAATTAAATATTACAAAAATTGATATTCATGCCATTGTTGATATTACACAACCAGAAATAGATGAGTTGAAAAAACAACATCTATATTAATTACTAAACAATTTTAAACCAATTAAAAGCCCAAAAAATGTTTGGAGAAAAATTAGATATATTTCATCCGGAATGGCTAAATGTTGTTTTTAAAGGCCGTAACCAGGCGTATGGAGCTTACGAGTTAAGAAAAGAAAACCCAAGGACAACCAATAGGGCTCTTTTATTTGCTATAGTAGGTTTTGTATTTGTATTGGCTTTACCAACCATTATTAACAAAATTAAAGGCTTTATTCCAAAAGCAGATGAAAAAGTAAAAGTAACCGATGTGGTATTAATGCCACCACCCCCTATTGATCAAACAAAACCACCACCGCCGCCACCAAAGGAGCCCCCGAAACCCAAGGTTGATCAGGTGAAGTTTCCGCCTCCGATTGTGAAGCCGGATAACGAGGTGCGTGAGAAAGATCCGCCTACTGAAAAGCAATTGGAAGTAGTTGACCCAGGGCAGAAAGAGCAAAAAGGCGACCCTAACCAAGCTGTTAGAATTGATGAACCTGTAGGTAATGCTGATGTTGCCGCGGTTACCGAAGGTGATGGGAATGCAATATTTACTGCTGTTGAAATTAATCCGAACCCTCCTGGTGGGATGGAAAAGTTTTATGCCTACTTGGGTAAGAAAATACAATACCCCAATTTAGCCAGAGAGAACAATGTGCAAGGCCGTGTTACACTACAGTTTGTTGTAGAAAAGGATGGAAGTTTCACAGATATTAAAATACTACGCGATCCGGGTAGTGGTTTAGGTGACGAAGCGGTACGTGTACTAAAATCGGCCCCAAGATGGAGCCCGGGTATCCAGAACGGAAAACCTGTACGTGTACAATTTACCATACCGGTTAACTTTACTATGCCAGAGCAATAATAACATGTTTGATCAGAATAATTATAAGCAGAAATCGCTCAAAAGGCGGTTTCTGCTTATTTTAGGAGCTCTAGCTTTTTTAAGCTTTTTAGTGTTTGGGTTAATGATTGTTTTTTGGAACAAAATTCCTTTAAATATGCCCTCCTATCAACGAATCATTTTTGGATCATTTGTAATTATATATGCAATTATTCGTTTTTCCAGAGTATTGAAGAAAGAACCTGATGAAGATTAGTTTTAAAGTTGCCTTTTTAAGCTTTACCATTTTAACAATATTTAATGCCTGCAACCAATCCGTTAAGGATACTGGCGATGATAGCTATTTAAAAGGGACCGCGCAGTTTGTAGCTGATGAATCTTTTGCACCAATATTAGACCAAGAACTTTATATATTTAAAGCGCTAAATAAAGAAGCTAATCCAAAAATAGTTTATAAATCGGAAAACGATGCTTTGAGGCTTTTTTTAAATGACAGTATCAGAGTAGCGATATTATCCAGAGATTTAAAACCAGATGAAGTAAAATTATTAAAAAATCGCACACTACCAGCCGATATTAATCGTTTTGCTATTGATGCGGTAACTGTAATTGTAAATCAATCGTCTACTGATACAACAACGTCAGTTAATGAATTGAAAGCAATACTGAATGGGAAAATTAAAACAGATAGAAACATTGTGTTTGATAATCCAAATTCAAGTATTGTACGATATTTGAAAGATTTTTCGGGAAACAGTAAATTCGACCAGAAAAACATATATGCCCTCAAAACAAATGTTGAGGTCATCAAATATGTAAGCGAACACCCCAAAGCTATAGGCTTTATTAGTTTTAGCTGGCTAAACGATCCAGATAAAAATTATGAAGCTTTAGTTAATAAGGTAAAGGTTGTAGGAATTAAAAACGAGGATGCTAAAAAGGATGCGGAAACGTATTTTAAACCATCGCAAACAACGTTAGGATTAAAACAATACCCTTTAATAAGAGGATTATATATAATAAATTGCACAGGGAAATTAGGTTTAGGCACAGGTTTTGAGTCATTCCTGGTAAGCGACCGGGGGCAAAGAATTGTATTGAAATCAGGGCTGTTGCCGGATTCTATCCCCGGCCGAGAAGTAATTATGAGTAAGTAATAACCTAATATATAATTTAAATAATGAAAATAGAAAGTAAAGTATCCGTAGCCGCTTTAGGTTTGGTATTTATAGGATCATCAGTTTTTGCCCAAAGTTTAGCTGATGCTAAAAAAGCGATTGACGCTGAGCAATTTCAAAAAGCGAAAATTATGTTAAAGAATTTGACTGTTACACAGTCAACCAAGGATGAAAATTTTTTTTATCTGGGTTTAACATATCTTCAACCCGGTCAGGACTATCCCGATTCGGCACGTGTTGCATTTAATAAAGGGATAGCCATTAATCCAAAATCAGCATTAAATTATGTTGGTTTAGGTATGGTTGAGCGATTTGACAAAAACGAGGCCGCGGCTAAAGCAAATTTTGATAAAGCATTAGCTTTGGCACCTAAAGATGATAAGCCATATATATACATTGGAAAAGCTTACATGGAAGCCCCTGTTCGCTCTAACGATGCAATTGCAATATTAGAAAAAGGAAAAACATTGCCATCCGGCGCTAAAGATCCTGAATTACTGACAACTCTTGGTGACGCTTATCGGTCCGAATTAAATAGCAATCAAGCTTATCTAAGCTATAGTGACGCCGTAGGGTTGGATCCAAATTCACCCACTATAATGGTTAATATTGGCGATCTATGGAAGCGGGCTAATAATTTCGAAGATGCAACAAAGCAATTTAAGGCAGCTTTGGCAAAAGACCCTAACTATGGGCCGGCATATCGCCAACTAGCAGAAACAGATCTGTTAATATCCCGAAGTGATATGAAAGTGGCGTCTGTAAAAATAAAAGAGGCTACAGAGTATTACAAAAAATACCTTGACCTTACCGATAGGTCATTAGAATCAAGACTGCGTTATGCTGATTTTTTGCTTTTATCAGGTGATTATAAAGGATTGGAACAAGAAACCAATAACCTTGCCAAATTGTCAGGGTCTAATTTACGCGTATATCGCTATTTAGCCTACTCTGCTTACGAAAACGGAAATTATCAGGCAGGATTAGATGCGATTACCAAATTTATGAAAGAAGCGGATCCAAAACGAATCATCCCCCGTGACTATTTATACCTGGGCCGTTTGCAATTAAAAACAGGTCGCGATTCATTGGGTGTTCAAACCCTGCGGAAGTCTATAGAAAACGATACTACCCAAGTTGACCTATACAGCGAAATAGCAACTGCCTTTTATTCAAAACAAAAATATGTTGAAGCAGGAGATTACTATAAAAAATATATTGGGGCGTCTAAAAAAGCAAAATTAACGGACTATTATCGTGAAGGCTTAAGCTATTTTTATGCGTTTCAGGATCAGTATTTTGCAGCAGATAAAAACAAAAATATAAAACCAGATACAGCTTTGTTAACAAAAGCCGATACTGCATTTGGCTATGTTATTGCCAAAACCGCTGCAAAGCCTTTTGCCGATGCATATCTTTACCGCGCTCGCGCCAACGATTATAAGGAAGGCGATCGTAATAACATAAAAGGGTTAGCTAAACCTTACTATCAAAAATATATTGATCTTTTGGCCGCTGGTACTCCGGATGATAAAACCAAGAAGAATTTAGCAGAAGCATACGATTATTTAGGAGCCTATTTTGAGTATAAAGAAAAAGACGCAGCTAAAGCAACTGATAATTATACCAAGGCTAAGGATCTTGATCCCGCTAACAAACAAGCAATAGCTTACTTTTCACGTAAAAAGTAAAAAAACAAATAAAAGAGGCCTCTTAATTGAGGCCTTTTTTATTTAACATCTTCATTCTATATTTGCCGCATGGAATTGCAAAGTTTACCGGTTAATTATTTGCCCATCATATTCCAAATGATAGTGGCTATTGGATTTGTTGTTGTTACCATGTTTTTTACCCATAGGCTGGGCCCCAAACGTGTTACAAGCGATAAACTCTCAACATTTGAGTCGGGTATCGAAGTTGTAGGTAACGCGCGTACCCCCATATCCATTAAATACTTTCTGGTAGCAATACTGTTTGTTTTGTTTGATGTGGAAGTGATTTTTATGTACCCTTGGGCGGTAAACTTTAAAGAGTTGGGTAGCCCGGGCATGATAGAGATGTTTATTTTTATGGGCACATTATTGCTAGGGTTTATTTACATCTTAAAAAAAGGCGCGTTAGACTGGGATTAATTAGATTGATTCCAAATATTGCACTTAGTGTTTTTTTAACACCATTGAAGATTTTATTATTAATTTTGCACTCAACCTTTTAAGGATGAGTTTTTATAATTAGTGAGGGTTATGAGTGATATTAAAATTGTTGAGGCTCCGCCGGGTATTGAAGGCTCTGGCTTTTTTGCTACCTCGATTGATAAAGCGGTGGGTATGGCACGCTCCTACTCGCTATGGCCGTTGCCATTTGCTACGTCTTGCTGCGGCATTGAATTTATGGCTACAATGGGCTCACATTATGACTTGTCGCGATTTGGTGCCGAGCGTTTAAGCTTTTCGCCACGCCAGGCCGATTTATTAATGGTAATGGGTACTATCGCCAAAAAAATGGCGCCTGTACTTCGTCAGGTATATTTACAAATGGCCGAACCACGTTGGGTAATGGCAGTTGGGGCTTGCGCATCTAGCGGTGGTATATTTGATACTTACTCTGTTTTACAGGGCATTGACGAGATTATTCCGGTTGATGTATACGTTCCGGGCTGCCCTCCACGCCCCGAAGCTATTATTGATGGTTTTATGAATATTCAAAAGCTGGTACAAACAGAATCAGGCCGCAGGCGCGATTCGCCACAATATCAAGAATTATTAGCTAAATACGGAATTCAATAATGGGCAAAATATCAAACGAAGAGCTTCTTCTAAAATTGACTTCAAAATTTGATGGCCATATTAATCTAGTATCTGAACCGTATGGGCTGTTAACATTTGAAACAGAACGGGAGCAAATTATAGAGGTGCTGAGCTTCCTTAAAACCGATCTGCAATTTATACATCTCACAGATATAACAGGTATCCATTATCCCGATCAGGAAAAACCTTTTGGGGTAATATACCACGTGCATAGTTTGGTAAATGGTGTCCGTGTTCGTATCAAAGTGTTTTTAGCATCAGCTGATGTACATATACCTACTGCTACCACCCTGTGGGACGGGGCAAACTGGATGGAAAGAGAAACTTACGATTTCTTCGGGATCGTTTTCGATGGGCATCCTGATCTGCGTAGAATTTTAAATGTTGACGATATGACGGTTTTCCCGATGAGGCGAGAATATCCTTTGGAAGACCCTAATCGTATTGATAAAAAAGATTACTTCTTCGGGAGATAAAAATATTCAGTAAAGAATGCAAAATCATCTTTTAATAACGGATAACGATCCACAAAGTGAACTCTCGACCTTAAACCTCGGGCCAACCCACCCTGCAACACATGGCGTATTCCAAAATGTATTGCAGTTAGACGGCGAAAGAATTGTTAGCGGGGTTTCTACCATCGGATATATACACCGCGCTTTTGAAAAAATTGCCGAACACAGGCCATTTTATCAGATAACACCTTTAACCGACAGGCTTAACTATTGCTCGGCCCCAATTAATAATATGGGCTGGCACATGACAGTTGAAAAACTGTTGGGCATTGAAATGCCTAAACGTGTTGATTACATGCGTGTAATTATTATGGAACTGGCCCGCATCACAGATCATATCATATGTAATGGCGTGCTGGGTGTTGATACCGGAGCCTTCACAGGGTTTTTGTACATGATGCAACACCGCGAGAATGTATACGAAATTTACGAGGAGATCTGCGGCTCGCGCTTAACAACTAACATTGGCCGTATAGGCGGTTTTGAGCGAAACTTTAATGATATCGCTTTTGCTAAGATCAAGAAATTTATTAAAGACTTTCCTCCCGTTTTAAGGGAGTTCGAAGCGCTATTTAATCGTAACCGCATATTTGTTGACCGTACAAAAGATGTGGCACCCGTTACTGCCGAAACCGCCTTAAGTTATAGCTGGAGCGGGCCAATTTTGCGGGCGGCCGGTGTTGATTACGATGTACGTGCGCAAGAACCGTATAGCTCATATCAGGATTTTGAATTTGAAGTGCCCGTGGGGACTAATGGAGATGTATATAATCGTTTTTTAGTACGTAACGAAGAAATGTGGCAAAGCTTACGCATTATAGAACAGGCGTTGGCTAAAATTGACAAAGAGCCATCGCATATATTCCATGCGGATGTACCTGCATTTTATCTGCCGCCAAAAGAGGAGGTTTACAATAACATGGAGGCACTTATTTACCACTTTAAAATAGTGATGGGCGAAATTGATACACCTAAAACAGAAGTTTATCATGCAGTTGAGGGTGCTAATGGCGAGTTAGGGTTTTATTTGGTAAACGATGGTGGACGCTCGCCTTATCGTTTGCATTTCCGCAGGCCAAGCTTTATCAATTACCAGATGTATGCGCCTATGAGTCGTGGAATGGTACTATCAGACGCAATAATTAACATGAGTAGTTTGAACGTTATAGCTGGAGAATTAGATGCTTAAAGTAGAAGAAATACAAACCCCGGTTGCCTTTTCTGCGGAGTTGATTGCTCAGTTTGCCGATGTAGTAAGCCGCTATCCGGAAGGAAAACAAAAATCGGCATTGCTGCCCTTACTGCATTTGGTACAGGCTGAATTTGGGTGGGTTAGCCCTCCTGCAATGGATAAAGTTGCCGAATACCTGGACATACTCCCTATAGAAGTTTACGAAGTAGCGAGTTTTTACAGTATGTACCTGCTTCGCCCGCAAGGGAAATATCTTTTAGAGGTTTGCCGTACCGGGCCATGTTGCCTGGTTGGTGCCGAAAAGATAATGAAGTACATTGAAGAAAAGTTGGGTGTACGCGAAGGCGAAGTAACCCCTGACGGATTATTTAGCTGGCGCGGAGTAGAATGCCTTGCCGCCTGCGGTTTTGCCCCGGTTTTGCAAATAGGCCCCGAATATACTTTTTATGAAAACCTGACGCCCGAAAAGGTGGATAAGCTGGTTGCAGATTTAACGGCTCAATCTAAAAACTAATTGACTGATTGAAACATGGCTCGTAAATTACTATTAGAACATATTAACGTACCCGGCATCAATACATTTGATGTTTACCGCTCAAAAGGCGGTTATGCGGCCGTTGAAAAAGCTTTGAAAACCTTAACCCCCGACGAAGTTGTTGAAGAGGTTAAAAAATCGGGCTTACGTGGGCGTGGCGGCGCTGGTTTCCCTACCGGGATGAAATGGAGCTTTTTGGCTAAGCCAGAAGGTGTGGCCCGTTACATGGTTTGCAACGCGGACGAATCTGAACCCGGAACGTTTAAAGATCGTTACCTGATGACCTATATCCCTCACTTATTGATTGAAGGGATGATCGTTTCGAGTTACGCGTTAGGGGCAAAAGTATCATACATCTACGTTCGTGGCGAAATGATGCCGCAGATACGAATACTGGAAAAAGCAATTGCCGAAGCTAAGAACGCTGGCTTTTTAGGCAAAAATATATTAGGCACCGGTTACGATTTGGAACTGTACGTACAACCTGGTGGCGGCGCTTACATTTGCGGCGAAGAGACCGCTTTGTTAGAATCATTGGAAGGCAAACGTGGTAACCCGCGCATAAAACCCCCTTTCCCTGCAATTGCGGGCTTATATGGCTGCCCTACTGTAGTAAATAATGTAGAATCTATAGCGGCGGTTGTACCTATCATTAATGATGGTGGCGAAGAATATGCCAAGATCGGCATTGGCCGAAGTACAGGTACTAAGCTGATTTCGGCCTCTGGTAATATCAATAAACCGGGCATTTACGAAATAGAATTAGGCGTACCGGTGGAAGAGTTTATATATTCTGAGGAGTATTGTGGCGGTATTGCCAATGGTAAGCGATTAAAGGCGGTTGTAGCCGGGGGCTCATCTGTACCAATTTTGCCCGCCAATCTTATCACAAAAACCATAAACCAGCAAGCCCGCTTAATGACTTATGAATCATTATCCGACGGTGGTTTTGCTACCGGGAGTATGATGGGTTCGGGCGGTTTTATAGTATTTGACGAAGATCAATGCATTGTGCGCAACACCTGGAACTTCGCCCGTTTTTATCATCACGAAAGTTGCGGTCAATGTTCGCCTTGCCGCGAAGGTACCGGATGGATGGAAAAGGTTTTACATCGCCTGGAATACGGGCACGGTAAAATGAGCGATATGGATCTGTTGGTTGATGTTTCTAAAAAGATAGAAGGCAATACCATTTGTCCGCTTGGTGATGCAGCCGCGTGGCCTGTAGCCAGTGCTATCCGCCACTTCCGCGATGAGTTTGAGTGGCATGTAACCAATGGCCCAGAAGCAATAACAAGAAACTTTGGATTAGCGCATTATGCCGATCCATTACCAGAGCCTGTAGCGAGTTAAGTCAAAATTAAAAAGTAAAAATTCAAAATGAATTGACAATTTTTAGAATTTAAATTGAGAAATACTGGCTTTGCTTAATAAGAGATAAAAATATTATAAATGTCGAAAAAGAAAAAACAACTGAATTGATCACCGAAGCTGATGAATTATCAAAGATCATAGCTTCAATAATAATCAATCTCATCATGTAGTTTTTAATTTTTAATTTTGACTTTTGAATTAAATAAATGAAAGTAACAATAGACGGAATATCCGTTGAAGTAGAAGCAGGAACCAGCATTCTTAACGCCGCAAGGGTTATTGGTGGTGATATTGTTCCGCCTGCAATGTGCTATTATTCCAAACTGGAAGGAAGCGGGGGTAAATGCCGCACTTGTTTGGTTAAGGTAAGTAAGGGCTCCGAAAAAGACCCGCGTCCTATGCCCAAGCTGGTAGCATCATGCCGTACAACGGTAATGGATGGCATGGAGGTGCAAAATATCACCTCGCCCGAAGTTGTTGAGGCCCGTAAAGGCATTGTGGAGATGTTGTTGATCAACCATCCGCTTGATTGCCCTATTTGTGATCAGGCCGGTGAGTGCCATCTGCAAGATCTGGGGTACGAACATGGTTTAGCCAAAACCCGTTACGAGTTTGACCGCCGTACGTTCGAGAAAACAGATATAGGCGATAAGATACAACTCCATATGACCCGTTGTATACTTTGCTACCGATGCGTTTTTGTAGCCGACCAAATAACGGACCACCGCATACATGGTATATTGAACCGCGGCGATCATTCGGAAATATCTACTTATATACAGGCAGCTGTTGATAATGATTTCTCCGGAAATGTGATCGATGTTTGTCCGGTAGGAGCATTAACAGATAGAACCTTCCGTTTTAAAAACCGGGTTTGGTTTACAAAACCAGTTGACGCGCACCGTGATTGCGATCACGAAAAGTGCAACGGTAAGGTAACGCTTTGGTATAAAGGCGAAGATGTTTTGCGGGTAACTGCACGTAAAGATGTATATGGCGAGGTAGAGGAGTTTATTTGTAATACCTGCCGTTTTGATAAGAAGAAAACTGCAGATTGGGTAATTGAAGGCCCGCGCAAAATATCACACCAATCGGTTATCAGTTCAAATCATTACGATACATTGCAGCCGTTACCGGTTGTAAAAACAAACCCTTTGTTGGTTGAAGCGAATAAAGAACAATTTGACCGTCAAACACGATTATAATGGAATTAGCTTTTGTTGGACAAAAATTTATACTGGTAGGCATTATATTCCTCATTAGTTTGGTTGTTGCCATGTATTCTACTTATGCGGAGCGTAAAGTAGCCGCGTTTTTTCAGGATCGTGTTGGCCCCAACCGTGCTGGCCCATTTGGCATACTGCAACCACTAGCCGATGGTGCTAAGATGTTTATGAAGGAGGAGATCATCCCTACAAGGGCAAATCCGTTTTTATTTATAGTTGGGCCTTCGCTAGCTATCCTAACGGCCTGTATTGGCACGGCTGTAATACCGTGGGGACAGAAAATGACCATCGGTTCTACCGTTGTTGATTTGCAGGTTACAGATATTAACGTTGGTGTTTTGTACCTTTTTGGTGTGGTGTCGCTTGGTGTATATGGTGTAATGATAGGTGGCTGGGCATCCAACAATAAATATTCTTTATTAGGAGCCATCAGGGCAGCGTCGCAAAATATCAGTTATGAGGTTGCTATGGGTTTATCTATCATAGCCTTATTAATGATAACCGGTACATTAAGCTTACGCGAAATTACTGAACAGCAGCATGGTTTTTGGAAAGACGGTTATTTCTCTTGGAACTTTTTTAAACAACCATTAGGCTTTTTATTATTTATTGTATGCGCTTTCGCGGAAACAAACCGCACCCCTTTTGATCTGCCTGAGTGTGAGACGGAACTGGTTGGAGGCTATCATACAGAATACTCGTCCATGAAATTGGGTTTTTACCTGTTTGCAGAGTATATCAACATGTTCGTATCGTCGGCAGTAATGTCAACACTATATTTTGGTGGTTATAACTACCCCGGCATGGATTATGTTAACGAGCAATTAGGTAATACCTGGGGGCCGTTAGTAGGCGTAGCAGTGTTATTTGGCAAGATCATATTTTTCATATTCTTTTTTATGTGGGTACGCTGGACGATCCCGCGTTTTCGGTATGATCAGCTAATGGACCTGGGTTGGAAGATATTGATACCGTTAGCCATTGCCAATATTGTATTGACAGGGCTTGTTAGTACGTTTTTAAGATAGTGAGGAAATAGAAATGGAATCATTAACCAATAGAAGAAAATTAATAGAATCAAAACCACTTAACTTTTTGGAGCGGGCATATCTGCCTGCAATTTTAAGTGGCTTGAGGATTACCGGAAAACACTTTTTCCGCAAGGATGTAACTATACGTTACCCCGAACAAAAAAGAGAATTCTCGGAAAATTTTAGGGGCCAGCACTCGCTTAAACGAGATGAAGAAGGCCGCGAACGTTGTACCGCTTGCGGTTTATGCGCATTATCGTGCCCGGCGGAAGCCATCACCATGATAGCCGCTGAACGCCAGAAAGGAGAAGAGAACTTATATCGCGAAGAAAAATACGCTGCCGTTTACGAAATAAACATGCTGCGCTGCATTTTTTGTGGATTATGCGAGGAGGCTTGCCCTAAAGAGGCTATTTATCTCGACGGGGATATTGTGCCTTCTAACTTTTTGAGGAAGGATTTTATTTACGGGAAAGACAAATTAGTTGAGGCACCATTAAATCAATAAGGAAGTTTTATACCTTTGCCCATCCTTAAAAAAGGGCAAAGGTATTTTTGTAATTATAAAATGAGTTTATTTTACTTTATCGCATTTTTGTCCATACTGTTTGCACTACTGGTTATTTTTTCAAAAAACCCGGTTCACAGTGTACTGTATCTTATTTTAACGTTTTTTACCTTCACCATACATTACGTATTGTTAAATGCCCAGTTTTTGGCCATTGTAAACTTTATAGTTTATATGGGGGCAATAATGGTTTTGTTTCTGTTTGTTTTAATGTTACTTAACTTAAATAATGATAGCGAACCAGTTAAAACCAATCTTGTAAAATTTGCTGCCATAATTGGCGGCTGTTGTTTATTATTAACAGTAGCAGCATCTCTTAAAGTAGCCAGCCCATCTATCCCGGTAGTATTGGCTAACCCTAACCTGGGTTTGGTGAAGGGGCTGGGTAAAGTACTATTCACTCAATTTTTATTGCCTTTCGAAATATCTTCCCTTTTGCTTTTTACAGCAATGGTAGGAGCTGTTTTATTAGCCACTAAAGACAAAACTAACGCCTGATATGGAAACTTTAACGCAGAACATACAGTCTGTCCCGCTTAACCATTACATTATATTAAGTGCCATAATTTTTTCAATTGGCGTAATGGGTGTGTTGATCCGCCGTAACGCTATCGTGATATTCATGTCGGTTGAATTGATGCTTAACTCCGTTAACTTATTACTAACTGTTTTTTCTGTTTACCATGGTGATGCAAGCGGGCAAGTATTTGTGTTTTTTATTATGGCCCTGGCCGCTGCCGAAGTAGCCGTTGGGCTAGCTATTATAGTTATGGTTTATCGCAATACCAATTCGTTGGATATTAATGTATTGAACCGGTTAAAGTGGTAGTGGTCAAAAAAAGGAGCGTTAAAATTTAAAAATAGGAATCAATAGAGATTCAAGATAAATATAGAATGATAAATAATTACATCTGGCTTATCCCAATATTACCATTAGCTGGTTTTGTTATTAACGGGCTTGGCCGCAATACATTGTCAAAAAGCGCGATCGGTTTTATTGGAAGCACGGTAATATTACTTGCTTTTGTATTAAGCATTATGGCTTTTTTACAAATAAGTTCAAGCGGGCCAATCCAAGTTGATTACTTCGATTGGATAAAGGTTGGTAATTTAACTATTCCGTTCTCTTTTCTGGTAGATCAACTAAGCTCGATCACGCTGTTGATCATTACCGGGATAGGTTTCCTAATCCATTTATATTCCGTTGGGTATATGCATGATGACGCTGGGTTTGGTAAGTTTTTTTCTTACTTAAATCTATTTGTGTTTTTTATGTTATTGCTTGTACTGGGTTCTAACTACGTTATCATGTTTATCGGTTGGGAAGGCGTTGGTTTATGCTCCTACCTGCTCATCGGTTTCTGGTTCAGTAACCCTTCATACGCTGATGCTGCTAAGAAAGCGTTTGTTATGAACCGCATCGGCGATCTTGGTTTTTTAATAGGCATGTTTGTTATATTCCAAACATTTGGAAGTTTATCTTATGCCGAAGTATTTCCTAATGCGGCAAAGCATTCGGGCGATGTATTAGTCTTGATCACTTTATTGCTCTTTGTAGGTGCTACAGGTAAATCCGCCCAGATCCCATTATTTACCTGGTTGCCAGATGCCATGGCCGGGCCAACACCAGTATCGGCATTAATACACGCTGCCACCATGGTAACAGCGGGTATTTATATGATAGCCCGCTCCAATATTTTATTTACGCTATCACCTTTAACCATGCATATTGTTGCCATTGTGGGTATAACCACGGCTGCCTTTGCTGCGGTTATAGCATTAACTCAAACAGATATTAAAAAGGTACTGGCTTACTCAACTGTATCGCAATTGGGTTATATGTTTTTAGGATTGGGCGTTGGGGCTTACACAGGCTCTTTTTTCCACGTATTAACACATGCGTTTTTTAAGGCTTTATTATTCCTTGGTGCAGGCTCTGTTATTCACGCAGTTAGCGGCGAACAGGATATGCGTAAAATGGGGGGCCTAAGGCATAAATTACCTATAACGTTTGCAACCATGATGATCGGTACCATCGCGATCTCTGGTATCCCTCCGTTTTCGGGATTCTTTTCTAAAGACGAGATACTGGCACATACTTATGCGCATAATCCCACACTGTGGGTAATAGGAGTTCTAACTTCTATGTGTACCTCGTTTTATATGTTCAGGATGCTGTATCTCACTTTCTTCGGGACGTTTAGAGGCACTCAGGAGCAAGAGCATCATTTGCATGAGTCACCTAAATCCATGACCATCCCTTTAATTATATTGGCTACCTTATCTATTTTCGGTGGTTTTATAGGTATTCCAGAAATATTGGGCGGGCATCACTGGTTGGAGCATTTTCTTGCCCCTGTATTTGAGCGGTCAACCGCTATTCAAAATCTTACGGTTAACCACTTATCACCTGCAATAGAAAAAATATTGATGGGAGTTTCAGTAGCTGGTGCTATCATAGCGTTTTTATGGGCGGCTTCAAAATATCGTAATAATGGTAATATTCCAATTACCGATACCGAAGAACGCCCTTTCTTAACCAATCTGTCATACAACAAATTTTACGTTGACGAAATATACGACGCCATTATACGCAAACCACTTGATGGCCTATCCGTATTCTTTTATAAGGTTGTGGACGTATTAGGTATTGATGGTTTTGTTAACGGCTTAGGCAAAGGCTCAATTGAGGCAAGTAAAGATCTGCGTTTACTGCAAAGCGGGAATGTTGGTTTTTATATTTTTTTGATGGTTGTTGGCATTATAGCGGTATTGTTTTTCGGCTTGCATTTATTTAATTTTTAAGAAAAGGTATTTATTATATATCAAATGACGGTTACTATTCTACTTTTTTTACCATTGCTGGGTGCGCTTGTAACGTTGTTGTTTAAAGGCGGAACAGCTAAAACTGTAGCATTGTTATTTGCCCTAGCTGAACTTGCAGTGGCAATAGTATTCCTCACGCAGTTTGTACCCGACGCAAGTACACAATTTTTAGTTGATTGCCCTTGGATAGAAAAATTTGGCATTCATTTTAAGGCGGGTATTGATGGCATTAGTATGCTAATGGTTTTATTGACCACAGGATTAGTACCGATAATTATTTTAACAACCTTTAAGCACAACTATAACCCAACAATGTATGCCTTGATTCTGTTTATGCAAGCGGGATTACTATTGGTTTTTACAGCTTTAGATGGGTTTTTGTTTTACGTAGGCTGGGAGGTCGCCTTGATTCCTATCTATTTTATTTGTGCCATATGGGGTGGTGCCGATCGTATCCGGGTAACGTTAAAATTCTTTATCTATACCTTTGCGGGATCTTTGTTTATGCTTTTAGGTATCATTTACCTAAGCCAGCAAACACCCGGCAGAACGTTTGACCTGCAGGCATTTTATAATTTGCATTTAGATGCGGGCCGCCAAACCATAGTATTCTGGGCATTCTTTTTAGCATTTGCCATCAAAATGCCAATATTCCCTTTTCATACCTGGCAGCCGGATACCTATACCGAAGCACCGTCGGCAGGGACGATGATGCTTTCGGGTATTATGCTAAAAATGGGCATCTACGGCGTTATACGCTGGCTCATCCCAATATCGCCACTAGGGTTCTCGCAATGGGCCCCTACCGCCATTGTTCTGTCAGTTATAGGTATTGTATATGCATCGCTTATAGCATTTAACCAAAAAGATGGTAAACGATTGATCGCTTATTCCTCTATAGCGCATGTGGGCTTAATAGCCGCGGGTGTTTTTGCCTGGAACATACAAGGCCTGCAAGGGGCTATGATCCAAATGATCAGCCATGGTATCAACGTAGTTGGGTTATTCTTCATTATGGATATTATCAGCAGGCGTTTAAATACCCGCGACATTGACCAACTGGGTGGTATTGCTAAGGTTGCGCCAAAATTTGCCATTGCATTTTTAATTATCGTGTTGGGTACAGTAGCCTTGCCGTTAACCAATGGTTTTATAGGCGAATTTTTATTGTTAAACGGTGTATACCAATATAATATATGGGCGTCGGCAATTGCTGGCCTAACCATTATATTAGGGGCAGTGTATATGTTGAGGATGTACAAAAAAGTAATGCAGGGCGAAACGAATTTACTAACTGCTGCATTTAGTGATATTAGCGGTTCTGAGCAAATTGTATTAGGTATAATAGGTGTACTGATCATTGTTATCGGAGTGTACCCACAATCAATCCTGCATATCTCAGAGGCTAGTATCACCAATCTGATAGAACAAGTAAATCAAAAGAAATTAATCTCAGTTAAGTAAAACCATGAATACCTTAATAACCCTTTCTGTTTTACCGATTGTTATTTTATATCTTGGTTTATACAAGGTGCAAAAGGCTTTGTTACCAGTTACAATTGCCGGGCTACTTGTTGCACTTGGCTTTGCTATAGCCGATTGGAATACTGACGCACAACCAATTTACAGCGGGATGATGCTGTTTAACAATTATTCTATCGCGTTTTCGGGCATCACCATTTTATCAACTATATTAATATTGCTCCTCTCAAAAGATTATTTTGAACGAATAAGTGAACACGTGGCCGAATATTACGCCATTATATTGTTTTCGCTGGCCGGTATAATAGTAATGGTATCGTACCATAATCTAACCATGCTTTTTATAGGTATCGAAATCATGTCGGTTAGTTTATATATCCTGGCGGGTATCAAAAAGAAAGATTTCGCTTCTAACGAGGCAGCGTTAAAATACTTTTTAATGGGAGCGTTCTCCACAGGCTTTTTGCTTTTTGGAATTACCCTAATTTATGGTGCTACAGGTTCTTTCGATCTGGAGGTTATACGTAACTGGATAATTATGCATCCTCATGGTGATAATCCCTTATTATACAGCGGTATTTTATTGATTATAGTAGGCTTATGTTTTAAAGTTGGAGCGGCACCATTTCATTTCTGGACTCCAGATGTTTACGAAGGTTCACCAACCCTGATTACAGCATTCATGTCCACCGTTGTTAAAACAGCAGGTTTCGCCGCTTTTTTACGTTTGTTTTCCACCTGTTTTAATCCCGTAGCCGAGTTTTGGATGCCTACATTGTTGGTAATCACTATACTTACATTGTTCATCGGTAATATTACGGCACTATACCAACATAGCTTTAAACGTATGCTGGCGTTTTCGAGCATATCGCATGCGGGATATATGCTTTTTGCAATAGTGGCTTTAGGCATTAATTCATCTAATGCCATATTTGTTTACGCAACAGCGTATTCTATTGCGTCTATTATAGCTTTTGCTGTTTTGATATTGGTGCAGCAGCAGGCTGGAAGCGATAATTTTGCAAGCTTTAATGGTTTATCAAAAAAGAATCCTTTTTTGGCGTTTGTATTAACGGTATCAATGCTTTCATTAGCTGGTATCCCCCTAACAGCCGGGTTTATAGGTAAATTCTTTATGTTTTCAAGTGCTTTATCTCAGTTTCAAATAGCCCTGGTAATTGTTGCTGTGTTAAACGCTATTGTTAGTATCTACTATTATTTTAAAGTTATAATAGCCATGTACTTCTATTCTGCCGAACGTGCAGAACTGATTGTGCCGGGTTATTTTAGAGTTGTATTGGGCTTTTCTGCCCTGGCTATTGTTGCTATCGGTATCTATCCTGTTTTTATTGCTAACCTTATTTAAATTTATCGGCATTACAAATTGGTTTAATATTTGTAATTTTACTGATACACGGAATGGAAAGCTTCTGGGACCACCTGCAAAATTTAACAGACGCTCAGTCTATAATAAGTCAGGGCGGGTATTACTTATTGCTTTTAGTTGTGTTTGCCGAAACAGGATTGTTTTTTGGTTTTTTCTTACCCGGCGACTATCTTTTGTTTTTAGCCGGCTTACTATGTGCAACCGGCTTGCTTGATGTTTCTATTTATTTATTAATTATCACCTTAGTAATTGCCGGCTTTTTAGGAAACTATGTAGGGTACTGGTTTGGGTACCGAACCGGCCCGGTTTTACTTAAAAAAGAAGATTCTTTCTTTTTTAAAAAGCGTTATATATATTTAGCAGAGGATTTTTATAAAAGAAATGGAGGTATGGCGTTAGTTTTAGGAAGGTTTTTTCCTATTATCAGAACATTTGCTCCTATATTCGCTGGAATAGTAAAAGTTGATTTTAAAAAATTTACTATTTATAATATCATAGGTAGTATAGCATGGGTAACCACGTTAACATTAAGTGGTTATTTTTTGGGCCGAAGATACCCTCATCTTAAAGATTATTTACAGTATATTGTAATCGGTTTAATTATAGTAACAACAATACCGCTTATTTTTGCTTTATTAAAGAAACGGTTGTCAAAAAGTATAAACGAACAAGAAATTAATACAAACATATAGAATCTATTTATGAGTACACAACATCCATGGCACGAGGTTTCGCCCGGAGATAACATTCCTAACGTAGTAAATGCTATTATTGAAATCCCGAAAGGGTCCAAAGCCAAATATGAAATAGATAAGGATTCGGGCTTGTTAAAATTGGACAGAATACTATTTTCGTCGGTTATGTACCCGGCTAATTATGGCTTTATTCCGCAAACCTATTGCGATGATAAAGATCCGCTGGATGTTTTAGTGATTTGCTCTGCGGATGTTTATCCGATGTCAATAATTGAAGCACAGGTAATAGGCGTAATGCACATGATAGATAATGGCGAGCAGGATGATAAAATTATAGCTGTAGCTAAAAACGACATGTCTGTGAATTATATTAATGAGCTTACCGAACTGCCGCCGCATACCATGAAAGAGATTGTAAGATTTTTTCAGGACTATAAAAAACTTGAAGGTAAAAACGTAACCATTGAACATTTAATGGGCCAACGTTATGCCTATAAAGTTATAACAGAAGCTATGGAATTGTACCAAACTACTTTTCCCGATAACAAAAGCAAATAAATGGCCCCTCCACCCGATTTAGATATAAGTGTTTTTCGTATAGTTTTAACTTTCTTTTTGGTGCTGCTTAACGGATTTTTTGTAGCGGCTGAATTTGCTATAGTAAAAGTTAGGGCATCGCAGATAGAATTACAGCTTAAAGCCGGGGGGAGGATGGCAAAGATAGCACGAGGGATTACTCAAAACCTCGATGGTTTTTTGGCCGCTACGCAATTGGGCATAACCATTGCATCACTAGGGCTGGGCTGGGCCGGCGAGGAAGTTGTTACTAAAATAATGTTAAATGTTTTCTCAACATTTGGCTTAGTGATCACGTCTAATCTTATTATTAACATCAGCCATGTGGTAGCTTTTAGTTTGATTACGGTATTGCATATCGTATTTGGCGAATTGGCCCCAAAATCATTTGCTATACAACGGCCAGTGGCAGTAACAATGGGTATATCATTGCCTTTAAGCATATTTTATACGGTTTTTAAACCAATAATTTGGGTGCTTAATAGGGTAGCCAATATGGTGTTAAGTGTGTTTGGCATTAATCCCGTGCACGGTAACGAGGCTCATCATAGTTCCGAAGAATTACAGTACCTGCTAGATCAGGGTAAAAAGAGCGGGGCCATAGATTCTAACGAGCATGAGCTGATCAAAAACGTATTTGATTTTAATGAGCGGGTGGTTAAGAACATTATGGTGCCACGCACTAAAATATCGGGCATCGAAGTCAATTGCTCTAAGAGTGAGTTGCTAAATGAGATCATAAGCGAAGGCTATTCGCGAATGCCCGTGTATGACGAAACCATTGATAAAATTATTGGCATTGTACATGCTAAAGATATTTTACCGCTTTTAGTTAACAATGTTGATTTTGTTTTAAGAGATATTATAAGGAAACCTTATCTGATTCCCGAAACAAAAAAGATCAATAATCTGATGGCAGAATTGCAGCAAAAACGGATTCAAATAGCCATTGTGCTGGATGAGTTTGGGGGCACTGCCGGTATGGTTACTTTAGAAGATATTGTGGAAGAACTGGTAGGTGAGATACAGGATGAATACGATGAAGAAAAACCAATTGTAGAGCGGTTAAACGAGCATGAGTTTGTAGTTAACGCACTTGCACCCATATATGATGTTAACGAACATTTGCCTCATGATTTGCCCGAAGATGGAGACTACGATACGGTATCGGGCTGGTTAGGCGATATTTTTGGTAAGATACCCGAAGTTGGTGAGCAAAAAGAGGCTAACGGATATAATATTACGGTACTCAAAAAATCAGACCAAAACATTGAATCGGTTAAGCTGGAATTACTGATCAATGAAGATGATGCTGTAGATTTGCATTAAACCCGCAGCCATGCAGCTTTTTTATACCCCAGATATTACTGATTCGCCGATTTACTATTTGAGTGAAGAGGAGAGTAAGCATTGTATAAGAGTACTGCGCCTGCAAAATGGTGAGCATGTGCAGCTTATTGATGGCAAAGGTGGGTTATACGAAGCTGAAATAATTGATCCGCATCCTAAAAAGGTAGCTTTAAAATTATTAGCCGTCCAAAGTAATTTTAACCAACAAAACCACTATCTGCACGTAGCTATCGCACCCCCAAAAAACATTGAACGGTTGGAGTGGTTTTTAGAAAAAGCTACTGAAATTGGTATTGATGAAATATCATTAATTATATGCCACCGGTCTGAACGTAAGGAAGCCAAAACGGAGCGTTTGAATAAAATAATTACCGCCGCCATCAAGCAATCTATAAAGGCTTACCATCCGTTGTTAAACGAAGTTATTCCGTATCAAAAATTGATAAACCAGCCATTTTATGGTCAAAAGTTTATAGCCCATTGCGAACCCGGCCAGAAACTGGAATTAAAAAATCAAATAACAGTAAAAGGGAGATATTTAATATTAATTGGCCCTGAGGGCGATTTTTCTCCAAAAGAAATAGACGCGGCATTGCAAAACGGGTTTGAACCAATAACTTTAGGAAATAGTCGTTTAAGAACCGAGACGGCAGCCCTGGAAGCTTGTTTCGAAATCAATTTTTTGAACCGGTAATGAAAAAAATAACAACTATATTATTAGGCGTTGTTCTGTTATTCAGCAGTTTTAATTTGCCAACTTATAAAATGGCCAAAGTTAAATATGCTGGTGGCGGCGATTGGTATGGCGATCGCACAGCGTTGCCTAATCTTATCAAATTTTGCAATGATAACTTGAAAACTAATTTTCAGTTACAAGATGAGATAGTAGAGGTTGGGAGCGCTGAACTATTTAACTACCCTTTCGTTTTTTTAACGGGTCATGGCAACGTGCTTTTTTCAGATCAGGAAGTTCAAAACTTACGGAAGTATTTAATTGGCGGCGGTTTTTTGCATATTGACGATAATTATGGGCTTGATCCGTTTATCCGCCGCGAAATGAAACGGGTGTTTCCTGAGCTTGATTTTGTGGAGCTGCCAATTAATCATGCTGTATTTCACCAAAAGTTTGATTTTGCAAACGGTTTACCAAAAGTGCATGAGCATGATGGGAAACGCCCCCAGGGTTTTGGATTGATTTTTAAAGGAAGGTTGGTTTGTTTTTACACCTATGAATGCGACTTGGGCAACGGGTGGGAAGACTATGGGACTTACCCTAACGATACACAGGAAACCCGCCAGAAAGCTTTAAAAATGGGCGCTAATTTAATTCAGTATGTTTTAACACAATAACGATGTTGCAAATTAAGGTAAATGGTGGTTTTGATTTTGACGTTGTAGCAAAATCAAATACTTTAAGTGTGAATGGTGAAATATTAAATGCAGATATATTAAAACTTAATACAAATAGTTATCATGTATTAATGCAAAACCGATCTTACCAGGCAGAGGTGGTAGAATTTAATAGTGCCGATAAAACAGCCACTATTAAAGTTAATGGTAATACCTACCAGATAAAAGCAAAAGATCAATTTGATGCCCTGCTTGAACAAATGGGGCTTAATGATTTAAACAGTTCAAAGATTAGCGATCTTAAAGCTCCGATGCCGGGTTTAGTTTTAAAAGTATTTGTGGCCGAAGGCGACGAGGTTAAAAAGGGGGATAACCTTTTTGTTTTAGAAGCCATGAAAATGGAGAATATTATAAAAGCGCCTGCCGACGCGGTTATAAAAACGATCAAAATAAAACCTGCCGATAAAGTGGAAAAAGGCCAGCTTTTAATTTTGTTTAAATAAAAGATTAATAACTTCTTTTATTTCTGTCCGCGTAAGCAAAAACCTTTTGTAATAAAGAAGTTGAGCGTGCAGATAAATTTTGACGGATATTTATTTCTTCGGCGGCAATTTCTACAAACAGCCCCTCGATTGCTTTCTGGGTAACATAGTCACTAATGTCCGGATTTATTTTTGTTACAAAAGGCACTTTATTATAGTTGAGCGCAACGTCGTTATAATACCGGGTAGCACCAACTTTATTTAAGCTGTTCTGTACTACCGGCCTAAATTTATCGGCTAACGAAGCCGTAGTCGTTCGTTTAAAGTATTGCGTAGCGGCATCGTTATTGCCCAAAAGAATGTTTGTAACATCCTGCAGGGTCATCTGTTTAACAGCGTTGATAAATATCGGTTTAGCTTGTCCAGCGGCATCTTCTGCTGCGCGGTTGAGTGATAGTATTACATTATCGCAAAGGTTATTTAGGCCAATGGATCTTAATGTTCTTTCAACTTTTTGGGCCTCTGGCGGAAAAAGTAGTTTTATAGCAGCGTTAGTAAAAAAACCATCTATGGCGGATAACTTGTCTGAACTTTTGGTGGCCCCAAACTCTAATGCCTGTTTTAAACCGTTATTGATCTCAAATGTGGTAGGCGTACCCCCAACAGTTTGTTGCCCCATAACCTGCGAAACCTGGTTAAGCGTATCACAACTGGTCATTATAAATATTGTGGGAACGAGTATTAATAAGCGGAAAATTTTCATTTGACTATTTATATAACATTACAAATAGAAAACACTTTAGTTTGAATAATTAAAAGGCACGCACTAAAGCAAACACAACCGCGGCTATTAATGCCGAAATAGGGATAGTGATAACCCACGCCCAGATGAGGTTTATGGTTACGCCCCATCTTACGGCAGATACCCTATTAGTTAAACCAACACCTATAATAGAACCGGTTATAGTATGGGTTGTAGATACGGGTATACCAAATTGCTCGGTAATAAATAAAGTAACAGCACCAGCGGTCTCGGCACTAACGCCTTCTAAGGCTGTTATCTTGGTTATTTTAGAGCCCATCGTTTTAACAATTTTCCATCCGCCAGACATTGTACCCAAAGCGATGGCGGTGTAACAGGTAAGGGGAATCCACCCGGGCATTGATGCGCCTTTGTTAATTTGGTGGGCAGATATCAGGGCCACATATATTATCCCCATTACTTTTTGGGCATCGTTACCACCATGCGCAAAGCTTAATGCGCCTGATGAAACCAATTGAAGCCTTTTGAACCAGGTATCGGCTCGTGAAGGGCGAGCATTTTTGCAAATATGCAAAATAGCCACATTAATAAGATACCCTATAATGCTACCAATAATTGGAGCTAAAAATATAAAGATCACAATCTTTATGATTGGGGCCATATTAATAGCACTCATGGCATTTTGCCCCATAAATACGGCATTGGTCATTCCCGCACCTGCAAAGCCCCCTATTAGCGTATGTGATGAGCTCGATGGGATGCCAAACCACCAGGTGATAAGGTTCCAGGTAATTGCAGCTATTAAACCGGCTAATAGCACATGCAACGTAATAAAACTTTCAAGCACTGTTTTGGCTACAGTATTGGCAACCTTATGTTCTTTGATCAAAAAATAGGCTAAGAAATTGAATGCGGCGGCCCAAAGTACAGCCATAAAAGGGGTTAAAACTTTAGTGGATACTATTGTTGCAATGGAGTTTGCCGCATCGTGAAAGCCATTTATAAAATCGAATATGATAGCTAATGCGATAACAAGAACCAATAATGCCATATTATGCGTTTTTAACTAAAATGGTTTCCATAACGTTGGCCGCGTCCTCGCACATATCTGTAGCGTTTTCAAGCGTGGCTAATATCTCTTTGTATTTAATTAACCTGATGGCATCTTTTTCATATAGAAACAGGTCGGCAACGGCACGGTCAAATACATAATCTGCCTGGTTCTCTATACTATTTATTCGGATGCATGAATCAGCTATATTGCGTACATTTTTCAAATCCTTTAACTCTTTTACTGCTTTCTCCATATCAATACTGGCTTGTAATATCAGGTCGGCCAGTTTGCGGATGGGTACGGTAAACTCTTCTATACTGTAGAGGTTCATGCGGTTAGCAGCACCCTGAATATTATCTGCAATATCATCTATGGCTGTAGCCAGCGCATGAATATCTTCTCGGTCAAATGGAGTAATAAAGTTCTTGCCTAATTCTAAGTAGATCTGGTGGGTTAGCTCGTCACCAACGTTTTCAAGCTTGTCAATTTTTTTATATAATTCATCACGTGTAGCGGCATTGTTAGAATTAACTGTTTCAACCAGTACGGTTGCTATGGCAACAACATTATTTGCCGCTTGCTCAAATAATGGAAAAAAAACTTTCCTGTCTTTAGGAACAAAATATTGAAAAATACTATTTAGGGACATTTGCCGGAGTTTAAATAAAAACTTATATACAAAGGTAGATTTTTGATGTTAATTTAATGTTAGGTAATTGCATATTGGTAAAAAGAATATATCAAATATTTAAGATATCATAACATGATTTAAAGCAATAATAGCATTGTCGAAATCTTCGGGTGCAACCAAAAACTGGATGTTTACTTTTCTTAAAGACACCCCTGCACTTTTAATATTGATTCCATGAGCGGCTAACGCCCCTGCCGACTTTGCTAACAGCCCGGGTTGATCTATATTTGAACCAATAAGGCATACCATAGCTATTTTTTCAACGGTAATTTTTTCAAACTTTTCTTGTAGCTCTTCTATCAATTGGCTGTTAAAATCTTTTTCCCAAATCACTATCGAGATACTATTGGCACTTGTAGCTTTAAAATTATAACTTATGCCAAGATTATAAAATACCTGCATTATCTGATAATCAGATCCCACATTGCCCACCATTAGCGGGTCGTAAATATCAATCATCAACAATTTGGTAGTTCCAGTTATAATTTCAACGCGTTTATCAGTCGAGACATAATCTTTGGTGATCAATGTACCCGGGTGTTCGGGTTCAAAAGTGTTTTTGATGCGCAGGTTAATGTTGTTAATTTCTAACGGTTTTGATGCTTTAGGATGAATAGCCTCCATCCCCACATCTGCAAGTTGATCGGCAACATCATAATTAGTAAAACCAACAGGGATACAATTATCAATGCCAACCAATACCGGGTCTGCCGAGCATAAATGGTATTCTTTATGTATAATAGCTTCGGCTGGGTTTACCGCTACGGCAATTTTGCAAAAAGTTACTTCAGAATAACCTCTGTCAAACTCGCGCATAATGCCTTCGGTACCTTTGGCATAGCCAGTTACAATGCATATGGTTTTATCAAACGCAATATTACCGAAAGTGTGTTTTATTCGTTCATCAATGGTAAATGATTGATGATCGTGGAAACCGCTCAAGTCAATAAACGTGGCATTGATTCCCATGTTTTGCAGAATATTTGTAAATACAAATGCCGAATGGCTCTCGCCTATTGAGGCTAATATTTCGCGCGCGGCCTGTAAAATACCCTCTTTACTAACATATCCTGATGTTAATATATTGGCCAGATTGTCAAGATATTGTTGTGCGTCCCTTATGCGTTTCTCAATAAATTGGTCGGCAGCGGTAAGATCAAGGCCCAGGTTGATATATTTTTTATTAATGGCTTGCAGTTTAAGTATAAGGTCATCTATAGCCTCACCAAACTCCTGATATTGAACTATACGATGGTATACGCCAGGCTCGCCTGTTTTTTTGTTCTCAAGGAGCAAATTGGTTACACCCGAGAAAGCAGACACAACAAAGATCCGGTTATACAATTCATCGCCAGATTTTTCAAATAATATGATATTGTTTATGACATCCTGCAAGGCACTCATGGATGTGCCGCCAATTTTTTCTACTGTTAACATCTTAATATAATAATAGTGCCGGGAACGACCCGATCAGGGGGGCAAATTTATAAAAATACCTGTGTAATATTAATGAATTACAACAAGTTGTGAACTGGCTGGTTTTTTTATTGATGACGCTCTTATAATAAGTTCTGATTTGAGGATAATCGCGTCGGTCAACATCATATTTGATGACCCCTTTAAATGGTTTATCAGCGTTCTGGCCGCTACTTCGCCCATTTCGTAACTGGGATAATTAATGGTTGTTAAGTTAGGTTCCACCAAACCGGATATGGGGTCGTTATTAAAACCTGCTATGGCGATGTCCTGAGGTATTGCAAGGCCTGCCAGTTTAAGCTCACGCATGCAATAGGCTGCAAAGGCATCATTGGTAATAAACACCCCGTCGGGCATGGGTTTCATGGCTAAAATTTGTTTTGCGGCATCAACGTTTGGGCCAATATGTTCATTGAGGTAGTTGATAATCAGCAGGTCGTTAGTGTATTTTAGGCCCCCGTCCTCTAGCGCTTTTTTATATCCTGCAAAGCGTTCCGAATAAACATTTCGTTTCAAATCGCCGGTAACATGCGCAATTTTTATGCAACCCTGGTCAATTAAATGCGAAGTAATCTGGTAGGCGGCTTTAAAATTATCAATAACAACCGAGGGGCAATTTTTATGCTGAAATACCCTATCAAAAAATAATAAAGGAATGCCCTTCTCTATAAAAACTTCAAAATGGTCTATATTCTCCGTATCGTATGCCAGCGAAACCATTAAACCATCAACCCGGCTATTAAACATAGTGTCAGCGTTTGCAATCTCTTTAGATACGTTTTCCAGCGATTGTGTTATAATAAGGTTATAGCCCGATTCGCTGGCTACTTTTTCCATTCCGGCTAAAACAGATGCTACAAAAAAGCTGTCAAGCCGATGAACGATAACACCGATGGTATTTGTTCGTTTTAGTCGTAAATTACTGGCAAAAGTATTAGAACGATACCCCATCTCTTTAGCCATGTCTAATATCCGTTTTTTAGTTTTACGGTTTATAGCGGGATGATCTCTTAAACCACGGCTAACCGTAGCAGGAGAAATCCCTAACTCGCGGGCTATATCATAAATAGTTATCTCTTTATTTTTCATCAAAAACAACTTAATTGCAGGTCATAAACTTAATGAAAAAAATAATTTTTTAAAATAAAAAATACAATCGGTTGCATTTTAAAAATTATTCTATATTTTTACTTCCTTAACTAGTGTAATATAAACACTAAGGGCCATTATAAATCTAAACACATATTAAATGTTACTTCTTGGTATTGATATCGGTACTTCTTCTATCAAAGTTTCTGTAGTTGATGCGGAATCGCAGCAATGTATAGCATCTGCGCAGTACCCCGAAACAGAGTCGGCTATTATAGCTAAACAACCCGGCTGGGCGGAGCAATCGCCTGATATGTGGTGGGAGCATGTACAAAAAGCAATAATGCTGCTGCAAAAGAACAATGATTTTAACTCTTTTGATATAAGCGCGATAGGCATAGCTTATCAGATGCATGGTTTAGTGTTGGTTAATAAAGAGCAACAATGCTTGCGGGATAGTATTATATGGTGTGATAGCAGAGCGGTTGAGATCGGTAATAAAGCGTTTGATGCCATTGGGCACGAGGTTTGTTTAAGTCACTTGTTAAACTCTCCGGGGAATTTTACCGCCTCTAAATTGGCATGGGTAAAAGCTAATGAGCCCGAAATTTATGCCCAAATAGATAAGATAATGCTTCCTGGTGATTTTATTGCGATGAAACTGACCGGCGAAATAACTACATCGGCATCAGCGCTCTCTGAAGGTGTTTTTTACGATTTTTTGTGCAATCGGTTATCCCAAGAAGTAATTGAATATTTTGGGTTTAATAAAGAGCTGTTTCCAACTATTAATCCGGTATTTGCCGGTCATGGCCAACTGCAACCTTTAGTTGCTGCAAAATTGAATTTACGATCAGGGATCCCTATAACTTATAAAGCCGGCGACCAGCCAAATAATGCACTGTCATTAAATGTATTAAACCCTGGCGAAGTGGCCGCAACGGCGGGTACCTCTGGTGTTATATATGGCGTAAGTGATGTTTTAGCTTATGATAAAGAATCGCGTGTAAATACATTTGCACACGTTAACCATACAGCAGCGCAACAGCGTTTAGGCGTTTTACTTTGCATTAATGGTGCCGGTAGTTTAAACAGATGGACCAAAACCATTTTTGGTGCCAGCACTACATACCAGCAAATGAATGCCGAGGCACAACAAATTAAGTTAGGCAGTAATGGTTTGCGCATATTGCCGTTTGGGAATGGTGCTGAGCGGATGCTTAATAACAAAGTAATTGGTGCCCAGTTTTATAACATCGATTTAAACGTACATACTCAGGCACATGTTTTTAGAGCGGTGCAAGAGGGCATAGCCTTTGCTTTCCGCTATGGGTTAGATATTATGCGCGGGAACGGGATGAACCCTACTGTGATACGGGCGGGGCAAGCTAACTTATTTCTAAGCGAATTATTTACCGAGTCTTTTGTAAATGCTACAGGCGTACCGGTAGAGTTATATAAAAATGATGGCAGTGTGGGCGCGGCTCTTGGGGCAGGAATTGGCAGCGGCCTGTACAAATCTGCAAAGGAGGCATTTAGCAATATGAAGCCCCTGCAATTAATTGAGCCGTCGCATCAGCAATACGAACCTGTTTATCAGGATTGGAAAAGTATTTTAAAAACGCAATTGACGTAGTTCTATAGCTAAATAACTAATAACAAAAAATATAATTAAATAACAAATTACATGGCAAGTATCGTTTTAGGTGAAAAAGAATTTTTTAAAGGGATAGGGCAGGTTAAATACGAAGGCCCTGAGTCGAATAACCCAATGGCATTCCGTTGGTACGACGAAAGTAGGGTGGTAGCGGGTAAAACGCTTAAAGAACATTTACGTTTTGCCGGAGCTTACTGGCATTCATTTGTTGGTAATGGCGGCGATCCGTTTGGCGAGCCAACGCATTTACACGCCTGGAATGTTAAAACCGACGCTGTGGAAAGAGCAAAAGATAAAATGGATGCAGCATTTGAGTTTTTAACTAAAATGAACCTTCCTTATTATTGCTTTCATGATGTGGATGTGGTTGATTATACTAACGATGTTGCGGATAACGAAAGACGTTTGCAGGCATTAGTTGACTATGCCAAGCAAAAACAGGCTGCTAGTGGTGTTAAACTACTTTGGGGCACTGCAAACTTATTCTCTAACCGCAGGTACATGAATGGCGCGGCTACAAATCCGGATTTTCAGGTATTGGCACATGGTGGCGCGCAGGTAAAAGCGGCATTAGATGCAACCATTGCCTTAAATGGCGAAAATTACGTGTTTTGGGGTGGCCGCGAAGGTTATATGACCTTGTTAAATACGGATATGAAACGCGAGCAGGAGCATTTTGCTAAATTTTTACATACTGCAAAAGATTACGCACGTAAAAATGGTTTTAAAGGAACATTTTTTATTGAGCCTAAGCCATGTGAGCCATCAAAACATCAATACGATTATGATTCGGCTACGGTTATTGGATTTTTACGCCAGTACGACCTGCTAAATGATTTTAAACTGAACATTGAGGTTAACCACGCTACATTAGCCGGACATACCTTTCAGCACGAATTGCAAGTTGCGGCAGATGCGGGAATGTTAGGTTCAATTGATGCTAACCGCGGCGATTACCAAAATGGCTGGGATACCGATCAGTTCCCTAACAATATTACTGAAATTGTTGAAGCGATGCTCGTTATTTTAGACGCTGGTGGCCTGCAAGGCGGCGGTGTTAATTTTGATGCCAAGATCCGCAGAAACTCAACCGATGCGGCTGATTTGTTTTATGCTCATATTGGTGGTATGGACATTTTTGCACGCGCATTAATTATTGCTGATAATATTCTGCAAAAATCAGACTATAAAAAAATACGCACCGAACGTTACTCCTCATTTGACACAGGCAAAGGGAAATCGTTTGAGAATGGGGAACTTACATTAGAGGATTTGCGCAATTACGCTGCCGAAAATGGTGAACCTGCTGTAAAAAGTGGCAAACAAGAATTTTTAGAAAACTTGATTAACAATTTTATTTGATTTATAATTGTAGGCTTGACGCCTTTAACCTAAGTTCAAATTATGAAAACACTCCAAACCGGGGATTACCTGGTATTTTTAGTCTACTTTTTAATCGTTGCCTTATATGGCTGGTGGGTTTACCAACGTAAAAAAAATGTAAACGCGACATCAAACGATTACTTCTTAGCCGAAGGATCGTTAACATGGTGGGCCATTGGTTCATCCTTAATCGCATCAAACATCTCTGCCGAACAGTTTATAGGCATGAGTGGTTCTGGTTTTAAAATGGGCTTAGCTATTGGCTCCTACGAGTTTATGGCCGCTATTACGCTGGTAATTGTTGCCGTATTTTTTATCCCGGTTTATCTTAAAAACAAAATTTTTACGATGCCGCAATTTTTACATCAGCGGTATAACGGTACAGTAGCTATGATTATGGCTATATTTTGGCTGTTATTATACATTGTTGTAAATTTAATGTCTATCCTATATTTAGGAGCATTAGCTATAAGTGGTATATCTGGCTTAAGCGTGTTGCTTTGTATAGTACTATTAGCTATTTTCTCTATAGTTATCGCTTTAGGAGGAATGAAAGTTATTGGTTATACTGATGTTATACAAGTATTCTTTTTAATACTGGGTGGCTTGGTTGCATCTTACATCGCATTAAATTTAGTGAGCGAAAAGTCTGGTACGACAGGTGTTTTAACTGGTTTGAAACTAGTAACGGTACAAGCCAGCGACCACTTCCATATGATATTTAAAAAGGATAATCCAAATTATATGGATCTTCCGGGATTAAGTGTTCTGGTAGGCGGGATGTGGATTACCAATCTTAACTATTGGGGTTGTAACCAATACATTACTCAGCGTGCGTTAGGAGCCGATTTGAAAACTGCCCGTGGTGGTATTTTATTCGCGGCATTTTTAAAAATCCTGATGCCGGTTATCGTAGTAATACCTGGTATTGCAGCGTATGTATTGTACCAAAAAGGAATGTTTCATACTGAAATGTTGACTTCAACCGGTGCAACAGATGTAAATAAAGCTTATCCATCAATTCTTAACCTGTTGCCAGTTGGTATGAAAGGTTTGGCTTTTGCCGCTTTAACTGCTGCAATTGTAGCGTCGTTAGCTGGTAAAGCAAACAGTATTGCAAC
>JANXTT010000113.1 GCA_025352225.1 Mucilaginibacter sp. | reverse complement strand
CCCAGGTTCAACAACTTCTCCTACGGTAGTGACCGATACATCACCGCCCGCACCTGCTCAGTTAGTTCAGGATATAGGTACCGGAAGTTTTCTTTTGGACATATTATCAGATAAGAATGGCATAAGCATTCATCGTTTACAGGCTTTCATTTTTAATTTGGCATTTGGGGTATGGTTCATTTATCACACTTATAAAAATCTGGAGGGCGTTACTGTAGCGTCAGTTCAAACTAAAATTGACAGCATTATTCCTATTATTACATCAAACAACTTAATACTTTTGGGAATGAGTGCGGGTATATATACCGCTTTAAAATCTACAGAAAACAAATAAATTATACAAAATGCCAATTGGTTTTGCCAAAATAAACATTGAAGTTCCTGAACTTAACGAGGTACTAAACAAATTAAGTTACAAATGGCATTCACATTATAATAGCCATGGCTATGAGGGAGGCTGGGAAGTTTTTACATTAAGGTCACCCGGTGGAAGTACTGATCATATTTTTGCTGAATTAATGGGAGAAGATGAGTATTCAGATACATCTCATATGCAAAACTTCCCTGCTGTAAAAACACTTTTAGGCTTATTACAATGCCCTGTTATGACTGTAAGGTTATTAAATCTTAAGGCAGGTGCTGTTGTTAAGCAACATCGTGATTATGATTTATCTTATGAAAAAGGTGAAACCAGATTACACTTCCCTGTAATTACAAACGACCGGGTCGAATTTTATGTAAACAATTGCCGTGTAATAATGCAACCGGGCGAATGCTGGTACATTAACGCTAATTTACCGCATAGTGTAGCTAATTATGGCAGCACAGACCGGATACATCTTGTTATTGATTGCCAGGTTAATGATTGGCTGGCCGCTATTTTTGACAGATCTGAAAAAACCGAATTTGAAGATAGGTTGAACCAGGAAGAAACTTTTAAAATTATAGGTGAATTAAGGAAACAACAAACAGAATCAGCCAATAAAATGGCCGATATACTTGAATTTGAATTAAACCCACTTAAGGAAAAATAATTTTTAATGATAATATCTGAAAATCCTTTGCAAAGTTGGCTTCCGTACAAAATAAATTATACAGATAATAACCAGATTCTATGCAATTGGTTAAACACCTTTAATAAGCCATTTACCGAACCCTTTTTTGACGAAACCTTAGTTGAGTGTAAGGCTTTATTTAGGCAAAACACAGTAAATGTATCCAACATAGCTTGCAGCAGTAACTTAATATTATTAGAAGATTGGGCGCAACATTTAAATTACGTTAATCCTACGGCTTTTATCTTCCACATTTCGCGCTGTGGGTCAACATTAGTTTCCCAGCTTTTAGGTATGGATAAGCAAAATATAGTTTTGGCTGAAGTTCCTTTTTTTGATGAGCTATTGCGGTTACCGTATAAAATGGATGGTTCGGATAAGATAAAAACCAATCTCCTATTAAAAGCAGCCATAAAGTTTTACGGACAAAAAAGAACAGGGAATGAAAAACACCTATTTATTAAAACAGATAGCTGGCACATTTTTTTTTATGAGCAATTGAGAAAACTCTATCCCGATACTCCTTTTATATTATTGTATCGGTCGCCAGGCGAAGTTTATAACTCTCATATTAAACAAAGGGGAATGCAAGCAGTACCTGGCTTAATAGAGCCGCAATTATTTGGACTGGATGTTAAGCAAGTTGAAAAAATGACTCAGGACGTTTATCTAAGCAAAGTATTAGAACGGTATTTAACCCGATATCTGGAAATTGCAAATAAAGATAAACTATCATTATTGCTCAATTACAATGAAGGCATAATGCCTATTATAGAAAAAATTGCAATATTCAGTAATATTACAATAACCGATGCTAATCGGTTGGAAATGCAGCATAGAAGCTCTTTTCATTCAAAACGCCCTAATCAAATATTTTCTGAAGTAAATACAACAACTATTCCTTATCATTTACAAACAGCATTTAATTTATATGATCTGGTAGAAAAAAGACGAATAGCGATGCTATAATTGTTGTGCAATAAAACCCAATATTCTATCAACTGATTGAGGCACAGTTTCAGTATGTGTATTTATTTGAAGGTCGTAACTTGACGGTGTTTCATAAATGTCATTGATGCCTGTTAAATTAAATAATTTGTCGGGATCATGATCGGCTAACATAGCCCTTTTATAGAGCCCTTTTGTATCTCTCCTTAATAATTCCTTAAGCTCACAATTAACCCATACAGTTTTTGCATTATATTTTATCTCCAGCTCTTTACGAATTTCTTCGTAAGGATTAATAGCTGCAATTATCAAAACTTCTTTATTCAGAGTAAAAGACATAGCCAGATTAGCTAGCCGTCGAATGTTTTCGTAACGGTCAGTTTTAGAAAACCCCAAATCTTTACATAAAGTATGCCTGTATTGATCTCCGTCTAATATTTCAACACTTTTGTTTTGAGCTTCTAATAAAAGCTTAACCTGATTAGCAAGTGTAGTTTTGCCGCAACCAGATAATCCGGTAAATTGAATGATAAGCATGGATGTAACCTTAAGATAATATTTGCTATATTAAATTTATTTTGAAACAAATAAACCTATTATTTCGTAAAAAGGGAGTATTTAGTTAAATACAGGTTGGAGTAAACACTCCTTACTATATTACCTAGGATAAAATAATTAAATATCAAATAGCTATTTCAGATGTTTCATTAATAAAAACAATATTTGAATAATTAAATTTCTTTGTAATTAATCTCAAATTAAAAAAACATTTTATGGTTTACAATTATTTAACAATTACAAATCAAGCCGTACTGTTATTTCTTCTTTTAACCTTTTTTAAAACACCAGAGCAAAAACGCACTTATTTACCATTTAAACACTACTTTACTCTACATAATGCTATATTTAAATCAATAAAAGCATATTACCTCTAAATTCATAAATTAATAAATGATTAACAGTTATTAATCATTTATTAAAAATATTTCATTATGTGGAACAAAAAATCTTAAATTGGTGTTATAGTTACTGAAAGAAAAGAGAAACATACCTCTACATTAAAAACAAAAAAATAGTTCAAAATTAAATAAACGCTCAAAAAAAATATTTTTTTTACATTTTTCACACTTAAATCATTGTTTATTTGAATAATTATTACTTAATCTATCCTATATCCTTAACTAAATCACTAAAAAGAGTTGATTCGTTAAAAATCTACGCCATAATTTATGATATATTTAATATAATTATCAAATTGGTATAATTTAATCATTAAAAAAGTAATTTATTTGCAATTTTTATACAAAATCGTTCACTTTCCTTAATTTTTTTTATAATTTAGATTTAATATTAACTAAACTGACTTAATTTCGACAACATGAAAAAACTTTTATTTTTAAGTTTGTGCATTCTGTTTTTCACTTCACAGACCTTTGCGCAAACACGTACTATAACAGGTACGGTAATTGCCAAAGATGACGGGGAGCCACTCCCAGGTGTTAGTGTTACAGTAAAAGGGACTACAATTGGCGTGCAAACCGGGGCCGATGGAAAGTTCTCTTTAAACATACCATCTGCCGGTAATAAAACTTTAACATTTAGTTTTATAGGGTACAACACAGTTGAAAAAGCGGCGATTGGATCGGTATTAAATGTAACCCTCGAAGTGTCAAGTAAACAACTTGGTGAGGTTTTGGTTACCGGTGCACTAGGCGTTAAGAGGCAAGCTAGAGAATTAGGGTTTGCTGCGACAAATATCGACAGTAAATCACTTACACAGGCTAAGTCAACTAATATTGCTAATGGGTTAACTGGTAAAGTAGCTGGTTTAAATGTTAGTACCAATGATAACGGCATCAATCCAAGTGTTCGTTTTACTTTGAGAGGTAATCGTCACATTTTGGGAAATAACTTTGCATTGGTCGTATTAGATGGTACTCCGATCTCTCCCAATGATCTGAATTCAATAAACCCAGATGATATTGCTGATATAAACGTTTTGAATGGTGCTGGTGCAGCGGCCTTATATGGCTCGGAAGCATCTAATGGCGCATTGATCGTAACCACTAAACGTGGAACTGCGACCGGTGCACCGGAAATTAGTTATTCAAATACATTTCAATTAGAAAAAATATCTTATTTCCCGGCATTGCAGCATTCATTTGGTGCGTACGGTGGCGAGGGTGCTCCGTATCAAGATCTTTCAACCGGCTTTATCATAGCTCCTGTAGCTTACGAGAATCAATCTTATGGCCCGGCATACGACGGGCACTTAACTAAACTAGGCGCTCCTGTGGCCGATGGTTCTCAAAACATGGTTCCATACTCCGCACCAAGTATAGATCCGCGTGAAGCTTTTTTTGTAAGCGGTAAAACAGAGCAAAATAACCTCTCTTATTCTTCAGGAGATGATAAAAACAGCTTCTTTTTATCAGCTAACAATACAAATAGAACAGGTGTAGTTCCTAATGACACTTACCGTCGTACATCTATCCGTGCTTCTGGTTCAAAAACGTACGGAATGTTTAGGGCCGATTTTAGTGCTGGTTATACTCAGGCACATACAAGTACTTATGGTAAGAGTTATCAGTACGCTTCAACAGATGCCAGAACCAGTTTGCTATTTAATATATTTAACACACCAGAAGAAGCGCCATTACAACAGTTTCAGAATTTAGATGATAAATATTCAAGTCCAGACGGTTATTTTAACGCATTTGGTGTAAATCCATATTGGATAATTCAAAGATCCAGAAAAAATACCCGTTCGGATGTATTTAATGGCAGCTTTAAGGGTACTTTATCACCTACTAAATGGCTGGACGCTACATACGCGCTATCTGACAACTTTGGTATTGCCAATTATCAGTTCTACCGTCAGGAGGTTGATTTTAGTGCATTTTCTTTAACTAAGGGCAGACCGGGTTTGGATGGTCAGCAAACCATTGCATTGAGTGGGGGGGTCCCAGTAATCCCTGGCGAGGTGCAAAACATCTCGCAAACAGGGGACGGTTCGTTGGAAACCGGTGCAGGGCCTCAAGGATATAGTCGATTGCAACAAGATGTTTTTCTTAATTTTCATCATACATTTTTCAATGATTTTAAAACCACCCTATTGTTGGGCAATAGTATTTTCGAAGAAACATACCAAACCCTAACTAACACAAGTAGCAACCTTTTGGTAAAAGATTTTTATAATGTTGGGTCGATATTAGGCACCCCTACTACTACACAAGAATTAGAAAAAATACGGCAGATCGCTTTTTTTGGAGATCTGACAATTGGTTATAAAGGTTTTGCATTTATAGAGGGTACGCTCCGTAACGATAGAGATTCCAGGCTTAACAAGGGTAATCAATCATTTTTTTATCCTTCAATAAAAGGTACGTTGGTATTTACTGATGCCATTCCGGCTTTAAAAGGAAATGCGATTTTGAACTACGGTAAATTAAGAGCGTCATATAGTAAAGTGGGAGATATTAATACTAGACCTTATAGTATTAACAATACCTTCTTTGCCACATCAGGCTTTCCTTATGGTAATGCTGGCGGGTTAAGTTTAAGTAATACATTAAATAATCCAAATTTAAAACCTGAGATAACCAAAGAATTTGAAGTAGGCGCCGATCTTGGGTTTTTTGACAACAGGGTTAATGGTAGTATTACTTATTATGATAGCCATACCAGCAATCAAACAATCTCTATCACTACTTCCCCATCTACAGGATACCGCAATGCGGCCATCAATATCGGCGAATTAGAAAATAGTGGCTGGGAGCTTAAAGCGGATGTGCAGGTACTTACTAAAAAAGATAATGGCATTGCCCTAACGTTAGGTGGTAATTTAGCTATTAATAACTCTAAGGTACTATCTATAAAAGATGGCTTAAATGAGATCAGTATTGGTGGGTATACCGGAGCTCCTATAAAGGCTGTTGTTGGCCAGCCGTATCCAGTATTATATGGTACTGACGTTCAACGCGATCCTACAGGACATATTATAGTCGACGCTAAAACAGGTCTGCCCACAATAACACCTGGATTGGTACCGCTGGGTAATACCAATGCTAAGTACATTTTGGGTTTAACACAGGCACTTAGTTATAAATTTGTAACTCTTACTGTAGTTAGTGATTTCCGTACAGGTAATGTTATTTATAACCAGAGTTTATCTTCGGCTACATCTGCAGGTGTATCTGCGTTATCTGCTTCTAACAATCGCCAGCCGTTTGTTTTCCCAAACTCAGTAATTCAAACCGCACCAGGCGTATATACACCAAATACAAGTGTTAGTACAAATGATGGTGCCTATAACTTTTGGCAAACCAGTGATTACTACAATGCAATTAGTACATACGTTACTAGTGCCGCATTTTGGAAATTACGAGAAGCAAATTTGAGCTTTGATCTGTCATCATTAATAAAGAAAAGCGAATTTGCTGGCAAATACATCAAAAGGGGCTCATTTGCTATAGTTGGCAGAAACCTATTAATGTGGAGGCCTAAATCTAACAACTGGACAGATCCTGAATTTTCTGCAGGTAGCGTAAATGGCAGCTTTGGCAACGCGGTTGGTATAACCAATAACGATCAAACTCCACCTACCAGAATCTTTGGAGCAACATTGAATTTAACATTTTAATAATAATGAAAATGAAAAAACATATATCGATCGCGTTTATTGCACTCGCCGCTATAATTAGCAGTTGCAGTAAAAATTACCTCGACTTAAGAGACAATCCCAATGTTCCATCAGTAGTAACGCCAAATTTGCTTTTATCCAGTAGTTTAAAAGTAAGTGCGGATATTATTAATGGCACCTATATTGATGCTGCATCTGCGCCTTCTACCGCTTTTAATCCCCAAAGAAATTTATATGCACAATATGGTTGCTGGGTAGGTTTCTGGAGCTGGGGTCCTACATGGCAACCGAATTTAAATCTGGAAACTTATACATTTACAACTGCAGATTACAACGTATGGACAGGTTTATATTCTAATTTGTCAAATTATAACGCGTTAATTAATTTAAATGCAGGCACTAATTATACAGCGATAGCTAAAATAATGACAGCCTATGATTTTGAACAATTGGTTGATAATTATGGAAATGTACCTTATACCCAAGCTTTTAAAGGAACAGGCAACTTAAGCCCTGCTTATGATGATGGCTCCGCTATTTATGATGACTTGGTAAAACAACTGGACGCGGCTATTACTTCGATTAAACCAGCCAGTACAACAGATGCAAACCCGGGCACTTCGGATATCGTTTTTGGGGGAGATATGACCAAATGGATCAAATTTGGCAATACATTAAAGCTTAGATTAGCTATCAGACAATGGAATAAATTACCTGCAAAACAGGCGGCTTTAAAAACATCAATAACCGCTACAACAGCTTTAGGGTTTATTGACGGAAGCTTTCACGCGGCCGCTAACCCTGGCTATACTAATAGCGATGCCAATTTTGGCCAACAAAGCCCATTTTGGTTGAATTATGGCTCTGCACAATCGGGGAAAGCACAGGATGCCAACACACAATATGTTGCTAATAAATATGCGGTTAGTTTTTATAAAAGCACTAATGATCCCCGCGATTCTTTGTTTTACGCTTCGATAGCAAATCCTACGGGGCCGCGTCCGGTGACCGGTATTCCGTTTGGTCAAATTGGAACTTCTCCGGTATCTCAAATAGGTCCAGGATTATTGAAATCACCAACTATGGATGCGATCATTATGTCATCAGCTGAAGCTTTATTTTTACAAGCAGAGGCTGTAAACTATGGTTTGATCCCAGGTAGCAGTGCAACATTTTATAATCAAGGCATAGCCGCATCTTTTTTAGAAGCAGGTGTCCCTGATCTACCAGTAGGAGCCAGAGCGGCAGCAGTTGCCACATATTTGGCTCAACAATCTGTTGCCTATCCTTCTGCTAGCAGCCCGGACATCCAGTTGCAGGCTATTATCACTCAAAAATGGGCCGCATTAAATGGATATGGTAATTTTGAGGCTTATAACGAATACCGCAGAACAGGTTACCCACTAAACATCCCCTTGTCCATAACACCAGGGAGTATAGCTCCAAACAACCCTACACGTATATTATATCCGGATATAGAATTTTCAACTAATGCCACCAATGTAGGGTTGCAACCCGTTGTAAATAAGTTTACTTCTAAAATTTTCTGGGCAAAATAACCATTTAAAAAAAGAGAAATGAAAAAGAGATATTATATAAAAGAGGCGTTACTGGCTTTTGTGGTCATGGCTTCATTAAGTTCTTGCCTTAAAGATTCTAATTATACAGATTTGAGTGCTAATTTGGGCAATGTAGTTGAGTTTCCAGCGGTGGCTAATACGGGTATACTTCAACCAGCAGTTTTTCCAATTATCCCAACCGCTTCGGATCTGTCTTTACAAGTGTATTTTGCGGCGGCTAATACTTTAGGATCGGATCTTACAGTTACTACCATCTTGGATACGGCAGCTATAACAACTTATCAAAAAGGGTTAAACAATAAATACATTGCAGACACAACTGCTGCGGGCATTGCAGGTACTGCAAAAAAGGACTATCCTTCGCCACCGACTCATTACGAATTATTACCGCCTGCAGCTTATTCTATACCCAGCTATAAAACCACTATTCCAGCAGGTCAAAGATTTGGAACTATACATATTTCGGTTAATTCCAGCATTATTGATCTATCAAAAGCATACGTAATACCATTAACTATTACAGATGCGAGTGGACAAAGATTAAGTTCAAACTTTAAAACTGTATTATATGCTGTTCAAATTAAAAATAAGTACGATGGTGTTTATTCGATGAAGGGCTATATACTAAGGGCAGGAGATAGTAAATTAACAGGCTTTTTTAGTGGAATATCGGAAAGTGTTGCAACTACCGGGGCTAATTCTGTAGGGAATATTATTCAATATTGGGCCGGTGCGGGCGCTACTGGGGGCGGTATAACAGGTGGTATCAATCCCATCTTATTTGCTGTAGATCCGGGAACTTATAAAGTAACTGTATCAAGTCAGATCAACGCAACGCTTGTTGGAGATCCTGGTTATGACAACCGTTATGACCCAACTACAAAAACATTCTATGTATCGTTTTACTGGAACGCTGGCAAAACATCAAGAGATGTTACTGATACCTTAGTATATCAGGGACCTAGGCCATAAATAATTTTCGACTTAAAAAGCTGTCTCGAAAGAAATTTTGAGACAGCTTTTTTGTTTGTGTTTCCCAAAGGCAACAGCAACCTTAAATCAAATTTACCATTGCATACCAGAAATCGTTATCCCTCAATTATATTAAATGTAAACCTTATAGAATAGTTACAACCTACACCTTAATAAATCGGAGCATCGAAATACCAATACAAAGTTGCAATCGCTTAAACAAATTTTTTCTGGTAAAAAACATTTACCCCTGCATGGTTGTATTCAAACATGCAGGGGTATGTTATGTGGGTGAGTTAAACTACGTTTGTAGATAGCCTCTTTATAGCCGCTAAAACTTAGTAACGGTATGCATCAGTTTTGAAAGGCCCTGTAACTGCAACGCCAATGTAATCAGCCTGATATTTTTCTAGTACTTCTAATTCTACACCAATTTTAGCAAGGTGTAAACGAGCTACTTTTTCGTCAAGCTCTTTTGGCAGGGTGTACACTTTATTTTCGTACTTATCGCTATTAGCCCAAAGTTCTAACTGAGCCAGGGTTTGGTTAGTGAAAGACGCTGACATTACAAACGAAGGGTGTCCGGTTGCACAACCTAAGTTTACCAACCGACCTTCGGCCAATACAATAATATCTTTACCTTCAACGGTGTATTTATCTACCTGTGGTTTAATCTCAATTTTTGAATGGCCATAGCTTGTGTTTAACCAGGCCATGTCAATTTCATTATCAAAGTGCCCTATGTTACAAACAATGGCTTTATCTTTCAATGCGCGGAAATGCTTTTCTCGAACGATGTCGCAGTTACCAGTAGCAGTAACAACTATATCAGCTTCTGATATAGCCGTATCTAGTTTCTTTACTTCGAAACCTTCCATTGCGGCTTGCAAAGCACATATAGGATCAATCTCAGTAACAATTACACGCACACCGGCGTTACGCAATGAATCTGCTGATCCTTTACCCACGTCGCCATAACCGCAAACAACGGCTACTTTACCGGCCATCATCACATCTGTAGCACGGCGTATGGCGTCAACCAATGATTCGCGGCAACCGTATTTGTTATCGAATTTTGATTTTGTAACAGAATCGTTTACGTTGATAGCAGGCATTAATAAAGTGCCATTTTTAACACGCTCATGTAAACGATGTACCCCTGTGGTAGTCTCTTCTGATAAACCTTTGATACCCGATACTAACTCAGGGAACTTATCTAATACCATGTTGGTTAAATCGCCACCATCATCTAATATCATGTTTAATGGTTTGCGATCTTCTCCAAAGAATAGCGTTTGTTCAATACACCAGTCAAACTCTTCGGCGTTCATACCTTTCCAAGCATAAACAGAAGTACCAGCGGCGGCAATAGCGCCAGCGGCATGATCTTGTGTTGAGAATATATTACATGATGACCAAGTAACCTCGGCACCAAGTTCAATAAGGGTCTCTATTAAAACAGCGGTTTGGATTGTCATATGCAAGCAGCCTGCTATACGTGCGCCAGCTAACGGCTTTAATGCGCCAAACTCCTGACGGAGCGCCATTAAGCCTGGCATTTCTGCTTCTGCAAGCCCAATTTCTTTGCGGCCCCACTCGGCCAGCGAAAAGTCTTTTACTTTGTATTTAATGTAGGTAGTATCCAGCGAAGTTGACATATCATCTATTTTGAATGCAAAAATAGCTAATTATACGCTTTAAATAAAATCATGTTTAAGTCAAATTCTTCTGTTCATGTTTATTCCCATGTGCCATGGAAAGGTTGCCATTATATATAGCACCCATTTCTACCTGCAAAGTTTGGGTTTTTATTTCGCCTACAATTTTGCCTGAGCTTCTAATCTGGAGCGACTCGGTTTGGATATTACCATGTATGGTACCGTAAACAATCATCTCCCTGGTAATAACATTGCCCTGGATCAATCCTTTATCGCCTAATATCAAGCCTTCTTCAACAAGTACATCACCGGTAATGTTCCCATCAATACGTACAAATGCAGGGGCCTTTAAGTTGCCGTCTATTGTGCAGCCTTCACTAATAAGCGTCGAAATTGCTTGTTGATCAAGTACTACTTTGTTTTTTTTCGAAAAAAGGCTCATAAATTATTAGCTGTTAAGTTCAAGAAACTTGACCGGGTTTACAGGTTTTCCATTCTTTCGTACTTCGTAGTGTAAATGCGCCCCGGTTGAATGCCCGGTTGAACCTACAGCACCTATAACATCTCCAAGGTTTACATTCTGCCCAATTTTAACTTTTATTTTTGAAAGATGCCCGTAAAGCGTTTCAAAATTATTGGCATGTTTAATACAAATACAATTACCATAACCACCTCTCCAGCCGGCAAATACAACTTTTCCGTTTGCTGTACATTTTACTTCATCACCCTTTTGCCCCTTAAAATCAATACCAGGATGATACTCAGGATGATCGGCATTGAAAGGATCTTTACGATAACCATAAAATGATGTCATGGAACTGATACGTGGGTAACCCATTGGCGTAAAGGCTACAGTAGACACCAAATGGTCTAAGTAGTTGTTATAAAGAGAGTATTGCTCGTCGTTGGATAGTTTTGTATTTTCTGTTTTACTACGTGCAGACGCGTTTGTGTATTCCTTATTAATGCCCCGCTTTCTTAAATAGTCATTTATTTTTTGCAGTTTAGCCTCAATACTCTGTATATAGGCGTGCGCGCTAATGCCTTTGGTAGTTTTAACCTCAGCCAGGGGTTTCTCGCCTTTTAATCTAACCAATTGCATTAGCAAACTATGCTTTTCCTCAGTCTGGCGGTTATTTTGCATGTTTAAATAAACAACGGATAAGCAAAGGCCTAAAATGAGGAAAGCCAACGCGGAGGCATAATGTTTAAATCGTTTAAGGTGTTTAGTTTTTATTTGTAACGACCGTGTTTGACCCTGGCCTTTATTAACAATAATAACTGTACTAAACTCCGGAAATTTTAAATCCATAATAATACCAGTGATAAGGTTTTCCGCAAAGTAATACAATGTGGGCTTTAAATGTAATTATTATGTATTAATTATCAAAACTTTACTTTAATTACCTAAAAAGGTTTGATAATTTATAGTGGCATAGTCAGCAGAGTGTTATTATTTATGTAGAAAAATTTTAAACGGTTATGATTTGTTACTTTTGCATTTAGGAATTTAGAAAAAGAAAACATGTATCCAGAATATTTAGTAGCCCCTATGCGGGAAGATCTAACCAAAGTTGGTTTTGAAGAATTAAAAGATGCAGAAGCGGTAAAACAAGCTATCGAATCAGAAGGTACTGTATTTATTATGGTAAATTCGGTTTGCGGTTGTGCGGCAGCAAATGCACGCCCTGCGGCTAAAATAGCTACACAAAGCGAAAAACACCCTGATAAATTTGTTACCGTTTTCGCCGGTATGGAAAAAGATGCCGTTGATAAAGCACGCGCGTATATGCTGCCCTACCCTCCTTCATCGCCATCAATGGCATTGTTTAAAGACGGCAAGCTGGTACATATTATTGAGCGCCACCAAATTGAGGGCCGCCCGGCGCAAATGATTGCCGATAATTTGATTGGTGCTTTTGAGCAGTACTGCTAATCATCTTGCATAAGATCATAATCCGGTTGCTTTGCGCCGGATTTTTCATGTGCTTTATTTTCTTCTAAAAAACCAATACCTTAGTAATTCACCATTCTTACATACTGTTTTTAATGATCAAGATCCGGTTATATTTACTCGCTTTTGTTTGCTTTTTTTTGGTTGCATTTACAACCAAACTGTTTGCACAGGAAAAACAAGCCTATGACGCGTTAAAGCTTTACAGAGAAACCCCAGCTAAAATTAACGACCTTATTCATACCAAACTGGATGTGCGCTTTGACTATAAAAAGCATTATTTATATGGCAAAGAATGGGTTACCATTAAGCCGCACGCCTACCCTACCGATTCGTTGCGGTTAGATTCTAAAGGAATGGATATTAAAACCCTTTCTATTATTAAAGATGGAAAACAATTGCCTTTAAAGTTTACCTACGATAGCTTAACCCTGGCCATAACATTAGACAAGAAGTACAAAAGTACCGAAAGCTATACCATTTATATTAACTACACATCTAAACCCGACCTGCTAAAAACAAAAGGGAGTGCCGCTATTAATGATGCCAAAGGTTTGTATTTTATTAACTCGGACGGGGCGGATAAAAGTAAACCCATCCAGATATGGACACAGGGTGAAAGCGAGAATTCGTCGGCATGGTTCCCAACTATTGATAAACCAAATCAAAAAACTACCGACGAGATTAGCATGACTGTTCCGGCTCAATACGTTACGCTGTCTAATGGCCGGCTTGCATCGCAAAAATTAAATGGTGATGGTACACGTACTGACACCTGGAAAATGGAACTTCCCCATGCTCCCTATTTATTTATGATGGCCGTAGGCGATTTCAAAATCTATAAGGACACTTGGCACAATAAAGAAGTAAGTTATTATCTGGAACCAAAGTATGCGCCTTATGCCAAACAAATTTTTGGGTTTACGCCTGAGGTGATGGAGTTTTACTCTAATATTTTGGGAGTAGAATACCCATGGAACAAATACGCCCAAATAGTAGTACGCGATTATGTGAGTGGTGCCATGGAGAACACAAGTGCTACACTACACGGGGAGCAGGTTCAGGCTACAGCCCGCGAGTTGATTGATGGTAACCCGGAAAGTGAGGTGGATATTGTGCATGAGCTGTTTCACCAATGGTTTGGCGATTATGTAACTACAGAAAGCTGGAGCAACCTAACCATGAATGAATCATTCGCAGATTTTAGCGAAACGCTTTGGGCCGAACATAAACATGGTAAAGACGCGGGCGATGAACATAATCACGAAGCCATGCAAGCCTATTTTATGAGCCCTGATGCCTGGAGCAAACCCCTGGTAAGGTTTCATTATAATGATAAGGAAGATGTTTTAGATGTGGTTACGTACCAAAAAGGTGGACGTATTTTGAACATGCTTCGCAATTATTTAGGTAGCGATGTTTTTTTTAAAGGCCTCCATTTGTATCTTACCCAAAATGCCTTTAAAACCGGCGAGGCGCAGCAACTGCGCCTGGCTTTAGAAGAAGTGAGCGGGCTCGACCTTAACTGGTTTTTTAACCAATGGTACTATGGGGCAGGGCATCCTGAATTAACAATTAAGTATAATTGGAATGAAAGCTCCAAAATAGAAAGCGTATACCTTAAACAAACCCAAATAAGAGATGCCTTTATTTTACCAATGGCTATAGATATATATGCCGACGGTAAAAAAGAGCGCCACCAAATATGGATGAGACAAATGGAAGACACGCTCACCTTCCATTTGTCTGCTAAGCCAGAGTTGGTAAATGTGGATGCTGATAAAGTGCTACTGGCCAGAAAAACCGATCATAAAACACTTGATCAGGTTGCTTTCCAATATTTTAACGCGCCTTTATATATGGACAGGTACGAAGCGATTGACAGTGCAGCCAGTCAACCCGATAAACCTATTGCTCAAAAAATATTGATAGCCGCTTTAAAGGATAAATACTCTGGCCTTCGTATCAAAACAATTACCGAACTTGATCTGAAAAGCCCCATCCGAAAAGCCGCCATACCTGTGCTTATTGATCTGGCTAAAAACGACCCCAGCACATTAGTACGGGCTTCGGCAATTAACGCGATAGCCAGGTTAAAAAACGCTGGCTATCTATCTTTATTTAAGGAGGCAATCGGCAGTCAATCGTACGCTATACAAGCCGCGGCATTTAATGGTATCGCCACCTTAAACCCAGACGAAGCTTTGAAAGTTGCCCGGAATTTGGAAAAAGACAATAACGGCAAATTAACAGAAGCGATTGTAAATTTATATATAACCCATGGTACCGCAGCCGATTTCCCTTTTGTTGCCAATGCTTTTAAAAATTCGTCGGCACAGCAAAAATTCAATATGCTTGATGGTTATGTAAAAATGCTGGGCAGTGTTAATGATACTAAAACAGTTGAAGAAACTATAGCCGGGCTAAAAGAATTTGCCATCCGTTATAAAACATATAATGTTGACCCTTATATTATTAAGATGCTCGAAAGTGTAAAGGATCAAAAGACAGAATTAAGTAAAACCGCTGATGATGCGCAGAAAGAGCAATTAGGTAAGCAAATTCATTCTATTACAACAGTTATTGACGATATTAATAAGATTGTACTGAACTAACCCATTTTAGTTAAAATCCTTATTCAATAGTTTTTCAAGTTCGGCAAAGCTGATGTTCATTTTTACACGGCCATGTTTAGCGTATGATATCTCGTTGGTTTCTTCTGATATAATGATCGCAGTAGCATCGTTAGCTTCGGATACACCAATACCTGCCCTATGGCGCAAACCAAACTGAACCGGCAGATCGGTATTATCAGATAGCGGTAAAATACAGCTGGCTGATTTGATCTTATTCTCGGATATCACAACTGCACCATCATGCAGGGGGCTGGTTTTTTGGAATATACTTTCTAATAACCGCTTTGATATTTTTGCATCCATCACTTCGCAACTGTTCTGATAAAACTGCTCATCATAGTATTTGGCAAATACAATAAGTGCGCCTATACCATTTTGTTTCATGCTTTTGCAGGCATCAATAATTGGCTTTATGCGGGCCAGGTTATTTTTCTCATCATCTGTTTTACCAAAAAAGTATAGCCACCACGCTTTATTTCGCTGTAAGGATGCATTTTTTCCTACAAGCAACAAAAATCGCCTTATTTCCTGCTGAAATACTACAATTAGCGCCAATATGCCCACGTCCATAAATCGCCCAAGTATGGTGGTGAGCAATTTCATTTCGAGGGCCCTCACAATGAAGTAGAGGATGCCTATAATAGTTAACCCAATGCAAATATTGGCAGCTATAGTACCCCTTATCAGGTTGTATAACTGATAAATGATAATGGCAACTACCACCACATCAATTACATCCAAAAAATTAAATTTGATAAAACTGAAATCAACCCAATGCATTAAACGAAGTTAATAAGTTTTCGGTGTAATTGTTATGATTTTGAACTAGTTTAAACGGATATTAATTATGTTATCCAAATAAGCAAATACTTACCATTGGGTTTTTAATGAGCAATTTTCCTTTTAGGGAAGGCCAGTGAGGCAACAATGCTAAGTAGCAAAATAACAAGGATAATAATGAGCGAATTAACAGTGGTTAAACCAACGTCTAAGGCATAGTGGCCAGCCAGCATTTTTGCACCTATAAAAACCAATAATATGGCCAATCCAGCTTTTAGGTAATGGAACTTATCAATAATATTCACCAACAAAAAGAACATCGACCTAAGGCCCAGGATGGCAAATATATTGGAGACAAATACAATATAAGCATCTTTAGTTATTGAAAACACGGCCGGAATAGAGTCGACAGCAAAGATAAGATCGGTAAACTCTACGATTAGCAGCACCAGGAACAATGGGGTTATCATGCTTTTAGCATCCTTTTTCACAAAAAATCTGTCGCCTTCAAATTTAGGGTAAACTGCAAAATATTTAGAAGCCAGTTTAATTACAGTATGTTTTTCCGTATCAACGTCTTCATCTTCATTACGCTTAATAAACATCATAATGCCGGTATAAACCAAAAACACACCAAACAAGTATAGTATCCATTCAAACCGTGTTATTAGAGCAGCACCTATAAATACAAACACGAAACGCATAACTATCGCACCTATAATACCCCAAAATAAAACTTTATGATAATGCTTAGGAGAAATTTTAAAAGCTACAAATACCAGTACTATAACAAAAATATTATCAACAGATAAAGCATATTCCACTACGTATCCGGTAATAAACTCTAGCGCCAGGTTTTGTCGGTATAACTCAATGCTAGCGGCAAAATCTGCCGGGTTTAACTTAAGGTGATGGAGGTTTTTGATATTTACAGCCTGCAGGTTCGCAAAGTTTTGTATGCCATGCAAATAATCGCCATAATGCAATATCAGTAAATAAAAAAGCACTGCGAATGCTATCCAGATCAGGCTCATTATTAAAGCCCGCCTGGTACTTACAGGGCCATCTTTTTTTGCAAACAAGCCCAAATCAATTGCCAGCATGGCCAGCACAAAAACCAGGAACCCAATTATTAAAACAACTTCGTGACTCATTTACTTATTTCTTTCCGTTGTAAAACGAACCAATTGCTCTAACGATTGCCTTGATGCTCCGTCGGGAAAAGTATGTAAAATTTTAAAGGCCTCATCCTGATAAATTTTCATTTGGCTTTCAGCATATTCCAAACCACCGGTTTGTTTAACAAACCTAATGATCTCTGCAATTTTAGTCGACTCATCATTATGATTTTTAACCAAATTAATGATTCTCCTTTTTTCGGACGAGGTGGTATGGTTTAAAGCGTAAATCAATGGAAGTGTTATTTTCTTTTCTTTAATATCTATTCCGAGTGGTTTACCAACATCATCCGTGCCAAAATCAAACATGTCATCCTTGATCTGGAAAGCGATACCAATTTTTTCGCCAAAAAGACGCATTTTCTCAACCGTAATCGCGTCGGCCCCAGCGGATGAAGCACCACAAGCACAGCAAGACGCAATTAAGGAAGCTGTTTTTTGACGGATAACATCGTAATAAACAGGTTCATCAATATCCATGCGCCTAACCTTTTCTATTTGCAGTAACTCGCCCTCACTCATTTGCTTTACAGCTTCTGATACTATTTTGAGCAAATTAAAGTCGTTATTATCAATAGAAAGCAATAAACCTTTTGACAAGAGAAAATCACCAACCAAAACGGCAATCTTATTTTTCCATAACGCGTTGATAGAGAAAAAGCCCCTGCGCTGATAAGAATTATCAACCACGTCATCATGCACTAATGTGGCAGTATGCAGCAATTCAACCAGAGCAGCTCCCCGATGGGTAGATTCATTTATACCACCACACATACTAGCTGATAAAAAAAGAAACATGGGCCGTATTTGTTTCCCTTTACGCTTTACAATATAATGCGTAATACGGTCGAGCAACGGAACAGAACTTCGCATTGAGGTTTTAAACTTTTCCTCAAAAGCATCAATTTCAGCAGCAATGGGTCGTTTTATTTCGTCGATGCTCAGCATTAAAACTAAAAAGCTTTAGTAGTTCCACCATAACCCAAAGTAGGCATAGTACATCGCAAACATAAGTTAAAATTCAATAACACATAAATACAAGTGCCAAATTTTGTTACTTTAATTATAGAAATAAAGAACATGACATATTTATCACAGAAAGTGAAGAGATAACGCCCTGTAAGCATGGAAATAAAAAACGGACATGGGTATTAATGGGTGTTTTTAAAATAGTATCAAGCAGCTAGTATCAGGTATCAAGTATTTTTTTTCCAGAAATAGACATGGGTATTTGTCGGTGTATTTGAAATAGTATCAAGTAGCTAGTATCAAGTAACTAGTATTTTTTTTAAAAAACAGACATGGGTATTTGTCGGTGTTTAACTTTTCTATCAAATATGTTTTCAAAGTCTAACTACTTGATACTAGCTACTTGATACTAAAATAACACATGGGTATTTGTCGATGTTTAAACTTTATATCAAATATGGTTTTCAAAGTCTAACTACTTGATACTAGCTACTTGATACTAAAATAACACATGGTATTAATGGGGATATTACATATTTTATCAAACGCAACCCATTGCCATTTTCGCAACTAAAATTTAAGACACATGGGTATTAATGGGTGTATTTAGTTGTTTTTTCACGTCTTTTAAATCCTCTATTATCAAAGTTGTAAAATATAAGAACAACATTACTGGATAACCAAAATAACACATGGGTATTTATGGGTGTATTAAAAAAAGGTTGTCGGCGAACTTTTTAATTTTGACTTTTCCTTAAAAAAGGGATTGTCGTGCTGAGCCTGTCGAAGCATGGCGGGTGGGCCTCTGCGCTCCGTTCTTCGACTCGGCGCACTTTTAACTTTCGACTTTTAACTTTTGACTTTCCCTCCCTCTTAACTATACAAGATAAGGAATTTTGGTGGCATTGGCAAGAAATAGGATTGAAGAATAATGCTTTCTTCTGGCTCAAGTATGTCGGTCGGGCAAGAGCGATAGCTACTTGCCTAAATAATTTGTGCTTGATCTGCGATGTTACATTTGAGATTATTGTTTATCTTTAGTCGTGAGTTCAAAATCCTATCCTTGCGCAACTATCAAGCGAGGGGCAGAGCGATATCTACTTTTGTCTAGAACAGGCACAAGTAGCCTATACACATAGCCAACCCGACATACTTTCGCCAGGAAGGGGAGGCATTTCAGTTATGGGTTCTAAGCTTAATAATGAATATTTTTTATTTTTTTATGCCTTTTAAATAAGCTCTTTGTCCTAACTTCTATATAGTTACCTAAAATAAATACTATCTTAGTTTAAAAAAATAAATGACACAATACGAAGAAAAAGTTATAGGGTATTAATGGAGATTGAGAAAAAATTAGAGAGTATCAATCTAAAAGCAATTGGTATAACAAGATATATCACATTTTTCATTTTGCGACAATTGGTTTTACAGCTTTGATACCAGTATTTCTTGGTCTTGAAGGACACATGCCCAACACCAAAATTTTAGCTACAATAGCAAGTGGATTGGCTATATTTACGAACGGAATATACAAGCCTTTGCATTTTGGGCAAAAATGGAAGCATTACTATTCTTTTTTTGAAGAACTTTCTAGAGAAAAAAGGCTATTTCAAAACAAAGCAGACCATTATACCATTATAAAACTTCCTAACGACGAGCTGAGGTTTTCTAAATTTGCGGATAATATAGAAGGTATCAGAGTGAAGTACAGATATGATATGGAGGTTATTATAAACCGTACAATTACGGAGTTTGAAGCTGCAAGTAGGCATTAGTAAAACAGGTAACCAGTTCGATCAATTGGTAAAACGAATGTTTGAATGTATATAATAAGAATCTGGCATCGAGGTTTAATAGCTGATTCTCGCATCCATCCTTCAATCTGCGTAAATAATATAAAGCAAGCGTTAGCAAAAAGGCTACTGAAAAGAAAGCTAAGAAAGATAAGAAAGAAATTAAGCCTAAGACTAAAAAGTGATATGTCTATAATTAGAGCAATAGGAATAGGTGCAATTATATTGGCATTGGGCATGTTTTATACATACTCATTAATGTTTTCTCACATGAGCCTACGCCATAATCCTACCGTTTCTAAAATGGCTGAATATTCATTTGTTTTCTGGTTTCCAACACTATTCTTTGGAATTTCGTTTTTTGTATTGGGGAAAAAACGAAGAAAATCTTAATTGTGTCTAACACGTATATAGTTTCCAACGAATTTGAGAATTATTTTATATGGTAGGGTGTCTTTATTATGGGCGATGGGATTCCGATTAAATCGACAGGATCCCGATTCAGCAATAAACTTTTTTAAATTAAGGTAGTTTTGGAACTTTCTATTTTAGTTGGTGTCTTCCAATTATTTTTATGAACGACGCCACTTTGGTTCCATTTCTACAATATTTATGTACTAAAAAGAAAATTCTTATTGAACGGTCACAAAAAACTCACAATATTAAAAACAAAACCGCTTAATTGTTAAAATTAAGCGGTTTTATGTGGTCGCATCAGGGCTCGAACCTGAAACCTACTACTTAGAAGGCAGTTGCTCTATCCAGTTGAGCTATGCAACCTCAGCAAAAAATGATTGCGGTGCAAATATGCAAAAAACCATCAAAATTAAGAAACCGAGTTTGCACTTAGTTTAACAATTGTTGCTATTCGGCGGTGTTATTTGCAATTAAACAAGTGCAAAAAAATAGCCTTGCTCCATTTGGAACAAGGCTTATTATAATTTAGGGGGAAATTATTCGCCTTTCTTTTCTGAATCATCAGTAGCTTCAGTTTCCGCAGCAGGGGCATCTTCAATAACAACTGCATCATCAGCAGGGATTACTTCGGCGGTTGCAGCAGCTTTAGCTTTGCCAGAACCAGCACGACGGCGGGTTGCTTTCTTTTCTGTAGCTTGCGCAACATCCTTACCGTAAACAGTGTTATAATCTACCAATTCAATCATCGCCATTTCAGCGTTATCACCTAAACGGTTTTCCATTTTAATGATACGGGTATAACCACCCGGACGGTTAGCAATTTTAACGGCTACTTCGCGAAAAAGAATATTTACTGTATCCTTATCTTGCAGGTAACTAAATACCGTACGACGTGAGTGCGTAGAGTCGTGTTTT
>JANXTT010000108.1 GCA_025352225.1 Mucilaginibacter sp. | reverse complement strand
TTCGGACCCTAAGTTAAGGCGGGTCAATAAGCATTATCATGATTTTGTTTCCATCCTGATACCTGTTCGTAATGAGCAGGATAATATATTGGGGTTACTGCAATCTATCCAAAAACAAGAATATCAGGAATATGAAGTTATTGTATATGATGACCAGTCGACCGACGAAACATGGGATATTTGCAATGAATTTGCACTAAAGGATAACCGTTTCCGCATTTTAAAAGGTAACGCCTTGCCGCAGCAGTGGCTGGGTAAAAATTATGCCTGCCATCAATTAGCCAAAAACGCTATAGGCGATTATTTTATGTATATTGATGCTGATGAAAAAATATATAACGGCCTGATCAATAGTTCAATTCACCGGATGAAGGTTAATAATTTAAGCCTGTTAAGCTTATTTACAGATCAGGAAATAGTTACGTTCGGCGAAAAACTGGTTGTACCGCTAATGCATTTTATATTGTTAAACCTATTACCGTTAAAGCTTGTTTTTTTATTTAAAAACGCATCACTAGCTGCGGCAAGCGGTCAGTTTATGTTTTTTAATGCGGTTGATTATAAAAAAAACAACTGGCACCAAACCGTAAAAGGGAAGATTGTAGAAGATGTTGAGATTATGCGGGAAATAAAACGGACTAGTTTAAATGGTGAAGTATTATTAGCCAATGGAATGATTAAGTGCCGCATGTACAAAAGCTTTTCCGAAGGGTTAAATGGGTTTAGTAAAAATTTTCTGGCTGCCTTTAACTATAGCATACCAGGGTTAATTGTGTTTTTATTGTTGTTGATGGCTGGGCCGTTAATAATATTATTTACTGCAAACTATTCATTAATATTTTTTATGATAGGGTTAATTATGCTTACCCGCATAATGGTTGCTCTTTCATCCGGTCAAAATGCCTTTTATAATGTAATTCTACATCCATTACAAATGGTTAGCTTGTGCATAATATCTTATATGGCTATTAAAAAATATATCACAAAAACTACTACATGGAAAGGCCGCCGCGTATGAAACAGTATCGGTCAACAATAGCTATTCTTATTATAATTTTATTTCATGCGGTAGGGCTGGCTGGTTTTTACACCCATTCATTACAATCATTATTTTTACAATTAGTGCCTTTTCATTTATTGTTAATGCTATTGGTGATATGTTTCAGCCACCAGTTTTTTGATGTTAGGTTTATAAGTTTTATAATCACCATATTTATGGTGGGATACTGTATTGAATGGGTAGGGGTAAATAAACAACTCGTTTTTGGCAGCTATAATTACGGTAAAACGTTAGGTGTAAAACTTGGTGGCGTACCCTTAATAATAGGGGTAAACTGGGTGCTTTTAACTTATGCCACCGGCGTTTTAATGCAACGTTCCAAAATAAGTAATGTGCTTACACGCCTGCTAGCGGGCGCAACAGTTTTGGTATTGCTTGACTTAGTAATAGAAGGCATAGCAATAAGGTTTGATTACTGGCATTGGTTAGTTATTAAAGGCATATTCATTGCCCCCTTAAAAAATTATATAGATTGGTTTTTTGTTAGCGCATTAATGTTAGCTGTTTTTGAAGGCTTTGGCTTTAAGCGACAAAGTATAGTAGGCGCGGTGCTTTTAGTGGCCCAGTTCCTGTTTTTTATCCTAATGCATTGGGCGCAATAATTTGCACTGTTATTTAAGTTTTTACTTTAAATTTGTAGTATGGGAGCATATCAACTTCAGGTGACTATCGACCAGGATTCTGGTTTTTGTTTTGGTGTTGTATACGCCATAGATATGGCCGAAGAAATATTGGCCGAAGATGGTTATTTATACTGTCTGGGCGATATTGTGCACAATGACGAGGAGGTAGAAAGGTTAAAATTAAAAGGCCTGCGTATCATTTCGCACGATGAACTCCCTAAGCTATCTAATGAAAAAGTGCTGATTCGCGCTCATGGCGAGGCTCCAGAAACTTATAAAACCGCGCTTGAAAATAATATTACCTTAATTGATGCTTCGTGCCCGGTTGTTTTAAAATTACAGAATCGTATTAAAACGTCTTTTGATGCCGAGGAAAAAATTGTAATATTTGGCAAACATGGCCATGCTGAGGTTATTGGCTTACAGGGGCAAACCAATGGCGAGGCACTGGTTTTTCAGGATATTACCGAATTGGATAATGTTGAGTTGCCTCAAAAAATCACATTATACAGCCAAACCACAAAAAGCACCGAAAAGTTCTATCATATAAAAGATGAACTTATAGCACGTGGCTACGAAATAAAAGCTAACGATACCATTTGTCGCCAGGTTTCAAACCGGGATAAGGATTTGCATCAGTTTGTTGCCAATTTTGATAAGATACTATTTGTATCCGGCCGTAAATCATCAAACGGAAAGGTGCTATTTGAAGTATGCCGCAAGTATAATCCTAATACTTATTTTATCTCTTCCACTTCAGAACTTGACCTATCGGTTTTTTCTCCCGGCGATAAAGTAGGTATATGTGGCGCCACCTCAACACCCATGTGGTTAATGGAAGAGTTTAAAACGGAGCTGGAGAAATACTAGTGTAGCTTAGCTGTGAAATATTTAATATGTTTTGTACTAGTTTTGAGTGGCTGTAGTAGTAGGCATAACTATCTTTTAAAAATCAATGATTCTATTAGCGGCAGGCAGGGGTACCTTAATTTTCGGGGCGATACAATTATTCCATTAGGTAAGTATGCCCATTGCACTACTGATACTTTTACAAATTTTGCTATTGTAGCAATTAAAGCTAAAGGTTTTGTTGGTATTAATAGGTCTGAAAAAGTACTCTTTGAGATTTACCCTTTTGATAATGGCCCAGATTATCCCTCGGAAAGACTTTTTAGAATAGTTGAGAAGGAGAAAATTGGATACGCTGATTTAAATGGTTGTATTATAATAAAACCCCGATTTGCAGGCGCATTTCCTTTTGAAAATGGATTAGCTAAGGTAACCTTAAATTGTACTACCCGGTGGGATGGAGATCATAGTTACTGGATTAGTGATAAGTGGTTTTATATTGATAAGTTTGGTGTAAGGTTTAATAAACTGGATAAAACAAAGTATTAATATCTCGTTATTGTAGTATTAATTACATCGCTAATGAGTAAAAAGTTATCATGGGGATTTCTTATCGCTATACTTGTTTTGACCTGCTGGCTGTCATCAACTATTTTTTTGATGAAATGGCAAATTAGCTGGTCAAACTCACTCCTGTATATTTCCATATTAGTACAAATGCATTTATACACCGGGTTATTTATAACCGCGCACGATGCTATGCATGGTACGGTTTCGCAAAATAAAAGTTTAAACAATGCTGTGGGTTATATAGCTACTTTTTTTTATGCCGCCTTCTGGTACCCTCAATTATATAGCAAACACCATATGCACCACAGGCATGTACATACCAGTACCGATCCGGATTATCATGATGGCAACTTTTTTAGCTGGTATTTTACCTTTATACGTAACTACCTGTCTATTTGGCAAATTGTATTGATGGCTATTTTGTTCAATGTACTGAAGGCATGGGTATCGCAGGCTAACCTTATTTTGTTTTGGGTGGTGCCATCCTTACTAAGTACACTTCAATTATTTTATTTTGGTACCTACCTTCCCCATAAGGGCGAACATAACAACAGGCATCATTCGCGCAGTTTTCGTAAAAATCATTTACTGGCTTTTTTTGCCTGTTATTTTTTTGGATACCATTATGAGCACCACGATTCGCCGGGCACGCCCTGGTGGATGTTGTGGAAAATGAAATGAATGATTCATTCACCGTCATTTTTCCGGCTTTCACAGGTAATAAACGCAATGTTAACCGAAGTTAACTTACATAGATTATTCCCTGTGCTATCTTTGCGCCAACATCTGACAAATATCTTATGAAAACATTTTTATTAATAATAATAAGTATGCTCCCAATTGTGGCAGTTGCCCAAAGCGGCATAATTCATGGTAAGGTAACTACTCCCTTAAGTAATGAACCCTTGCCCGGAGTAAGTATAAATATTATAGGCTCGCAACAAGGCGCTGTTACAGACTCGGCCGGGAATTATCAGCTGGCCGATTTAAAACCTGGTTATTATGGCTTGCAGTTTTCTATAGTGGGTTATCGTAAAAAAGTTGTTTATGATGTTCAGGTAACAAATGCCAAGGCGGCTGTGGTTGATGTAACGCTCGAAGATGAATCCAAAAAGCTGAATGAGGTTAATGTTTCGACCCCACGGTTTGAAAAAACTTTGGAGAGCCCATTATCGCTCAGAACAATTGGCTCTACCGAAATTAAACGGAATCCTGGCGGTAACCGTGATATTTCAAAAGTAATTCAATCATTACCGGGTGTTTCATCGCCGGTTGGTTTCCGAAATGATATCATCATCCGAGGCGGCGCACCTAACGAAAATCGGTTTTATATTGATGGAGTTGAAATTCCGAACATTAATCACTTTGCAACTCAGGGATCATCGGGCGGGCCGGTTGGTTTAATTAATGTTGATTTTATTAAAGAGGTTGATTTTTATTCGGGCGCATTTCCGGCAAACCGTGGTAACGCGTTAAGTTCGGTTTTTGAGTTTAAACAAAAAGACGGTTCCGCCGACAAACATAATGCTACCCTAACTATTGGATCAAGTGATTACGCGGCTACGCTGGAGGGCCCCATTGGTAAAAAAACCACGTTTATTTCATCTTACCGATATTCGTATTTACAAGGCTTATTCAAATTATTGGGGCTTTCGTTTTTGCCCTCTTACCAGGATTTTCAGTTCAAAGTACGAACTAAATTTAACCCCAAAAATGAGTTGACAATAATTGGTTTGGGTGCAATTGATCGTTTTAAACTCAACCTGGATGCCGAGAAAACAGAACTCAATTTATACGATCTGGCTAACATCCCCATTAATTCGCAGGATGATTATACCATAGGGGCAACTTATAAAAACTATCGTTCCAAAGGGTATTCTTTACTAGTTTTAAGCAGAAACTACCTGAACAATAAAGCGCATAAGTTTGAAAACAACGATGAATCGCAACCCAAAATCTTAGATTATTCATCGCAAGAAACTGAAAATAAATTCCGCTTTGAAAACGTGAGCAGCGAAAATGGTTATAAGATTAATTTTGGAGCCGGTGCCGAAATAGCGGATTATAAAACCAATACCTATAGTCTGGTGCCTTTTGGAAGTGAAATTTATACCTCATCGCTCAATATCTTTAAATACAATTTATTTGGACAACTAAGTCATTCTTATTTTCAGGATAAGCTTAATTTATCATTTGGTATCAGGGCAGATGCTAATACCTATTCTGATAAAATGAATAATTTGCTTCAAACTTTATCGCCAAGACTATCAGCGTCTTATAGCTTTACCGATAAATTGAGTTTGAATTTTAATACCGGTATTTACTATCAATTGCCGGCTTATACAGTATTAGGCTATCGCGATGGCAGCGGCACATTGGTAAATAAAAATGTAACGTATATTTCTAATAAGCAAGTTGTGTTGGGTTTAGAATATAACACGCAAAAAAATACCCGGTTTACAATTGAAGGTTTTTATAAATACTACCAACAATACCCTTTAGAAAAAGTGTTGGGCGATACTATTCCGTTAGCTAATCTGGGTGCTGATTTTGGCGTTGTGGGCAACAGGCCAGTAGCAGGTTTTACTGATGGGCGCAGTTACGGCGTAGAGTTTTTTGCACAGCAACGTTTAAATAAGGGTTTTTACGGCATGTTTGCATTAACCCTATTTACCAGTGAATTTAAAGATAAAAATGGGATATATGTACAGTCATCATGGAACAACAGATATATTTTGAGTATGACTGGAGGAAAAGTATTTAAACGAAATTGGGAACTTGGTGCTAAATTCAGATACACAGGCGGTAGCCCTTACACGCCGTATGATGTATCTTCCTCGTCATTAAAAAGTAATTATTATATATATCCAAAAGGCATACAAGATTGGAAGTATCTGAATGCTAAAACGTTAAATGATTTTTATCAATTGGATATGCGTGTTGATAAAAAATATCCTTTCCGGAAATTCACACTCAACCTATATTTGGATATTCAAAACATTACGGGTAACAAATACCAGTTGCAACCCTTTATCATACCTGATAGAAATGCGAGTGGAAATTTGCAGAATGCAGCCGGAGATCCGAGCAGGTTTAAAACTAAGTTTTTGAATAATCAGGGGGGGAATGTATTACCTTCGCTGGGAGTAATATTTGAACTGTAATATGAGCAAAAAGGGAGTTTTATTGGTTAACCTGGGTACGCCTGATAGTCCTTCGGTAAGTGATGTGCGCAAATATCTTAACGAATTTTTAATGGACCCTAGGGTAATTGATGTAAACCCCGTTTTACGTGCCTTTTTAGTTAAGGGAGTTATAGTGCCCTTCCGCAGCCCTAAATCGGCTAAGTTATACCAAAAAATATGGGATGATAAAACAGGTTCTCCTTTATTACATTATAGTAAATTACAACACCAACTATTGAAAGAGGAACTTGGCGATGGCTATCAGGTAGAATTGGCTATGCGTTATCAAAGCCCCTCAATAGCGGCCGCTTTGGAAAAATTAAAGGCTGGGTTAGTAGATAGTATACAGGTTATTGCTTTGTTTCCGCAATATGCATCAGCCAGCAGTGGGTCGGTATATGAAAAAGTAATGGATATTGTGGGTAAATGGCAAACCATACCTCATATGTCGTTTACCAACTCTTTTCACGATAACGAATTGATGATAGAAACCTTCGCGGATAATGGCCGCAAATATCAGCCTGATACTTACGATCATATTTTGTTCAGCTTTCATGGGTTACCACAAAGGCAACTGATCAAGTGTGATCATACTAACCAGCATTGCCTCAAAGTTGCCAATTGCTGTGCCACACTAACTAATGTAAACAAGTTTTGTTATTCGGCGCAATCTCACCATACAGCGTTATTGATAGCTCAGAAATTAAATATTCCAAAAGAAAAATACACCATTTGTTTCCAATCCAGGTTAGGCAGCGATCCCTGGGTGCAGCCTTACACCAGCGAGGTTGTAGCACATCTGGCTAAAGAAGGTAAAAAGCGTCTTTTAGTATTTTGCCCGGCATTTGTTGCCGATTGTTTGGAAACTGTTTACGAAGTTTCGGTTGAATACCACGAAGAATTTATAGCAGCCGGTGGTCAGCATGTTCAGTTGGTAGAAAGCTTAAATGATTCGCCTAAGTTTATTGAGGCTTTAAAAAACATGGTGATCAATAATTAATAGCTTTAAGTATCATTTCAGTAGCTCCTGTATTAGCTTTAACATACGCTTTAATATTAAGGCTTTTCTTTTCACGATAGGCATTGTCCAACAATAGTTTATCTGTTACTTCGAGTAAGTCTTTTTCATTGTGGATTGAAAAACCAAGTTTTTGGTCGATAATATCTTTAGCCTCATTAAATTTAGAATAGTTGGGCCCAAAAATAACTGGTAGTCCAAAAGCTGCAGCTTCAAGGGTATTATGTATACCCGCACCAAAACCACCGCCAATAAAAGCAACGTCACCATATTGATAAAGTGACGATAACATGCCAATATTGTCGATGATTAATATTTTAAAATTACTTATAGGTGTATTGCCGTTTTTAATGGCAGAAAACCGGACGGTTTTGCCCTGTGGAAGCGAACTTAAAAGTGTCAATATCTTTTCTTCTGTAATTTCATGCGGAGCAATAATAAATTTCCATGAAGGATAAAAAGAAACCAGGGCCGTGATCAGTTTTTCATCCTCGGGCCATGTGCTACCGCCGATAAATATGGGCTTATTATTTTTAAATTTTTCTATCAAAGAAATGGGTTGGATGTTTTTCGCATTTTCATAAACGCGGTCAAACCGGGTATCGCCACTTATAGAAACCTTATTTATACCAATATTTAGCAATAATTTTACTGATTCGGCATCCTGCAAAAAGAAATGGGTTACAAACGAGAGTATTTTTCTATGTAAACCGCCATACCATTTAAAAAATATTTGTTTTGGGTTAAAAACCCCTGAAATAATGTAGAGCGGTATTTGCCGTTGATGAAGTTCATTAAAATAATGATACCAATATTCGTATTTGGTGAAGATTGCTATCTCGGGCTTAATTGTATCAATAAATTTACATGCGTTTTTTCTGCTATCCAGGGGTAGGTAGTAAACCCTATCGGCTAATGGTGTATTTTTACGAATCTCATATCCTGAAGGAGAAAAAAAAGTAATTATAATAACATTATCAGGTTTTAACAACCTGATTTTTTCTAAAACCGGCCTCCCTTGTTCAAATTCACCTAACGAGGCAAAATGAAACCATATGCTATTTTGCTCTGGTCGGAAATTAGCATTTTTTCTACCTTTTAACCATTTTTTTGCTTTTTTGTTAAAAAACGAAGAAATTAATATTAAAATTAAATAAATTTGCAGTAAACAATTGTAAATTAATAACATTTTAGAATTGAAATTATTATCTTCGTCGTCGAAGGTAAAATTAAAAATTTTTAAACCGAAAACGATATATGAAAATAGCTGTAGTAGGAACGGGCTATGTAGGCTTAGTAACCGGAACTTGTTTGGCAGAGACTGGCAATCAAGTAATTTGTGTTGATATTAATGCAGAAAAAGTTAAAATGATGCAGAATGGTAAGCTGCCAATTTATGAACCCGGGCTAGATGTTCTATTTAACCGGAATATTGAACAAAAGAGATTACTATTTACTACTAATTTAGCCGAAGCTATAGTCGAAGCCAAAATTATATTTTTAGCATTGCCAACCCCTCCGGGTGGTGATGGTTCTGCCGATTTAAGTTATGTACTTGGAGCAGCTAAGGATATCGGAAAGCTTATTAAAGAGTATAAAGTTATTGTAACCAAATCTACTGTGCCTGTTGGAACTGCTGATAAAGTAAGAGCAGCTTTAGGCAGCGAAACTGATATAGAGTTTGATGTAGTTTCGAACCCTGAATTTTTACGTGAGGGTGTAGCCGTAGAAGACTTTATGAAACCAGATAGGGTAGTTATTGGAACCCAAAGTGATAAAGCACGTAAGCTAATGGGCGAACTTTATGCTCCTTATGTAAGGCAAGGTAACCCCATTATTTTTATGGACGAACGTTCATCAGAGCTAACCAAGTACGCAGCTAATTCGTTTTTGGCAACAAAAATAACTTTTATGAACGAAGTAGCCAACCTTTGCGAACTGGTAGGTGCAGATGTTGATATGGTAAGAATGGGTATTGGATCGGATGAGCGTATTGGACGCCGCTTTTTGTTTCCCGGAGTAGGTTATGGCGGCAGTTGTTTCCCTAAAGATGTGCAGGCCCTTGCAAAATCGGCTGATGAGCATAAATATAATTTTAAAATACTTAACTCCGTAATGGACGTTAATGAAACCCAGAAAAAGGTTTTATTCGAAAAACTAAGTAAATACTATGATGGTAATTTAGAAGGGAAAAAAATTGCTTTATGGGGATTGGCTTTTAAACCAGAAACTGATGATATACGCGAAGCCCCGGCATTATATATTATTGATGAATTAGTTAAAGCGGGGGCGATTGTTACCGCGTTTGACCCTGAAGCTATGGACAATGTTCGCAACCTGATTGGCACTACAATTAGTTACGCTGCAGATCCTTATAGTGCTTTGCATAATGCCGACGCTTTATTGATCGTAACTGAATGGTCATTATTCCGCACGCCTGATTTTGATCAGGTAGGAAAACTGTTAAATAGTAAGGTTATATTTGACGGACGTAATTTATATGATTTGCAAAAAATGAGAGATTGCGGGTTTTATTATAACAGTATTGGACGAAAAGTAATCGAAAACAAATAATGGCAACCAGAAAACGAATTTTAATTACCGGTGCAGCCGGTTTCCTGGGCTCGCATTTATCTGATAGATTTATTAAAGAAGATTTTCATGTAATAGGCATGGATAATTTGATAACCGGTGATCTGCGAAATATTGAGCATTTATTTAAATTGGAAAATTTTGAATTTTACAATCATGATGTTTCAAAGTTTGTACATGTAGCCGGTGAATTAGATTATATTTTGCACTTTGCATCTCCGGCAAGCCCTATTGATTACTTAAAGATCCCGATACAAACGTTAAAAGTAGGCTCATTAGGTACACATAATCTTTTAGGTTTGGCACGGGCCAAAAATGCAAGAATGCTTATTGCATCTACTTCTGAAGTTTACGGTGATCCGAATGTTAATCCTCAACCCGAAGAATATTGGGGTAATGTAAATCCAGTAGGGCCACGTGGTGTTTATGATGAAGCTAAACGTTTTCAGGAAGCGATAACTATGGCTTACCATACTTTTCATGGATTAGAAACTCGAATTGTACGTATATTTAATACTTATGGGCCACGTATGCGTTTAAATGATGGACGTGTACTACCAGCTTTTATTGGTCAAGCATTACGAGGAGAGCCATTAACAGTATTTGGTGACGGATCACAAACACGGGCATTTTGTTATGTTGACGATTTGATTGAAGGTATATATCGTTTATTGTTCAGCGATTATGTACAACCAATGAACATTGGTAACCCTGATGAAATAACGATACGCGAATTTGGTGAAGAGATAATTAAACTTACTGGCACAAACCAGGAGTTAATTTGTAAACCGCTACCAACAGACGATCCTAAACAACGCAGGCCGGATATCACTAAAGCTAAGGCAATTTTAGGATGGGAACCTAAAGTATCCAGAAGTGAAGGCTTAAAAATAACTTACGAATATTTTAAATCTCTTCCCGATAAAGAGATACATCATAAAGATTTTGCTTATTACAATAAATAAAATGTCAAAAATATTAGTTACAGGTGGATTAGGTTATATAGGTTCACATACGGTTGTAGAGTTGGTTAAAGCAGGTTTTGAACCCGTTATTATAGATAATTTTTCCAATTCAAATCCACAAATATTAAATCAGATTGAAAAAATTGTCGGGTTTAAACCAGTATTTCACCAAGTAGATCTAAGCGACGTAGGAGCTGTTAAAAGTTTGGTTTTGGCAGAGCCTGATGTAACTGGTATTATTCATTTTGCAGCTTACAAAGCTGTTGGAGAGTCTGTATTAATGCCCTTAAAATATTATCACAATAATTTTTATTCGCTCATAAATGTGTTACAATCATATTTTGGGAATGCCATAAACTTTGTTTTCTCATCAAGTTGTACTGTTTATGGCCAGCCTGATATTTTACCGGTGACTGAAGACGCCCCTGTTAAAGCGGCACAATCTCCGTATGGTAATACCAAACAAATTGCCGAAGAGATATTGCAGGATATGGTTGCATCGGGGTCAAAGTATAAAGTGGTTTCACTAAGATATTTTAATCCGGTAGGAGCACACGAGTCGGCTTTAATTGGCGAACTTCCAATAGGCGTACCCCAAAACCTGGTACCCTTTATTACTCAGGCCGCTATAGGCAAACGGCAAAAATTAACCGTTAACGGTGCGGATTATGACACAGTTGATGGGAGTTGTGTGAGAGACTATATACATGTGGTTGATTTGGCAAAAGCACATGTTGCAGCATTAAAACTTATGGAAAGTAAAGACTATTCCACAGGATATGATGTTTTTAACATAGGGACAGGTAATGGTTACTCCGTTTTGGAAGTTATACATGCATTTGAAAAAGTAACAGGAGAAAAATTATCCTATGAAATAGGGCCACGTAGGATTGGTGATGTGGAAAAAGTTTGGGGCGATGTAACCAAATCAACAGATAAATTAAATTGGAAGGCAGGTTTAGACCTTGATTCGATGATGTCTTCGGCATGGAAATGGGAAAAATATATAGCTCAAAATCCATTTAAGTAAATCGTATTTATGAAAAAGATCATTATAACTGGCGGGGCAGGGTTTATTGGTTCACATGTGGTGCGCCGCTTTGTTAATGAGTATCCTCAATACACCATTATTAATCTGGATAAATTAACTTATGCTGGTAATTTAGCTAATCTGCGCGATATTGAAAACGCACCGAACTATCGTTTTATAAAAGGTGATATTGTAGACTCGGAATTTATTGATAAGTTGTTTAATGCAGAGCATCCGGATGCGATAATACATTTAGCTGCCGAATCACATGTTGACCGTTCTATAACTAATCCTTTGGAATTTGTTATGACCAACGTAATTGGTACGGTGAATTTGTTAAATGCAGCACGCGAAAATTGGAAGGGACGTTATGATAAAACACGTTTTTATCATGTATCGACTGACGAAGTATACGGAACTTTAGGAGAAGAGGGTATGTTTACCGAAGAAACATCTTATGACCCACATTCGCCATATTCTGCGTCTAAAGCATCCTCAGATCATTTTGTAAGGGCTTATCAGGATACTTATGGTTTAAATGCTGTTATTTCAAACTGCTCAAACAACTATGGGTCATTTCACTTTCCTGAGAAATTGATACCATTGGCTATCCATAACATTAAACAGTCAAAACCGATCCCCGTATATGGGAAAGGAGAAAATATTAGGGATTGGCTTTGGGTTGAAGATCATGCAAGAGCAATTGATGTAATATTCCATAAAGCAGAAAGCGGTAAAACCTATAATATCGGCGGTCATAACGAATGGAAAAATATAGATCTTATTCGTTTATTGTGCCAGATACTGGATAAGAAATTGGGTCGGTCGGCAGGCGAATCTGAAAAATTGATTACGTTTGTAACAGATAGGGCCGGCCATGATATGCGTTATGCCATTGATGCCGGTAAATTAAAAAACGAACTTGGGTGGGTACCTAGTATAACTTTTGAACTGGGGCTTGAAAAAACAGTTGACTGGTATCTGGAAAACGAAGACTGGTTAGAAAACGTAACATCCGGAAACTACAAACAATATTATCAAGGGCAATATGCAAACCGCTAATGTTTGGGCTGTTTAAAAGTAAAAAAGTAAAAGAGGTTGCAGCCTTAAATTATAATTCTATTATGGTAGATATGCATTCGCACGTACTACCCGGTATAGATGATGGAGCTAAAACGGTAGACGATTCTATTGATTTGATCAAAGCCATGATGGATTTAGGGATCAAAAAAATTATCGCTACCCCTCACATTATGTATGACTACTATCGAAATACCCCCGAAACTATAAATAATGCATTAGTTATTTTAAAGAACGAAATAATAGCACAGCAAATTGATATTAAAATTGAGGCTGCTGCCGAATATTACTTTGATGAGCATTTTGTAGAACTTGTAGAAAAAAAAAGCCAACTGCTTACAATTGCAAATAAATTTATACTCTTTGAATTTTCGTTTATAAGCCCGCCTCCTGTTTTTATTCCAACTTTGCAAAAACTCAGAGACGCAGGTTATCAACCTATTTTAGCTCACCCGGAACGATATCCCTATTACACTCTTGAACAATATAAAAATTTGAAAGATTGGGGGTGTTATATGCAAATTAACACTGTTTCGCTTACAGGATATTACGGCAAGGGGCCTAAAAATATCGCAGAAAAATTAATTGACAATAATCTGATACATTTTATTTCAAGTGACATGCACCATTTAAGGCATGCTGAAGCTTTAAAACGGTCGTTAAGTATGCCTTATTTACAAAAGGTGCTTACCGATTACCCGTTGCAAAATATATTACTGCAGTAACGTTATTCATAGCGTAAAGCTTCAACCGGGTCGAGCTTTGAAGCTTTACTGGCCGGGTAGAACCCCGATGTAAGCCCAATTATCGTACACAAAACCAGCGCCATAAACAACCATGCCCAAGGTACAACAAATGCGCCGCTTATATTTACAGCTATCATATTGCCAACGGCCATACCTAAAATAATTCCGCCTATCCCTCCTATAAGGCATATTACTATCGACTCAATTAAAAATTGTTTACGTATAACCGATGGGGTAGCCCCAATAGCTTTACGAATACCTATTTCGCGCGTACGCTCAGTAACTGATACCAGCATAATGTTCATCAAGCCAATAGAAGCCCCCATTAAAGTAATAAGGCCAATTGCCAATCCAGCGGCTGTAATTCCAGCAATTTGCCCAGATAGTTCTTGTTGGATAGAGTCACTTCGTGTAATTTCAAAATTATTTTCTCGTCCGATAGGCAGGGTGCGGATATTTCGAAATAAAGATGTTGCTTCTCCAATGGTTGTTTCTAACGCCTGCGCATTAGTTACCATAACTGATATCGTGAAAGATGGACTGGAATTTGTGATAATTTGCTTGGCCTTAAATACAGGAATGATGCATAATTTATCACCTCCGAAGCCCGAGCTTGAGCCTTTTGTGGCTGCAAGCCCGATTATTCTGAACTTACCTGAACCCAGCATTAAAATTTTATTAATAGGATCTTCGTTAGCGAAAAGTTTTGTTTTGATCTCATCGCCAATAATTACCACGCTGGTTCCATATTCAAGTTCAGATGAAGAGAAGTTTCGCCCAGCGGCAAGTTTATATCCCCCAGTCGTTAAATAGTTCTCATCAGCCCCTAAAACCGAAATATTAGGATTTGTTTTTTTACTGCCAAACTTTGCGGTAGCTCCATTAGAAGCAAATGTATTTATAGAAATAATTGCAGGTACTTTAAATTTTTTTTTAAAATGATCAGCATCCTCATATCGTATTGCCGGATATGATTTGCCCCTGCCTCCGCCAAATTTTATACCTCCGCCACGGTTACGTATGGTAAAAGAGTTAGCACCCATACTTGAGAAAGCATCATTAGTGTACTGCTTAATACCCTCAATGGCGGTTAAAATACCTACCAAAGCCATAATACCTATCGCGATGATTAACGCAGTTAGTGAGGTTCGTAGCTTATTGCCTCCAATTGATTGTAAGGCTACCGCTATATTCTCTTTATAATTCATCTGTACAGACATGGTATAAATATAACTTTTTCAATATTAAGATTGTAAAAGATGTTACTTGTTACAAATATTTAAGTTTAATAAATTGCTTAATGAATTATTGAATACTTAGTTTAAAACATTTCAAAGAACGTTAACAGTGTTCCCTACCGGTACTTTATTGTTGTATAAAGATACTGAAGTTCATAGGCGAAGTAGTCTCGCAAAATTGAGACTGGTTTTAAAGGCTAAAAATATTTGCCGGTAATAAATAGGATAAGGTAGAAGTATAAAATTAGATAAACAGCGCTATAGTCTATTTAATTATTATTGGTGTTTTATACCGCGAATGATGTTCCGCAGCCACAAGTACTTGCCGCGTTTGGATTGTTAAAAGTAAAACCACGAGCGTTTAAGCCATCCTGAAAGTCTATCTGCATGCCAGCCAGGTATAAACCATGTGCCTTATGCATATAAACTTTAATATCATTGATCAGGAACTCCTGATCGCCATCTTTTTTCTGATCAAAACCTAAAACATAATTCATACCCGAGCACCCTCCACCCTCAACACCAACACGCAGGCCAAAATCATCGCCAAGTTCTTGCTGATCTTTCAATTTCAATAGTTCTTTAACTGCACCAGAAGTAAAAGAAACAGGTGCAAGGGTAGTTTCGAGAGCCGTATTCATGTTATTTTTTATTTAATACACAAATATACAGCAAAATGTGGATTTTTGTTCTCTGGCTAATGTTTATGACATCGCCCTAACATTTTCATATCTATGGTACTTTATCCTTATTTGCTTGATATTCTTAAATATGCTATTGCCGGCTTCGCTGTAGTGAGCCTTACATATTATATTATTAAACCACACCTTGAAAGAACAGAGCGAATTCAATTACTTGAATTCAAAAAATCAATTAGTAACCAAACTCTTCCATTACGTTTGCAGGCGTATGAACGTGCAGTTTTATTTGTGGAAAGGATTAACCCAGCTAATATGCTCATCCGTTTAAACGGTCCTTCGTACACCGCGGCTGAACTTCATAGTTTGGTGGTTAATGAAATTCGCGACGAGTATCAGCATAATATTACCCAGCAAATTTATATGAGCAGCAGGGCCTGGGCCATGGTGCGCAGGGTAAAAGACGATACGATGAGCATTATGACAAATGCCGTAAAGGGGCTGCCCGATGATTCGTCGGGTATGGATCTGAGCCGTACGGTATTGATGCATTTAAGTCAGCTAGAGGACAGTCCCTACGATATTGCTACCAGCATAATTAAAAAAGAGCTGGAAGATATTTTTTAATCATATTATGCCCCAAAAAAAGTTTACTACCACATCAGGGATCAAAATACGGGAAGTATATACCAAACCACCATCGGCAATGGAAGAGTTGCCCGGTGAGTTTCCATTTACCAGAGGTATTCAAAAAGATATGTACCGGGGAAAACCCTGGACAATGCGGCAGTATGCGGGGTTTTCAACTGCAGAAGAGTCAAATAAACGCTATCATTATCTATTGAGCCAGGGCACTATGGGCTTATCAGTAGCGTTTGATCTGCCCACACAGATCGGTTATGATTCTGATCATCATTTAGCCGAAGGCGAGGTTGGCAAAGTAGGCGTAGCTATTGATTCACTGCAAGATATGGAAGTTTTATTTGCCGGCATTGATCTGCAAAAGATAACATCATCCATGACTATTAATGCCACCGCAGCCACTTTGCTGGCCATGTATATTGCGATGGCTAAAAAACAAGGTGCCGATCTGAAACTGTTATCAGGAACTATTCAAAATGATATATTAAAAGAATATGCCGCACGCGGAACCTATATATACCCTCCGGTACAATCCATGCGGTTAATTACAGATGTTTTTGAATATTGCAATAACGAGTTGCCTAAATGGAACACCATATCCATATCAGGGTATCATATCCGCGAAGCCGGTTCTACCGCGGTACAAGAGTTAGCCTTTACCTTATCAAACGGTAAAGCATACCTTAAAGCAGCCCTTAAAAATGGCCTGGATATTAATTTATTTTCAAAAAGATTATCCTTTTTCTTTAACTGCCATAATAACTTTTTTGAAGAAATAGCCAAGTTCAGAGCCGCCCGAAGGATGTGGGCGCACATCACCCAAGAGCTTGGCGCTACAGATCCGGCTGCACAAAAGCTTCGCTTTCATACACAAACGGGTGGTTCCACTTTAACTGCACAACAACCAATGAATAATATTGTACGTATAACAAACCAGGCTATGGCAGCTGTTTTGGGAGGTACGCAATCATTACATACTAATGGCTACGACGAAGCTTTTTCATTACCAACGGAGAAAGCCGCTAAGGTAGCGTTACGTACACAACAGATAATTGCTTTTGAAAGCGGGGTAACAGATACAGTTGACCCGCTGGCCGGTTCTTATTTTATAGAATCTCTTACGGATGAGATAGAAGCTGCAGCTCAATTATATATCGATAAAATTGACGCTATGGGCGGATCGGTTAAAGCTATTGAAAACGATTATATACAACAGGAAATTGCAAAAGCGTCTTATCAATACCAACAGGAAATTGAACGTAACGATAGGATATTAGTTGGCGTTAACAAATTTATAGATGAAAAGGAAACTGATATAGAGATTTTTCGGGTAGAAGATGCCATTCGGCTTCAGCAGATTGAAAAATTAAAAATATTAAAACAAGAACGCAATAACATAGCTGTGCATGAGGCGTTAAATAATTTGCAAAGGGCCGCCAGAGGGAATGATAACCTGATGCCATACATTTTAATTGCTGTTGAATGTTATGCCACGCTCGGTGAAATTGCCGATACCATGCGAAAAGTTTTTGGGGAATATTGATCTATTATTTACGGTAATTTTATTACGTTGTAAGTAATAAAAATCAAACAAAAACCGCTAAATTGCTTGTAGCAAACCTTTTAAATTTTTAAACAAAAACTGTTGTTTTGGAACTGCTTTTTTATGCTTATTTTTATAGTTAAACCCCTTGTAATTAACATGTTAAAACTATTTTAACAAAATGTGTAAATATAATTTTTTAATTAGCTAATTTTTTCAATATTCGATGTTCCCAAGCCGGGCGTACGAAAGTTTCGCTGGAGTTTGTAAATCAATAATTTAATAGAATACCAATGGAAAAAACTTGTACGAACGTTTGGAATAGCTGCTTGCAAATCATTAAGGATAACATTCCGGCTCAAAGTTTTAAAACTTGGTTTGAGCCTATTAAAGCCTTAAGACTTGAAGGAAGTGTTTTGACGATACAAGTACCAAGTTTATTTTTCTTTGAGTGGCTCGAAGAGCATTACGTTGGCCTGTTACGTAAAACTGTTAAAAAACAATTAGGCGAAGATGGGCGTTTAGAGTATAATATTGTTGTTGAGCAATCATCATCAAGCAAACCATATACTACAAATATGCCATCTAATGGAAATGGAGCAGAAGGTAAAAATCAATCAATGCCAATACCGATCTCTATAAATAAAGATATTAAGAACCCTTTTGTTATACCGGGGCTTAAAAAACTACAGGTTGACCCGCAGTTAAACCGTAACTATACATTTGAAAGTTTTATAGAAGGTGATTGTAACCGTTTGGCACGATCTGCCGGATACGCGGTTGCCGCTAAACCCGGAGGTACCTCTTTTAATCCGTTAATGATTTATGGCGGTGTTGGTTTGGGTAAAACTCACCTGGCCCAGGCCATAGGCAACGAAATTAAACGCACCCTTCCTGATAAGCTGGTATTGTATGTATCCTGCGAAAAATTTACCCAACAATTTGTTGATGCTTTAAAACATAATAACATTAACGATTTTGTAAACTTTTACCAGGCTATTGATGTATTAATCATGGATGATGTACACAATTTTGCCGGTAAAGAAAAAACCCAGGATTTCTTTTTCCATATCTTTAACCACTTACACCAGTCGGGCAAGCAATTAATCATAACGTCTGATAAAGCACCAAAAGATTTGGCAGGGTTAGAAGAACGCTTGCTATCACGTTTCAAATGGGGATTATCAGCAGATTTACAGGTTCCGGATTTGGAAACCCGTATGGCCATATTAAAAACAAAAATATATCAGGATGGTATTGAGTTACCTAACGAGGTAATTGAATACGTTGCACATAATATTGATAACAATGTTCGCGAACTTGAAGGAGCAATGGTATCCTTATTGGCACAATCAACGCTTAACCGTAAAGAGATTGATTTAAATCTGGCTAAACAGATGCTTAAAAATTTCATTAAAAACTCTACTAAAGAGATTTCAATGGAATATATACAGAGCCTGGTTTGCGAGTATTTTGAAGTGCCTATTGAGATGGTAAAATCACAAACCCGTAAACGCGAAATTGTACAGGCCCGCCAAATATCAATGTACCTTGCCAAAGCACATACCAAAAGCTCATTAAAATCAATAGGTAGCTTTTTTGGCGGCCGGGATCATTCCACTGTTATATACGCTTGCCAAACAGTAGAAGATTTAATTGATACCGACAAAAAATTTAAAGGCTATGTTGCCGATATCCAAAAGAAATTAAAGATGTCGTAAAACGGCATACAATTATAAATTATGAAGCGCGTTTCCATTGGAGAGGTGCTTTTTTTATAATAGCCTACATGAGCTTAAAAACTAAGCTGAGCATTTATAGAATTAATTCGCAACAGTCCAGTTTCGGATAATACTTTTTCGTATTTTCCCGGAGATTTTAGTAAGTAATGCCAAACTTCTTTGGTTTCGGGGGCAATAATAATGTATTCAGGGATATTGTTTCTTTGATAGAGTTCAAATTTCTTTTCTTTATCATAATCTTTGTTAGACGATAAGATTTCAATAACCATATCAGGTGAACCAGTAATGCCTCTTTTTTTAATTTGGTGCAAATTATCGGTTTTAACAAAAATGATATCGGGCTGAACAACGCTTAATTCATTATCTAAATACACGTCTAATGGAGCAACGTAAACCTTGCCCGATTCATATTGATTAACCTTTTGTTTGATTTTAAAAAAAATATCACCTAGAATATCCTGATGATCTGATGTAGGAGATGGCGACATATAAAGTGAATTATCAATAACCTCACACCGTGTTCCCTCCGGAAGCATATCGAAAACTTCCATAGCAGTACGTGGTATGTCAATTATATGCTTCATAACTAAGGCTAATTTAACAACAAAATCCTAAAAAATAAAAAGTATTTATTGTACATCAGCTATTATAACCTGCCTAACCGCGTTAAAGCGTAAAATAAATTGGTACAATGTAACGCCTGCGGAATCTTGTTTTCTAAAAGCAATTGTTTAATCTCGTCAATAGAATATTCTACTACTACTATTTCTTCATGATCATCAAGGCTTAACTCCTGTACCTTTTTGCCATTACGGGCAAGGTAACCGTAAGTTTTATTACCAGCAGTTGATGGATTAGCATAAACTTCACAAAGTAGTTCAATATCTTCAAACAAGTATCCGGTTTCTTCCAATAGTTCGCGTTTTATGCCCTCTAAAGGATTCTCATGTGATTCTATTACACCTCCAGGCAGTTCCAACGAAACAATCTTTGCCGCATGCCGATACTGTTTAACCATTAATATTTTACCTTCATCGGTTAGGGCTACCGCGTTTCCCCAATCCGGGTATTCTAATACGTAGTATTCATCTACTATTTTGCCGTCCGGCATTTCGCATTTATCTGAGCGTAGTGTGGCCCAGGGGCCTTTATGGATATAAGTTGACGAAAGTGTTTTCCAGGTCAGATCTTTCATGTATAAATTATAACAAGGGTATTATATAATGTTTAAAGTCAAATTAAACCTTTAAGGTTTGAGTGGTTTTTACTAACTACCAGTTTCCGCTTGAGCCACCACCACCAAAACTGCCTCCGCCGAAACCGCCAAAGCCACCTCCGCTGCCCGAACCGCCACCATCACCGCCAAAAAAACCACCTCCGCTATCATTGCTCCCCCCGCCTAAAGCCGATCCCATTAAAAACCACCAAAACGGGCTCGAAGCACCTCTGCTTCCAATGATATGCCCGCCACCGCCACCCACATTCCGGAATATAAATATCAATGCCAGGATAATTATAAAAACAATAATGCCAATATTTATCCCTCCATCGGGTTGCAGCGTTTGTTGCTGAGGCGGTGCATCTGCTTTATATTCGCCTTTCATGTATTTCATTAAAGAAGTAGTGCCGGCATCTATTCCTTCATAATAAAACTTACCTTTAAAAAAGGGTGCAATGTCATTCTTAATAATATCATGTGCAATTATATCTGGAACAGCACCCTCGGCACCATAACCCGTTTGTATAGTAACCTTACGGTCGTTAAGGGCAACCAATAATAAAATACCATTATTTTTCCCTTTGTTACCAATGCCCCATTTGCGCCCAAGCTGAAGTGCATACTGGCTGATATCGTAACTGCCTACTGATGAAATTATTACAACAGCAATTTGTGTGGAAGTAGAATCATTAAAAGCAACAAGCTTTTTTTCAAGTGCAGCCTTTTCCTGCGCCGAAAGTGTATTGGTATAATCTGTAACCAGTGTATTTGATCTTTCAGGAAAATCCTGGGCGGATACTAAAAAAGCTGATAATATGATATAGATGGTAAATATAAATTTTTTTAACATGGGTTTAAGTTTAGTTGCCATCCATAAAAGCTACACCGTTTGGCAGTTGATTTTGTTTATTAATGTCATGATCTGGGAAGTGTTTCTTTAGTTGATCACCTGCTATTTCTAATCCGGTTATTATACCTTTAATCAAATCATCTTGCTTAAAATGCAATAACATCGTATTTTTAGTGGTATCCCAAAAATCTTCATCAACCATTTTATTAATTCCTTTATCGCCAATAATGGCAAACTTACGGTCAACCGAAGCCAGGTAAATTAAAACACCATGCCGGTGCTGCGTGTGCTGCATCCCCAATTGGTGGAAATATTTAGCCGCACGCATCAAAACATCCTCGCTGCAGGTTTTTTCAACACATACACGCAACTCGCCCGAAGTATGTTTTTCCGCAGCTTCAATTGCTTCACGGATGCGTTGCTGTTCCTCATCATTAAATAACGACATACTGTACTTTATAAATTAACAGTTAAAATTGAACCTTAGGTGCGTTCTCAGCTCCGGCTTCGGCCTGAAAATAACCTTTTTCGGTAAAGCCGAACATTTTAGCTGTAAGGTTAGCCGGGAATGACCGTATTTTACTATTAAACTCTTGTACCGCGTCGTTAAAATCTTTACGTGCTACTGTAATACGGTTTTCTGTTCCTTCTAACTGCGCTTGCAATCCTAAAAAATTTTGATTGCTTTTTAAATCAGGATAGTTTTCCGTAACAACCAATAACCTGCCTAAAGCACTACTTAACTGGCCTTGGGCAGCCTGGAATTTTTGAATAGATTCTGGTGTTAATTTAGTTGGGTCAACCTGTACCGAAGTTGCTTTGGCCCTCGCGTTAATTACATCGGTTAAAGTGCTTTTTTCAAAATTTGCAGCGCCCTTAACCGTTGCCACCAGGTTGGGAATCAAATCTGAGCGCCGTTGGTAATCGTTTTGTACCTGGCCCCATTTAGCTTTAACGTTTTCATCCATGCTGGTCATGCTGTTATAACTGCAAGAGCTCAATACCATACTGGTTATCACAACAATGAGGATTGATAGTGTCTTTTTCATGATTTAGTAGATTTTAAAAGGCGAATTTAATCTTTAGTATGCAAATTACATACCTTTGTTGCCATTCGGGATAACAACCTGACAGAATATGACTAAAGAACTCGAAATCGTATGCCTTCCCGAAGCGCATGAAGATGAAAATAGCTTAAAAGAAATTGCCGCAACTGCGCTTAAACTACCAGTAGGCCGGGTATTTGGGGTAATTGTATTAAAACGTTCTATTGATGCCCGTGGCCGCAAAGTAATTTATCGCTTGCAAATAAAAGTTTTTATTGATGAGCAACCTCTGCCAGAGCTTTTTGAATTTAAGCATCAAAATGTCAGTAATGCTAAACAGGTTGTAATAATTGGCGCTGGTCCCGCGGGTTTATTTGCAGCGCTTAGATGTATTGAATTGGGTTTGAAGCCTGTTATTTTAGAACGTGGTAAAGATGTTAAACAACGTAGGCACGATCTTGCCAATATCAATAAGCAAGGAATCGTCAACCCCGAATCAAATTATTGCTTTGGCGAAGGAGGAGCAGGTACCTATTCCGACGGGAAATTATATACCCGGTCAACCAAGCGGGGAGATGTTAACCAGGTACTCCGTGTGTTTGTGGCACATGGCGCAACGGCGGATATTCTGGTGGATGCCCGCCCGCACATCGGTACAAATAAATTGCCGCAAATTATCACCGCCATCCGTCAAACTATTCAAAATGCAGGTGGCGAAATTTATTTTGATACCCGGATTACCGGGTTAGAAATACAATTCAGTAAAATAAAAGGTGTTAAAACCGCCACAGGTGAGCACATTAATGCCGATGCCGTTATTTTGGCTACCGGCCACTCCGCGCGTGATGTTTTTGAAATGCTGCACAAACAAAATATTTTAATTGAAGCTAAAGCATTTGCCCTGGGTGTGCGTATAGAGCACCCGCAACAAATTATTGATAAGGCGCAATACCATTGTGAAAACCGCGGCCCTTATTTACCCCCCTCTTATTACAATTTGGTTGAGCAGGTTGATAATCGTGGAGTTTTTTCCTTTTGTATGTGCCCTGGTGGCATTATTGCGCCTTGTGCTACAGATTATAACGAAATTGTGGTTAACGGATGGAGCCCATCCAAAAGAAATAACCCTTTCGCTAATTCCGGAACCGTAGTACAAGTAAATCTGGAAGATGTTCCGGGTAAACCCGATGACCCTTTCCGCTTACTTAATTTTCAGCATCAGATTGAACAGATAGCTTTTAAAGCCGGTGGAGGTAAACTTGTTGCACCCGCCCAGCGCATGGTCGATTTTTTTGAAGGCCGGTTATCTGCCGATCTGCCTGTTAATTCCTATCTGCCTGGAACAAAAAGCATTGAATTAAAACACGTTTTACCCTTGTGGATCACCGAAAGGTTAAAAAAGGCATTGCCCGCCTTTGGTCGTAAAATGAAAGGTTATTATACTAACGAAGCAATTTTAGTAGGGGTAGAGTCCCGAACGTCATCACCAGTCAAAATTCCAAGGGATAAAGAAACCCTGCAACATCCGCAAATAACCGGGCTATTTCCTTGCGGCGAAGGTGCAGGTTACGCGGGTGGCATAATTTCTGCTGCAATAGATGGTATTAACTGCGCATCGGCCGCGTTTAAAATTTTATAGGATACTTAATTCAAAATAAATGGCTAATAAAAAAACTTTAGTATTGGGAGCTACACCCGACGAAAGCCGTTACGCAAATCTGGCTTCAAACAAACTGGTAAAATATGGTCATTCCATTATTAATGTTGGGATAAAAAAAGGCAAAGTTGCCGGCGTGGTTATCGAAAAACCCGAAACTATTCATCCCGATATCAATACCGTCACTATATATATAGGTAAGCAAAATCAGCCACCGCTTTACAATTATATTTTAAAAACACATCCTCAGCGCATCATATTTAACCCCGGAGCCGAAAACGATGAATTAGTAATGATGGCAAAAGAGCAAGGCATTGAAACACTGGAGGCATGTACTTTGGTATTGCTTTCAACCGGGCAATATTAAATTTCTACCGAATTTTTCTAAGAGATTTTTATCCCTATGTACTTTATTGTCTTTTTGGTATATAAGATTGCCTGTTTTAAAAAAATGCAATAACTAAATTTTCAGATAGTTATCTCCCGGAATACAAAATATATACAGCATTGTTTGTGGGTTGTCCATTTTCTACTTACATTTGCAATCCCGTTTAAAAATCGGGTCGTTATTTGAATTGGAATGTTAAAAACAAGTAAAATATAAATTAATAAATTGCTTGTTTAGTGGGATTGAAATTGTTACCTTTGCAACCCGGAAGGAAAAAGTGGTAGGAGTAATGGAGGGGTTGAAAAGCGGGGTTGGGTTACAGGAGAAGAAAGAATAAAATAAGATTTGGAAAGTAAAAAAAGGTTGTTACCTTTGCAGTCCGAAAACGAGA
>JANXTT010000062.1 GCA_025352225.1 Mucilaginibacter sp. | reverse complement strand
ATAAATTAAAAAAAACAATTTGATCGAATTTTCATTTATGTTTTTATTTAAGGTGGATACCCTGCATAAGGATGTTAAATATATTAATACGAATATACGTAGTGGATTTTTTTACTAAAAAGTATCTAAAAAATAATACCTTAGGGCATTATTGTGAATACGGCGCAATTGAAGGGCCATTTATACGAGAAATTAAAGCCCCCCTAATTACAAAAACTGACTTAATTAGAAGATATGGAAAACCAACCAGATAAAACCTCTAAAAAAAATTCGAACGTTATTTACTTTTTAATTGTAGTTGTTGTTGCTTTATTGGGTACCGATGTTTATTTGTATACCAGAAAGAATAAAGACGAGATTAAAATAGTTTACCAGAATGACGAAAAAACCCGCCTTGATACCGAAATTGATAGTCTGGAAACACAAATTGAGCAGGTTAATGCCGGCAAAACCAAAATGTCTGCCGAATTAAAGGCAAAAAATGATTCGTTAAGATCCAAAATACAGCAGTTACGCAGGGATTTAGCTAAAGGTAAGCTTACTGTTGCAGAGCTTAACAAGGCAAAGGAAGACGTTAAGCAATTGCGTTATTTTGTTACCAAGTATACTGCAGATATTGAAGAACTAAAAAAACAAAATGAATCGTTAACAGTAGAAAGGGATACTTTAAAAACTAACCTTACTACAGTTAGCCAAAAAGCTACCACTTTACAAAAACAAAATGAAGACCTTACTACAAAGGTACAAGTTGCTTCTGCATTAAAAGTTGGCAGCATTAATGTTACCCCTTTTAAAATAAAATCAAGTGGCAAGGAAAAAGAAAATGACAGGGCAGCAGTAGCAAAAAAAATAAAAATTGATTTTACAGTTGCCAGTAATGCTGTAGCCGAAAAAAAAATGCATGATATTTATATCCGTGTGATTGACCCTACCGGTAATTTAATTACCACACCAGAGTCGGCCACGTTTCAGTCTGACGGACAAGAATTACAGGACACCTACAAAACAGCTATTGATTTTAAAGATGACGGAAGCGGATATACTATAGATTGGGTTAACCCAAATCCGTTCCAAAAAGGCACATATACCATTTTACTGTATACCGATGGCTATGCCATGGGTAAATCAAGCCTGACGTTAAAGTAGGCCACCGCAACATTAAAAACGAGACAGCCCAAAAGACTGTCTGGTTTTTGTTAGATATACCTTTCCGTTTTAAACCAAGTATCAACCTCAAGCAGCGTTAGAACGAGGCCGGTATTAGCTAACGCGGATGTAGCTGCTCCTCTGGAAAGTTATAACTCCTGTTATCATATTAATGCGTTGATCAAAGCGCCCATATATCATCATAAAAAAACAAATGCTGCTTCTTATGTTTATTTAAGCTATTAAATTAATATTTAATTGATTTTAAAGACATTGCAAAAAAGGAGAACAAATAATATCTTTACATAAGTAATAGTATAGTCAAGTTAAACCTTAAAAATGGCAAGATGAGCATTTTAGTAAAGATCTTAATGGTATTTGCAGCAATTATTGTGTTAGTTTTAATTGTAGCCTTGTTTATAAAAAAAGAATACACTGTAGAACGGGAAGTAACAATTAACAAAAACAAACAGGCCGTTTTTAACTACATTAAATTTTTAAAGAATCAGGATAATTATAGTAAATGGGCTACGATGGATCCCAAAATGAAGAAGGAATTTAAAGGGACAGACGGCACCCCGGGCTTTGTATCGGCCTGGGATAGTGATAATAAAGATGTTGGAAAGGGTGAGCAGGAAATAAAGAAAATTAGCGAAGGGGAAAGGGTTGACCTTGCATTGCACTTTATAAAACCCTTTGATGGCAAAGCAGATGCTTACATGTCTACAGATTCGATTTCTCCAAATCAAACAAGGGTAAAATGGGGTTTTAAAAGCACTATGAAATACCCCATGAACTTAATGTTGCTTTTTATGAATATGGAAAAAATGATAGGCGATGATTTGCAAACCGGGCTTGATAACCTAAAGGGCGTCTTGGAGAAAAATTAAATGTATCAATGTATTACATCAACTTAATCAAACAATAAAATGGCCACATTCAATTCGTACTTAAACTTTTTGGGTAACACTGAGGAGGCGTTTAACTTTTATAAATAGGTATTTGGCGGCGAGTTTTTAATGTTACAACGCTTTAAAGACTCGCCATACGGCGATTCTATGTCTGCCGAAGACAAAGAAAAGATTATGCATATTGCATTACCTCTTGGCAAGGATAATGTATTAATGGCTACCGATGCCATGGAATCAATGGGGCAAAAGTTGGTAATTGGCACCAATGTCTCTATATCTATAGGCGTTGATAGTGAAAACGAAGCGGACAATATTTTTGCACGCCTATCTGAAGGGGGGCAAATAACCATGCCACTCGAAAAAACTTTTTGGGGGGCCTATTTTGGAATGTTTACCGATAAGTTTGGCATCCAGTGGATGATAAACTATGACTATAAATAACAGCAACAATGTTAATTATAACGCGCTGATTAATATCTGGGCGTTATAATTTAACATATATACCAATGCCCATCGTTTCGGATGCGGCTCCAATTCCAAATATATCTTTCAGCTTTTTGCGGGCGGTATTGTTAAATATATCAACAGCTTTATTGGCGGCACCCTTAGTTAACAGCTTTACAATAATGCCAGTGCCAATAGCGCCCAAGCCGGAGTATAAAGCTGGCTTATAATCTTGCTGGTTGGCCGCGTTGATCGATCTGATAGCTCCGTATACCGCAACAGCCGTGCCTGCATAGGATGCAATATGATAAATGGTACGTCCGGTTCTAAAGGTATTGAATAAGCGGTTTATATCTTCGTTTTGCTTTAATCCTAATATTTCAGCCACTTTAGCTATCTTAGGGATTTGGGTATTGCCGATATAAAACTTTGGGGAAAATCCGTTTTCAACAGTAATTACTTTTCCTAAAATATCATCAATCCTAATGTTGTTGAAATCTATTTGTGCCGAACATTGGCTGTTGATAAACAAACCAACAATCAATAAAAAAACAAGCTTTCTCATAAATCACATTTTTAAAGTAAATAGTTTTAAACCGGAATTGTTCTTACAGAATCAAAAAATTTAAACGAACCAATAATTATTTATCTTCTTGCTATCCGGCTTCAGCCTTCCAGAGTTTTCGCATATTTGTATACCATGAACCGTATTGACCGTATCTCTGCTATTTTAATTCAGCTGCAATCACGCCGAATAACCACGGCGCAGCATATTGCCGATAGGTTCAAAATTAGTTTACGCACCGTTTACCGGGATGTGAGGTCATTAGAGCAAGCAGGTATACCCATCATCGGTGAAGCTGGCGTTGGCTATTCAATTATGGAAGGCTACCGGCTGCCGCCTGTAATGTTTACCCGCGAAGAAGCCATCGCTTTTTTAACCGCCGAAAAACTGGTAGAGCAATTTACGGATGCAGATAACGGCACACATTACCGATCGGCATTGTATAAAATTAAAGCCGTATTGCGAACCACCGAAAAAGACCTGCTGGAAAATATAGACAACCGGATAGAAGTTTTGAAAAGCCGCAGAATTGAAAACACACAGCCCGATTTAAAGCTTTTACAGCCCATTTTAAAAGGCATCTCAGATAAAAAAGTTTTGGCACTCCAATACTTTTCGCACTATAAACAGGAAGATACCGATCGGTATGTGGAGCCTGTGGGGGTTATTTTCCTGGATAATTATTGGCACCTCATCGCCTATTGCCGCCTAAGGAACGACTATCGCGACTTTAGGCTTGATCGTATAGGCGATATTTTGACCACATCCGAAACCTTTTGCCAACAACATATATCATTAAAAGAATATCTTAAAAATAGCTATCAGGAACGCCCCCTCGAAGAAGTTATCATCAGGGTGGATAAGCATATTGCAAACTATTTAAACGGGGAGAAATATTATCATGGTTTTATATCCCAAACAGAAATTGATGAAAATACCTTCGAGATGAATTTTTTAACCATGTCCCTAGGTGGGTTCTCTCATTGGTACATGATGTTTGCGCTACATGGCTCAATTATAAAGCCCGAAAGCTTAAGAGAAGCTGTAAAAGTAATGGCTTCAAAAATTTCTTTAAAATTATCGGCTTCCTAAAATGCTGCTGACATACGGTTGTCATTAGCGCATAGTTTATTTGTATCATAAAACTAAAACAAAACACTATGTCAACAACAATCATTAAAGCCTTGATAAAAGAGTTAAATCAGGAGGCGCAAGTTACACGCAAAATGCTGGAGCGTATTCCTGACGATAAATTCCAATGGCAGCCACACCCCAAAAGCATGACCATACAACGCCTGGCCACCCATATTGCCGAGCTGCCAGGATGGGTTAGTATGATTCTAACTACTGATGAACTGGACTTTGCCAACAACCCATATCAACAGGAAACGATAACCAATACTGCCGATTTGCTTCATTATTTTCAGCGTTCGTTAGCATTAGGCAATAGCGAGCTGGAAAAGACCATAGACGAACAATTACTGCCTAACTGGACATTACGAAACGGCGAAACGATATTAAGCCTATCAACCAGGGGCGAATTTATACGAACTTCGTATTGCCAAATAGTACATCACCGTGCGCAATTAGGCGTCTATCTACGCCTTTTGGATATCCCGATACCAGGCAGTTACGGGCCAAGTGCCGACGATCATAGTTTTTAAATTTACCATAGCGATGCCGCAAAAGCATCGCTGTTTTTTAATCCTAAACACAGCCAATTATGGATGTTTTAATTTTCAAAACCAATATCAGGTTCAAAAAAGACATCAAACAACTAGCGCAGGTATTAAATGATATTCCATTTGTGTCTTTATGGAATATTGACCGCGAAGATGTAGACAAAGTATTACGGATAGAATCAACCGTTAACGATAAAAAAGCCATAATAAACAAAATACAATTTGCAGGATATTTATGCGAGGAGTTGGCATAACTCTAACCAATATCAAATACGTAACTTCGCTATAACCTAATATCACACACATGAAAAGCCTGTATGAACCTAATGCATTGTTAGAAATAACAAACCGCCTCAATAATCTAAAACCCGATAGCGAAAGGCTATGGGGCACCATGAACCCGGCCCAGATGATGGCGCATTGCACATCGGCTTTATTAGTAGCTACTGGTCAAAAACATCCGCCCCGTATGTTTATAGGTAGAATTTTGGGCCGACTTTTAAAAGGTGTTTTTTCAAGCGAAGAACCCTTCAAAAAAAACACACCAACTGATAAGAGTTTCATTTTTGATGATGAACGGGATTTTAAGACAGAAATGGAAAACCTGATCAAAAGTATTAAACGGTTTCACGAAGGTGGAGAAGCCAGGTGTACAACACATCCACATTCGTTTTTTGGCAAGCTAAGTGCCAAAGAATGGGGTACAGGCATGTACAAGCACCTGGACCATCACTTAAGACAGTTTGGGGTATAATACTACCGCTATTTACCATCCTGCAAGGTATAAAGCGAGGGCAAGGGCGATAGGTACTTGTGCCTGATTTGGGTTACAATTTGAGTTTATTTTTTATCTTTAAACGTGAGTTCAAAATACAAGATCAGGAAGCAGGGCAACTCTACAACAGACACAAGTAGCCTTTGCACATAGCCAACCCGACATGCGCCAGGAAGGGAGATGACTAGTCCCGCTCTATTAGGTCAATGCTTTCAAATACAATTCGTATGTCTGGGATAGTAACGGGAAAGAAACATTATGGAGGCAATTTAAAAATGAAACATATAAATAAATTATTGACAATAATTATATTGTTCGCCGCGTGTAATTCAAGTGACAATGACATCAAGACTTTATTACTAAGTAAAAATATTAACGACCTGATAGAGGGCAGTTACAAGGCCGGAGAGCTTAGGAAGGCAGAGTTTATCCCATACCTTTTGTGCAACGCCAATGACCCAAGAGTATCGACCAATTTACGTTTTATGGGCTTTAGCGTTTATCAAGAGAAAATGATGGCTTTGAAAAAGATTTTAAAGAAAGAAGCCCCCGTAGAAATTACTTGGAATCCCGATTCTACAGTTATTCGTTTTTACACCGAGGAAGCCTCTAAATATATTCATAAAAGGTAAGTATAATGTAGGTGGCTAATTGATTATGACAGTACCTTGCCAGGAAGGGGTACTCCCGCTTTTGATTCATAATGCTACCCAAATAATTAGTGATGAAAAAATATTTTAGAATTATTATCGTTTTTGCGATGATTGTAATTTCGTATTTTATTGGAAAAAGACGTGAGATATGTATTTGTAATGACCCCAATATAAGCGAAATACATGTTATAAACCCAAAATACGCCAAGAGTTATGAGCCTGATTTTCAAACCTTTTTAAGTCATATACTTAGGGATTATTTAAAAAAAATTAAAAAGCCATATACTATTAATAAAATAAATAAGGTTATTTTATTAATAGAGAAAAAACAAAACTTAAAAATTACATCAAGAAAATAGCAGTAGATAGTTCAGCGTATAAAATTATTGTTACGCAGAATGACATGGAGTTATATACCCCATATTATTTAGTTAGCAATGATTCTTGCTATTATATTAAACCGCTAAGAATTATACAAGATTTGAAGCCAGAGGGTAAGTGATGAGGGTAGTATATCGAAAGCATTGATAATTATAAATCTAAGCCTGGCCGCAAGCCGGGCTTTTTTTATTAGCTATATAAAATCAATTAGTTCCTTACGACTCCCTTCCTGGCGCAATGTAGCATGTACAAGCACCTGAGCCATCACTTAAGGCAGTTTGGCGTATAGCTATTTAAGTTTTACATCTAAGCTCATTTGTAACTATACAAATGAGCTTTCTGCATTTAAATACGGTATATTTATGTTTATTTTATATTAGAGGCAACCATTTGCAATCACTTATCGTGATAAGTATAAATAACGGAGCTAAGGTAACACCTACATGGGAGAAGAGGAGTTAAATCAACTTATCGCGGGCTGTGTAAAGCAGGACAGGAAAAGTCAGAAAATGCTGTATAAAGCATTTTACGGCTATACTATGGGTATTTGCCTTCGCTATGCTGGTAACCGGTACGAGGCTGCCGAAATTATGAATACAGGTTTTTTTAAAGCGTTAACTAATATTAGCCGGTTTGATCAGGATAAGCCTTTTAAAGCCTGGCTGGGCCGTATAATGATGAATGCTTCTGTTGATTATTACCGGGCCAATTTAAAAACAGCGTATACCGAAGAATTAGATAAGGCAGAACATATAGGCCACGAGGATACCATTAACAGTAAGCTAGATTACGAGGAATTGCTTGCCTTAATACAAAAGCTGCCACACTCATACCGAACGGTATTTAATTTATATGCAATTGATGGGTATCAGCACGATGAAATAGCCGAAATGTTAGGTATAAACATAGGGACATCAAAATCAAGTCTGCATAAGGCAAGGCAAAAATTAAAAGAGATGCTAACGCAAACAAATAGCATAGTTAATAACAACAATATAAAACATGCGCCAATGGTTGCTATTAAGCACATGGCCATTACAGAGATATTTTTAAATAAAGGCATCAGTAGATGAAAAAAGAACCGGAAGATAGGTTGGACAGTATGTTCAGAGAGGGGTTGGGCAAACCGGGCCAGCGCGCGGAGTTTCGCGAAGCGGATTGGGACGCGCTTGAAAATACTTTAGATAAGCAACAAAAAAAAAATACGATAATTTTTTGGCTTCCAATAATTAGTGGTGTAGCAGCTATGTTGCTGTTAGTGTTGGGTTGGTTGTTTATTAAACCAAATTATACTGCGCACCACAATCAGCTAACAAAGGCTTACAAAGCCCATAAAGGCAATAATGGCCAACTTAAATCGCCAATAGTACTGCATAAAGGATCCATCCAAACAGGTAACGATACAGGTAAAGTAAGCCAAAACAGTATACAAGGCGTAAAAAAACAAAAACAGCCAATTGAAACGGCGTCCTATTATGCACATTTACAGGGCACGGCGAAAAACAAAAAAGGCACCAACATAACCAACATAGAGGATGCTTATCGCGATGCATTAAAAACCAATTCACATACCGATCGGTATGCGGGCATGCTTGCCGCAACTGATTTACAAACAATGTTGGGGTTAAATTTAAATGATGAACCAACTAATCGCAGTATTGATTTTACACCAGCATTAATACAACCGCCATCAAACATTGCTGCTATTAAACCTGCTATAAAGCAACATACTACAAACAGGCCCCAATTTGCATTAACGGTACTTGCGGCTAACGATATAAATGGTGTTAACTCTTTTCGTCAATCTAAAATAGGTGCCGATGCAGGGCTGCTTTTCTCGGTACAGGTATCTAAAAAGTTTACATTAAGTACGGGCGCTATTTATGCCAAAAAACCATATATGGCAAATGCCGAAAGTTACGCTGTTGCATACTCATCTTATGTAAAATCGTATATGCGGGATGTTACTGCGGATTGCCGGGTATTGGATATTCCGATAAATATAGACTATCAGCTATATAACAACTCAAAAAACAAATTCAGTATTGGCACCGGGCTGTCATCTTATTTTATGCTGCGCGAAAACTATCATTATAACTATGCAACCCCTTATACTAAAGGCCCTACAGATTATACCATTACAAACAAGAACCAGCATTTTTTTGGTGTGCTCAACCTTGATGCTACTTATCAGCGTAAGCTCAATTCAAAAATCAGTATCAATTTACAGCCATACTTTAAAATACCCTTAACTAATATTGGGTATGGTAAAGTAAAGCTGCAAACGGCCGGGGTAGCAGTGGGGATTAGTTGGAACCTTAATTCATTAAATAAAAATTAGCACAATGAAATACATAATCGTTTTGCTTGTAGCATGGATAGGAATACCTGGCCCACCCGCCGAAAGTTTATATGTATGCAAAAACGTAAAAATCAATTTATACTCTAAAGCACCTATTGAGGATATAGAAGCAACATCAACCAAAGGCACATCGGTATATAACTCCGCAACCGGCGAACTGGTATTTAGCGTGCCGATACGTTCATTTCAGTTTGAAAAAGCGTTGATGCAGGAGCACTTTAATGAAAATTACATGGAAAGCGATAAATACCCCCAGGCATCATTTAAAGGCAAGGTGCAGGAGCATATTGATGTTAATAAAGACGGGGCTTACCCTGTAAACGTAACTGGCGTACTTGATGTGCATGGCATTAAGCAAACACGCGCTATAACAGGCAGCATTAATGTGCACAACGGTACTTTGACCATTGTATCAGAATTTATAGTTAAATGTGCAGATCATCAGATAGCTATACCAACCATTGTGTTCCATAACATTGGCGAAACTATACGTATACAGGTAACAGGCACATACGATAGCTATAAAAAATAAACCATACAAAATCACAATATGAAAACATACATTACACTTTTTGCATATCTGATTACCGCTACGGGGCTATATGCACAGCAGGCCGACACCAAACATTCATCCGCGGATTCGCTCATGAATGCCATGAATAGCGTTGCCAAACCAGAGGCTGTAATTGCCACCTTTAAATCTACCCGGCTTATCTTATCGCAAACTACCGAAACCGTTAAAAAAAACAACCTCAATTTTTTAGTGGTGCACCGCTTTGGCGATGTTGGCGGCGTGGGTGGCGGTAGTCAAACATTATGGGGTTTTGATAACGCTACTGATATTTATATAGGCTTTGAATATGGCCTTACAAACAATCTGAATATCGATTTTGGGCGCAGCCGTGATCAGCAATTGCTCGATCTGGAACTTAAATACGCTTTAATACATCAAACATCAGACGATAGAACGCCTTTTGCACTAACTGTGATAGGGAAAGGGGCATTAAATCCGTCAAAAGATTATTCAAATTTATTTAATAACTACAGTAACCGCCTTGCCTATTTTGCCCAGGCTATATTTGCCAGAAAGTTTTCTCCTAACTTTTCGCTACAACTATCGCCTTCGTTTATACGCACCAATTTACCCAACCCATATGTTGCCGGCAATAATGAGCAACAATTTTTTGCCTTAGGGGCGGCCGGCCGTTTAAAACTTACCAAAAGGCTTGGCATTGTGGTTGATTATACGCACCCGTTCTCCACATTCAGGCAGAACAGTACAGACCCCCTGTTTTACGATCCGCTGGCCGTGGGGATTGAAATTGAAACCGGTGGGCATGTGTTCACCATCAACTTTACAAACGCAACAAGTATATCAGAAATTAATTACCTAACGCATACGCAATCATCATGGACTAAGGGTCAATTTAGACTGGGCTTTACCATATCCCGGATGTTTGATCTTAACCCAAAGCGTAAAAAACAACAGACCTCATAAAATATTAATCAACAACATTATGGAAAGAGAAGACTTTTTAAAAAAATTGGGTATCGGCCTTGTTGCAGTATGTGCAGGGTGCAGCCTGGCATCATGTGGCGGCTCTAAGAGCAGTAACCCAACGCCAACCCCAGGGGGTGGCACGCCGCCCCCCGCCACCGGAACCGGTAATTTATTTACTGCCGACCTAGGCACCGAGATTAAAAACATTGGTGATGCAAAGTCATCGGGAGGCGTAATATTAGTGCGCCTGGCGGCCGCTAATGTTGCGGGTTCTTTTACAGCGGTACAAATGGCTTGTACGCATGAGGGTAATCCAATTGGTTATAACAGCGGTCAGGGTATTTTTATATGCCCAACGCATGGCAGCCATTTCAGTACCTCCGGTGCTGTATTACAGGGCCCGGCAGCATCGTCGTTAAAAAGTTATGCGGTATCTATAACCGGCACTACGCTTACCGTTACGGCTTAATAATTTCGGGGCTGTTTGGAATTAAAGAGGCAGCCCTGAAATTAGTTTTAGTAGTTAATTTAATAAATTACATTAACCGCTTGGCTACTTTACCAATAGTTAATCCCTGTACTATAATCGAAAATATAACGATGAGGTAAGTGATAAGTACAAACTCATCGCGATGCATGGCTTTGGGTAAGGATAGGGCAAGTGCAACCGATAAGCCTCCACGCAGACCACCCCAGGTAAGAATTGTTGCCGCATTTTTTTCGAACCGTATTTTATACATCAGCAATAATACCGGGAAAAATACCGATACCCATCTTACCAATAATACAACGGCTATCATTATTATACCCAAAATAATTAACGTTAGATTCACCCTGATAACCAGCATTTCAAAGCCGATAAGTAAAAAAAGTATAGCGTTAAATATTTCGTCAATAAGACTCCAAAACTTACCTACATAATCCCATGATATAGCCGACATGGCCGTTTTTTTAACTTTGTTGCCCAGCATAATTCCGGCCACCACCATAGCCAGCGGGGCCGAAACATGCAGGTAATCGGCAACCTCGTATCCACACATTACCATAGCTAATGTTATTAAAACTTCAACCTTATAATTATCTATTGACCGTAAGGTTAAAAACCCGGCATAGCCCAGCATTACGCCAAATAAAATCCCCCCAAGGGCTTCCCGCAGAAACAAAACACTAATGCTCCATCCCGATATGTTTCCGGTACCGCCGGCTGCTACTTCGGCAATGGTTAAAAACACTACTACGGCTACCCCATCGTTAAATAATGACTCCCCGGTTATTTTAAGCTCAAGGGTTTCGGGTATCCCGGCCTGTTTCAATATACCCATTACCGCAATTGGATCAGTTGGAGATATTAACGCGCCAAATAGCAGGCAATAGATATAAGGAATATCCAAATCAAAAGCTAGGAACAGGTAATACGAAAATATACTGATCAGTAAAGCCGATATAAAAATTCCGATAGTGGATAGTACCATAATAGGGAGTGCTTCGCGCTTTAGTTTATGATAATCAATATGCATTGCACCAGCAAATAACAGAAAGCTCAGCATTACCCTCATCAGCACTTTTTCAAAATCAATAGTAACAACTAAATTGATTATCGCTGTTGATAATACAGGCACCAAATGCCCAAATACAGCAATAATAACAGACGAGACAAGCGAGAGCACCATAATGCCAATAGTTGGCGGCCATTTTAACCATCTTTCATTAGTATATGCAAATAAGGAAGTTAAAAAAATTATGATGCCAATTATATGGTATATCGTCATGGTGCTGTTGGATGGATAAAAAGCGTGCTTATTTCAAAAATACTTTATTTACCCGTTATTTTTATTTAAAATTGTTTGAATAACCCACACCAAGAGTAAACCCTATGGTGCTTTGCTGACCAAAATTTTCTTTTTTGTAAATTAAATTTTTAATTTCTTGTATTTTAAATATTAAAGTATGATTAATTTAATATTTAAAATATGTAACTTAGCTAAACTAATTAAAACTTATTGAGGGTAATTGTCATTATGAAGGTTGCTTGTTTAATAGTTACGTACACTTCTGCGAAACAAACCAAACGGCTAGTTGAGCGGTTGAATAATGGCCAGTTTCATTTTTATATCCATTTGGATAAAAAAGTGGATATAAAAACGCATCAGGAATTGTTTGATATTCCCAATGTTTTTTTTGTTAAAGATCGTGTAGATGTACGATGGGCTGGCTACAGTACCGTACAGGCCGCCTTTAACGGCATTAAACAAATTACAGATTCAGGCATCCAATATGATTTTATTAACCTAATAACCGGGCAAGATTATCCCATAAAATCTGCCGAACATATCATTCAATTCTTAGAAACTAATATAGGTAAGCAATTTATTGAATATAAAGATTTTGAAACCGATTGGACCGAAGCCCAATCCAGAGTTGAAAGGTTCCATTTTGCTAATTTAAAAGTGCCGGGCAAATACCGCCTCGAGGCATTAATCAATTATTTTACTCAAAAACGTAAAATACCTGGAAATCTCCATATGTATGGGGTGTCTACTTTTTGGACCTTAAGCCCTGATTGTGCACGCTATGTTGTAGATTATGTAGAAGAGAAAAAAGCTTTAAAACGTTTTCTGGAATATACATGGGGTTCAGACGAGTTTATTTTCCAAACCGTGTTAATGAACTCTCATTACCAAAACAGTATTGTTAATAACAATTACCGGTACGTTGATTGGTCAGCCGGGGGTAGCCGCCCTAAGTTTTTAAAAACTGAAGATTATGAACGTATCATTAAATCGGACGCCCTTTTTGGTAGGAAGTTTAACATTGAGCTTGATGAAAATATTTTAGATATGGTTGATGCGCATTGTTCCAAAATGGTACAAATTTAGTTTACAATATAACATACTTAGATGGCTTACTTAATTAACTTAAACAACTACACAGATGAAAGGGGCACGCTTACAGTAATAGATCAGGTATTACCATTTGAAATAAAAAGATCGTATTATATAACCGGCGTTAATCATTTAACACGCGGCGGCCATCGCCATAAAGTGTTAGTGGAAGCTATTATTTGTATGTGTGGCAGTTTTAATGTGGGTATTGACGATGGCGTTAAAAAACAAGAGATTTTGTTAGATAACCCTCATAAGTGTTTGATTGTTGAAGTTGGTGAATGGCATAATTTCTACAATTTTAGCCCCGGTGCTATATTAGTGTCATTCGCGTCTACCAACTACGATAAAAGCGATTACATTCACGAGCCTTATTCTTAAAACATGATCCCTTACGAAGATCTTAAACGTTTGAATGCTCCATTTACAGAACAATTTCGTGCCAGCTTTAATACCGTATTAGAAAACGGATATTATATTTTAGGCCAGGAAGTAGCGTTGTTTGAAAAACAGTTTGCCGAATTTAATGCCATCCCCTATTGCATTGGTGTTTCAAACGGGTTGGATGCCATTATACTTTCATTAAAGGCGTGTAATTTCCCGGAAGGGAGTGAAATTATTGTACCAGCCAATACTTTTATAGCAACCATATTGGCTGTATTGCAATGCAACTTAAAACCCGTTTTGGTTGAGCCGGATATTGACAATTACAATATAGACCCGCAAAAAATAGAACAAGCCATTACCTCTAAAACAAGGGCCCTGTTAGTGGTACACCTTTACGGGAAGTGCTGCAACATGGACGCCATTATTGCTATAAAAGAAAAACACAATTTATACCTGCTGGAAGATAGTGCGCAGGCCCATGGTGCAACGTACAAAAATAAATTAGCAGGCACTTTTGGCGATTTCGGTACGTTTAGCTTTTATCCTACTAAAAACCTCGGGGCTTTAGGCGATGGCGGGGCAATACTTTGTAAAACCGCTGCCCACAACGCGCTACTGATGCAGTTACGTAATTATGGCTCTGATAAAAAATATTACAACGAAACTATTGGCTATAATTGCCGGCTCGACGAAATACAAGCTGCTTTTTTAAATGTTAAACTACCCTACCTCAATCATATTAGCGCGCATAAGAATGAATTGGCTAACCTGTACCTTCAAAACTTAAACAGCAATTTTATTTTACCTGTAAAGCATGCTGATTATTATGATGTTTACCATATCTTTAATATTCGCCACCCCCGCCGCGATGATTTGCAAGCTTACCTTTTAAAAAATGGGATAGGTACCGCCATTCATTATCCTGTAGCTCCGCATCGGCAAAAGGCATTGAAGCACTTGTTTACTGGTCTGGAATTTCCTGTTTCCGAAGAGATACATCAGACTACCTTAAGCTTGCCATGCTCCTATTTCCACACAGAAGATAACGTATGGAAAATAGTAGAGGTTTTAAATAAATTTTAATATTAAAGGAGATGAGCATGGCAGACATTACAATTATAGGTAGCGGAGCTGCTGCTACAACTACCTTAATTGAGCTTTTTGGAAAACTTGCAGACGGCCCGCCCCTAAAAAAAAAACTAAATATTATAATCGTTGAAAAATATGCTGAATTTTGGAAGGGGATACCTTATGGCGCCCGTTCGTCGGTTAACTCACTAACTATTACAGCCATATCTGATTTTATTTCTCCGGGCAAGGAGCGAGATTTGTTTTTTGACTGGCTAAAGGTAAACCTTAACGACTGGACAAGCGATTATCGCTTAAAAGGGGGTATGGCGGCCAATACCTGGCTTCAAAACAACCTCCCGCTAATTGAGGAAAATAAATGGAACCTTGTATATCTTCCGAGGTTTGTTTTTGGCATATATCTACAGCAAAAGTTGCTCGCTTACTTACAAACACTAGAAGAAAAACAGCTAGCCAACGTTCTATTAATACAAGCCGAAGCTATTGATGTAAAAGTAGAAGATGCCCAGTACAAAGTAACTTTAGAATATCCGGATAAAACGCTATCCTCAATTACTACAACAAAGCTGGTTATAGCAACAGGTTCGGCGCCCGTTAAAAATAACATGGAAGAAACGGCCGCAAATGACGCGTATGTTTATATAAATGACCTTTATGCACCATCGTTAGACGATAATTTAAAAACATTGCAAAACACGTTGGCTAACGTTTCTGATAAGGAAGATAGAAATTTGCTTATCATTGGTTCAAACGCCAGTTGTATAGAACTTTTATACCTATTGAACCATCGGCCAGACCTATTGAGCTCTATTCATAAAATAGTGACCATTTCTCAAACGGGTTTAATGCCTGGCCATATATCTGAAAAAACGCTTGATAGTTATCCTTGTCCAAATCTCGATCGGCTTAAGCACACAGGCAATTATAGCATCCATACGCTTATAGAAGCAACCAAAAAAGATATTCAACCTGCAATACAAGGGCATATTATTATCCCTTACGTAGATAGGGCAATAAGCCTTACAGTTGAATTAATGCAGTTGCTGGATGAAGAGTCTAAGAAAATATTTTTTGGCATATACGGCCCGCAATTAACCCGTCTAATCAGGCGATCGGGCCCAGCTTATAAGCGTGCCGCGGATAACTTAATTGGCGTGCAAAAATTGGAACTGTTAAAAGGTAAATTTTTAGGGATTGAACCAGCAAATAATGGTGGGATACTCAATTATATTGCACCGGATAGCCTTGAGCAGCAGCATCGTTTTCTATTTAAAATTATTATCAATTGTTCAGGGTCTGACGATCTGCAAAATTCTTCTTCAAGGTTGATTTATAACCTTATAAAACGAAAAATATGTACCGTAAATTTATCAGGAAAAGGATTTGTGGTTAATGAAAAATTTGAAGCTGCTCCCCATTTATATATTATGGGGCCCTTGTTGGGCGGTAACATGAATAAGCGCATTCACTTTTGGCACCTCGAAAATGTAGCCAGATTGTTATATTTATCTCCTTATCTTGCAGAGCATCTATTAGTGCAATAATAAACCTGATGAATAACCCCGTAGTTCAAATTAACCACATTGATACTATAAGCTGGAATAATGCCGACCAATGCCGTTATAAGCTCAATAATACAGCCGATATATGGAGCATCAAAATCAATAGCCATGTACCTTTTATAGATGATTTATGGCCCCTGCTTAATACCGAAGAACATAGCAGGGCTAATCGTTATTATCACGAAAAAGATAAGCATCGTTTTATCATCAGCCGGGGTTATCTCAAAATTTTATTAGGAAAGTATCTGGATCAAGCACCTGAAAAAGTGATGTTTGAAATTGGCGAAAACAAAAAACCATTTATAAAAAACAATACATCAGGGTTGTATTATAATGTTTCCCATTCGGGTAACTGCATTTTGATTGCTATAGCTTTATCAGAAATTGGGGTAGATGTGGAACATGTAGATACTGGGTTTCCTTATATTGATGTTTTGCCCCTTACTTTTAGTAGCCCTGAAATTAATTATGTGCAGCGATCAGACTCTCCTGTTAATTTTTTTTACAGATTATGGACACGTAAAGAAGCCTTACTTAAAGCAACAGCAAAGGGCATCGATGATAACTTACCCTTAATACCTTGTTTAGACGGGTTTCACCAAATTGAAAGCAACGTCATCGGCTCTGGGAAAAATTGGTCTGTAAGCAGCTTCAAAATTGATGAACACCATACTGCAAGCGTTGCCTCCCAATCAAACCCCTGTTTATTTTGGAGTAATTAGTTCAATAAATTAGCCATCCAACAAAAAAACAAACAGTTCTTTTGGTCCGTGAGCACCTAAAACCAATGTTTTTTCAATATCTGCAGTGCGGCTGGGGCCTGTAATGGTAGTTATTAAAGAGGGTAATTGATTTCCGTATCTGTATTTTAAAAGCTTAAAGCCATCCTTCAGGTCCATAACCAATTGCGATGTGTAGGCAAGTACAATATGCACATTGGGATATATGCTTAAACGCCGTCCGGCTGCCCCGCCATTTGACACTAAAATGCTGCCATTGCGGGCAATTAAAGCCTCGCATAGTGTAAAACCTACTTCGGCTTGCTCAAAGTCTTTATCGGTTTCAAAATAAGGGTATTCATATTGCTTTAAAATCTCCTGTAAGGCGGGTTCCCAACAGTATATTTTGCGCCACTTACGTTCTTCGGCCAATGATAACAGGCTCTCAATAAATTGGATATTATCTTCACAAAAAACAAACTGACCGGCAACGGCAGTAAATTGCTCTGCAAAGAGCACTTCAGGTATTTCTGCAGTAGTGGCATACAAAGGCAGGTCTTCAAGGTTAGGGTAAGGATTATCTCGGCGCTCTAACAAAGCCTTGCGTATCTTTTTTAGCAACTGTTCTTTGCTTGTAGTTTTATCCTTCATTTACCTCATTATATCACCAAATAACAAATATGCTAAAAATTGTACAGGTAAAGTTATAACAGATGTGAAAATTATTCCATAAAAAAGCCACTATGTTTTATAGTGGCTTTTTTATGCTTCTTATTAAAGTACCGAAGCACTTGCATCTATATCCAGCGAAGGGTTTATTACCTCCTTTGGAATGGCATTATTATCTACCCCCGGATTTAATGCAGCCTCACCGTTAACAAATTTATCATAGGTAGTACGTTCATCAAACGGGCGCTTGCCTAAAATCTCTTCAAGGTCAGACTGAAACAGCACTTCTTTCTCCAATAGTTTAGCAGCTAATTTTTCTAAACCATCGCGTTTTTCAATTAACAATACTTTTGTGCTTTGATAAACACTATCAACCAATTTCCTAACTTCATTATCTATCATTTCGGCAGTTGTGTCAGAGTAAGGCTTGTTAAACTGATACTCTCCCTGTGGATCGTAAAATGAAACATTCCCTACATTACCATTCATGCCATAAATCTTTGTCATGGCATAAGCAAGTTTGGTAATTCTTTCTAAATCACTTAATGCACCTGTTGATATTTTACCGAATACAATGTCCTCGGCAACACGGCCACCCATTGATACACTCATTTCGTCCAGCAGCTGTTCGGTTGTATATAAAAATTGTTCTTTAGGTAAATACTGGGCATATCCTAATGCCGCAACTCCCCGGGGCACTATAGAAACTTTAACCAATGGGTCAGCATGTTCTAAAAACCAGCCAGCAATTGCATGCCCGGCTTCGTGGTAGGCAACTATACGCTTTTCTTCTGGCGATATAATTTTGTTCTTCTTTTCCAGGCCACCAATAACACGGTCAATCGCATCCTGAAAATCCTGCATATCTACAGCTTCCTTATCCTTACGCGCGGCAATTAAAGCCGCTTCGTTACAAACATTGGCAATTTCTGCACCGGCAAAACCTGGTGTTTGTGCCGAAAGCTTTTTGGCATCTACCTCATCTGAAGTTTTAACAGGGCCCAGGTGAACTTTAAATATTTGTTCCCGGCCAATTAAATCTGGTTTATCAATAGATATCTGCCTGTCAAAACGGCCGGGGCGCAACAATGCGGAGTCAAGCACATCAGGGCGGTTAGTGGCAGCCAGAATAATAATTCCAGAGTCTGTACCAAAACCATCCATTTCTACCAGCAGTTGATTTAAAGTGTTTTCACGTTCATCATTTCCGCCTACCATATTATTTTTACCACGGGCGCGGCCAATCGCGTCAATTTCATCGATAAATATGATACATGGTGCCTTATCTTTTGCCTGACGAAACAGATCCCGAACACGCGAAGCACCCACACCAACAAACATCTCAACAAAATCAGATCCCGAAAGTGAGAAAAAAGGCACCTGTGCCTCGCCAGCTACAGCTTTAGCCAATAGTGTTTTACCTGTGCCTGGCGATCCAACAAGCAGCGCGCCTTTTGGTATTTTACCACCCAGATTAGTATATTTTTTAGGGTTTTTTAGAAAATCAACAATTTCCATTACCTCATATTTGGCCTCTTCCAAACCAGCAACATCATTAAACGTTACCGATACCTGAGCCTCTTTATCAAAGAGAGTCGCTTTTGATTTGCCAATATTAAATATTTGTCCACCCGGGCCACCACCAGATCCGCCCGACATGCGTCGCATAATGAATAGCCACAAACCAACAAAAACAACAATCATAAGTATAGTTTGCATAAACACGTTGCTCCAAATACTTTCGTGTGATATGAAATTGATGGGTGTTTTTTGATTTTTAGGAAGATCCTTTTCAACAGCGTTGATTCGTTGTGTTAAATTATCAAAGGTTCCATCCGAAAAATAATATTGCGGACTAGTACTATTGAGATTAAAATTTCCATTTTGCTGGGAGTCGTTATATAATGATTTTTTTAGGCTTTTTTGTTTAATGTACACATCAGCATACACCAAATCGCCACTTTTATAGGCGTCAATATGATCGACATCTCGATTTTCGAGCATTTGGCTCGAAAACCTTTGCCAGCTAATTAGCTTAGCACTACTTGTCCCTAAAAACATAGAGCCTGCCAATATTGCAAATACCACAATGGCATATATCCATGTGATATTAAATTTAGGAGCTTTAGGGCTTAACTTTTTATTGGGATTTCTTCTTATCGAAGGTTTTTTATCAGATTTAATATCTTTCATTTTATACAAGCTCAAACTTAATGTATTGAATTCTTTTAACTGTACAGTACCGGGTTTTATTGTTACGCGCTTTTGTAATACTTAATTTCAGCATCGCCCCACAAATCTTCAACCCCATAAAACTCACGCTTTTCTGTTCTGAAAATATGTATCACAACATCAAAATAATCCAGTAAAATCCACTCGGCATTATCATGGCCCTCTTTTCGCCATGGATCTTGTTTTGTTGCTTTATAAATCTCCTCTTCAACACTTTGAGCTATTGCCCGCACTTGGGTTGGCGAGTCGGCGTGGCATATTACAAAATAATCAGATACGGAACTGTTGATGTTTCTTAGATCTAACCGGATAATATCGTTCCCTTTTTTTTCCTGGATACCATAAACGGCTAATTCAGAAATATAAGAGGATTCTTTTAATGTTTTACTTTTTACCATCAAAAAGATTTAGTTTTGGACTGAGTGATTTAATATTAATTTGACTTTGCAAAATAACACATTTTCAGGATTATTTGTTGGACAAAATTTTGTAAGTATTACCGAAGTTGATTCAACTAACAATTTCCTTAAACAAACATTGGCAAATTCCACGCCATTAATTGAAGGTACGGTCATTATGGCAGAAAGCCAGTATGCCGGCCGGGGGCAGCAACAAAACCAATGGCATAGCGAAGCTGGCAAAAATTTGACATTCAGCATTTTATTAAAACCCGTTTTTTTACCACTTAATCAACAATTTGACCTTACAATTGCCGTGAGTGTGGGTATTATTAAGGGTTTAGAAAAACTCCTTGCAGATGATTTATGTGTAAAGTGGCCCAATGATATTTATTTTAAAGACGGCAAATTAGGAGGTGTGTTAATTGAGAATATAGTGCAGGGCACTCAAATTAAAAACTCAGTTATTGGTATTGGGTTAAATGTTAATCAGCAATTGTTTCCCCAGTTTATTCCCAATGCAGTTTCCATTAAACAAATCTTACAAAAGGATTATGATTTAAAAGCTTTATTAGTTGAAATTTGCAGTAGTATAGAGGCAGCGTATTTAATGTTACGCGCCGAAAATTTCGATCAGTTAAAAACGTTCTATCTTCAAAAATTATATTGGTTTAATAAACCGCATCAATTTAAGGCAGATGGACAGGTTTTTAGCGGCATTATTAAAGATGTTGACCGTAGCGGACGGCTGCAAGTTAGCTGTAACAATGAATTGCGCATGTATAATTTAAAAGAAATAGAATTTTTAAATAATCCTGAAAAACAATGAAAAGAATTTTTATTGCCATTATTGTATTGATATTCACTAGCGGCGCATACGCGCAGATATTAACCCCTGTTAAATGGAGCTACGCCGCTAAAAAAACCACTAAAGGCGAAGCCGTTGTGCTTATTAAAGCAACCATTGATGCTGGCTGGCATATTTATTCGCAAAATATTAAAGCAGGGGGGCCTGTTAAAACAAGTATTACATTTAGCCCCTCTAAACAATACATGGTTATAGGTAAAACAATTGAGCCAGCCCCGGTAACTAAATTCGAAAAATCATTCGGTATGAATGTCAGTTATTTTGAAAAAGTGGTTGTGTTTCAACAGAAAATTAAACTTAAAGCGGCTCAAACTACTGTTAAAGGCAAAATTGAATTTATGACTTGTAACGACCAAAAATGCCTCCCTCCTGATGATGTGGATTTTAGCGTGGTAATTAAATAAATATGGCACGCATAATGAAAATTAAACTTCGGGTGCTACTCTGTTTAATCCCGTGCGTAATTGTTCTTTCTACTGCCTCACCTGTTTTGGCTCATGTAAAAATAGCTGATACAGTATCGACAACCGATGTAGAATTTACGCCTATACTTACCGCTGCTGATAGCGCAAAACTGATAAAAAACAAACATTTAAAGGATGAAAAAGCAGTTATAAGCAAACAGGCCGCAAGTAATGTACCGATAAAAACAAACGAAGAAAATCCTAAAACTTTATGGCAAATATTTTTTGCAGGATTTGCAGGAGGTTTAGCAGCATTGTTGATGCCTTGTATATTCCCAATGCTGCCCCTTACAGTTAGTTTTTTTACAAAAAAAGCGGGAACCAAAAGCAAAGCGGTAACGCTAGCCGCGTTATATGGGGTTTCAATTATTGTAATTTATGTATTACTTGGGTTTTTAGTCACATTAATTTTTGGTTCAGACGCGCTTAACGCCTTGTCTACCAATGGTATTTTTAATTTTTTGTTTTTTTTATTGCTTATAATTTTTGGCATATCGTTTTTAGGTGCGTTTGAGATTACGTTACCGAGCTCTTTAGCCAATAAATTAGATGCAAATTCTGATAAAGGGGGTCTTACCGGTATATTTTTTATGGCGGCTACACTTGTAGTGGTGTCATTCAGTTGCACCGGTCCAATTATTGGGAGTCTGCTTGTAGCGGCAGCGTCAAGAGGTGAAGCACTCGGCCCGGTGTTGGGTATGTTTGGTTTTTCGTTAGCTTTAGCTATTCCGTTTACATTATTTGCACTATTTCCGTCTGCATTAAAATCATTGCCTAAATCTGGTGGGTGGCTAAACAGCGTTAAAGTTGTCCTTGGTTTTTTGGAACTGGCATTTGCGTTAAAATTTTTGTCAAACGTCGATCTGGCTTATCATTGGAATTGGTTTGACAGGGAAATCTTCCTAGCGTTGTGGATAGTGATTTTTGCCATGATGGGCTTGTATTTATTGGGTAAAATCAAATTTTCGCATGATAGTGATTTGCCGCATGTTTCTATTCCGCGTATATTCCTCTCCATTATTGTACTTGCATTTGTAGTATATATGGTGCCCGGTATGTGGGGAGCCCCCTTAAAGTCTATCAGTGCATTTCTGCCTCCTAGCGCCACTCAGGATTTTGATTTGTATACTGCCCAGCTAAATTCGGGAGTTAATATAAATACAAACAACTTTACCGGGCATAAAAAATATGAAGATTTGTTTAAACGAGCCCCAAGCCATAAACTTGGGCTTGATGCATTTTACGATTATGCTGAGGCCTTAAAAGCATCAAAGACCAAACAGAAACCTGTTTTGATAGATTTTACAGGTTGGAATTGTGTAAATTGCAGAAAGATGGAAAGTGATGTTTGGACTAACCCAGAAGTACTAAGAAGATTACGAAACGACTTTGTAATGGCTGAGCTATATGTTGATGATAAAACTGAACTAACAAAAAATGAACAATCTACATCTCAGTATGGAAAAAAAATTACAACTTTGGGCGCAAAATGGAGCAACGTACAGGCAACGCAATACAATACTAACTCACAACCATATTATGTTATTGTGAATAGTGCGGGAAAAGTGCTTGTTCCGCCACAGGGGGCTAATTACGATCCCGAAAATTATATTCAGTTTTTAGAGAGCGGAAAATCCGCATACAAAAAAAATAATGAGCCAAATTAAAAATATAGGAGTTTTTACGTCCGGTGGCGATGCACCCGGCATGAATGCTGCCATAAGGGCAGTTGTACGTACTGCAATTTATTATGAATTAAACGTTACAGGTATTAGACGGGGTTACGAAGGAATGATTAACGGCGAAATGGTACCCATGGATCGCAAATCTGTATCAAACATTATTCAACGGGGAGGTACAATTTTAAAAACAGCCCGAAGCGATCAGTTTAAAACACCAGAAGGCCGTAAATTAGCATATGGCCAACTAAAAAAGCATAATATTGATGCTCTGGTGGGTATAGGAGGTGACGGCACCTTTACCGGAGCCAAAATTTTTGGTCAGGAATATGATATCCCTATTGTAGGCCTTCCAGGTACCATTGATAATGATTTACAAGGTACTGATTTTACAATCGGATATGATACCGCAATTAACACGGTGATTGACGCCGTTGATAAAATAAGAGATACGGCAGAATCGCATGACAGGTTATTTATTGTTGAAGTAATGGGCCGCGACTCTGGCCTGATCGCGTTGCGTACAGGCATTGCCGCAGGTGCCGAAGCTATCCTGATACCAGAAACCAAAACCAATATTAACGCGTTGTTTGATCGCCTGGAACGCGGCCGCAAAGATAAATCGTCAAAAATTGTAATGGTTGCCGAAGCTGAAGAAGCGGGTGGAGCATTTGAAATTGCGCAGCAAGTAAAAGATAAATATCCAAACTATGATACGCGTGTATCAATACTTGGCCATATTCAGCGCGGCGGAAGGCCAAGCTGTATGGACAGGGTGCTGGCAAGCCGTGTAGGAGTAGCCGCGGTTGAGGCCTTGTTGGGTGGGCATAGAAATGAAATGGTAGGAGTGGTTCATAATGAAATCACTTACACACCGTTTGATAGCGCCATTAAGCATAATACCGATATCAATCCTAACTTATTGAAGATTGTAGAAATATTGTCGCTGTAACCATTAAGGCTCCATATCGGAGGTAAAGGTTTTATCTACAATTTGCCTGATAACGTTGTCCAGCTCCATTGTGGCCGTTCGTAAATGGGTCATTATTTCCAGGTTTGACGGGTTGTTAGGATTGTTTGAATCAAAAATATAAGTTAAGCCCATAATAGTAGCTACTGGGCGGCGCAATTCATGCGAGCTTAAAGATGCAATTATCCGGAGTTTTCTGTTTTGCTCCATTATTGCTCTTTCTGTATTTAGTCTTTCGGTAATATCCCGGGCAAAACAGCCTATGCCAACAACTTGCCCTTTTTTATTATAGATAGGATTAAAGCTCACCTCGCTAAAAGTCTGTATTCCCAAGGCCTTGTCAAAACGCTCGGTTTGCGTAGTGTACTTTTCTCCATTAACTGCCCGGTCATAATACCCTTTCCATTCTTTCTTAAACTCCGACGGAAACCTTGCTGAAAAAACATTCATGCCTTCTCCAACAATATCCCCTGTTAGTTTTTCAACCATAACCTGAAAGGCACTATTTAAAGATATAATGGTATAATCAGTGTTTATAGACCATATAATGTCGTCGGTATTGTTTATCAAACTTTCCAGGTTGTTCCTGCTCAATAAAATTTCTTCGCTGGTTTGTTTTTGCTGGGTAATATTTTTTAAAAAAACCGTTAAGCCCTCTGAGGAAGGGAAAAAAGATATTTGAAACCAAAGGCTTAAGCGGCTAAAAAATTCAACTACCTGAGCACCCGTTTGTTGTTCTATTGCTGTTCTGTATTTTGTTTGAAATGTTGATGCGATAACTTCGGGAAAAACATCTTCAACAGATAGCGAAAGAATGTTTTTTCTCTCCAAACCAAAAACTTTTTCAAAAGCCGAATTAACCCTTATAAACTTTCCCTGGTAATCAACCACACAAAAAGCATCTGTTATACTTTCAATAATGGTATCCAATTTTTCAGCCGTTCTTTTATATGCGGCATCAATATTAACCCTTTCGGTTACATTTCGCCCAACGGCCTGTAAATCGGTTATTTGCGTATGTTCGTCGGCTAATGCTATAATATCCCATTCTGTAAACCGTTCTTTCCCGTCTTTTTCAAATTCACGATGCAATAGATTAATAACCTTCCCTGGCTTTTTAATGCATTTATTAAATATATCCCTAAAAAGATGCCCATCTTCCGGAATAACCGTGAATGAAAAATGTTTGCCTTTAAGCTCATCCATTTTATAACCAAAAGTTGATAAAAAGCGTTGGTTAGCAAATTTAAACTGTCCTTTTTGGTCAAGGTTAATTAAAAAGTTCGTCTGCGATTCAATCATGGAGTTAAAAAACTTTTCACGCTTATTAACCTCTTCCTGGTACACTACCTGGCTTGTTACATTAGTAGCAATTATAATCCGGCAAGATGAATTTTGATAGTCAATTTCGTGACCCGTTATTTCGGCATAAATTAATTCGCCGCTTTTACTCTGGTGTCGCCAAACTCCCGCCGTATTATATCCTATAGCACCTTTAGCAAAGCCTTTACGAAAAATATACTCATTAAACTGCGCCAGGTCAATCTTTGGCCGCATGTCTCTTATCGTCATAGATAAAAACTCCTCTTCGCTATAACCATAATTCTCCTGAGCAGCCGCGTTTACTTTGAGAATCCTTAATGTGGGTACCTCATAAATCCACATCGGGTTAGGGTTTTTTTCGAACAAAACGCTAAAATCACCCAACGCCTCATTTAAATGAGCTTTTATAACTTTTTCATCAGTGATGTCTTTTATAACACAGAGTAAAATTTCGTGGTGGGTTTTATCTTCTTTAAAACGTGTTTTTTTCTCAGAAACCCATTTTATTTTATTGTTTACCTTAACTCTATAGGTCAACTCCACCCGGTCGCCCGAAGTTAAATTTTCAGTAGCGCTTAAAATCATTTGCTGATCTTCGGGGATCGCTATTTTAAACCATAATTCTTTTTCGGATGCAAACTCACTGGCTGTAACTCCTAAAATTGAATTAATAGCGGGGCTGATAAATGCATATTGTTTTTTAGTAAGATTATATGCCCAGACACAATCATTAAGCGCTAAAAGTAGATTTTCGAGCATAGTTAAGGTTTTGCCTGAAAGGTTTGTTTCAGTATATTCAATCTGCATCTAAATTTATAAAGTATTTATTAATAATCCGTCATTTATGATGCTTAAAAGCAATATTTGAATTATTATGCATGATTTGTCAGTATTTTGAAGCAAATCCACCATTATTCCTTAGTTAACTAACTAACAATCATTTAAAAAGAAATTTTTTATTTTAAGAATTTTATTACCTTTGCAGCCCCGCAGACGTACTCCGGGAACATATGTTGAATACATAAAAAAACTAAAAAATGGCAACTAAAATCAGACTGCAAAGACACGGTAAAAAAGGAAAACCTTTTTATTATATCGTAGTAGCAGATTCCCGTGCTCCAAGAGACGGTCGTTTCATTGAGCGTTTAGGATCATATAATCCTAACACTAACCCTGCAACCATTGACATTAATTTCGAAAAAACGCTTGAATGGGTAAATATTGGAGCCCAACCAACTGACACTTGTCGTGCAATTTTGTCTTACAAAGGCGTTTTATACAAAAAACACTTAGAAGGTGGCGTTAAAAAAGGCGCTTTAACAACAGAGCAAGCCGAAGAAAAATTTAATGCCTGGGTAGAGCAAAAAGATGGTAAAGTATCTGGCAAAAAAACCAGCCTATCTACCGCTAAAGAAGATGCTAAAAAATTAGCATTGATTGCTGAAGCTAAGAAAAAAGAAGATAAAGCCGCTGCTATAGCTGCTAAAAATGCACCTCCGGTTGAAGAAGTAGTGGAAGCAGAAGAAGATGCTCCTGCTGCCGACCAAGCTGAAGAGAGCGCAGAATAAGTATTGTTTAAATTATAGAATATAGCGAAGGGCCTTTAAAGTTCTTCGCTATATTTTTTTAAGGCCTTTTTGATATGAAGATAGAAGATTGTTTTCGCATTGGTACCATAACTAAAACTCGTGGCCTTAAAGGCGAGTTACAGGCTTTTATTGATTTTGAAACTCCTGAAAAGTTGGCTTTCGATGCTTTATTTATTGAATCGGCCGGTAAGTTGATCCCTTATTTTGTGGAGTCGTTTAAAATGCCCCAGAAAAATATCGCATTTATTTACCTGGAAGATGTTGATCATATTGATAAAGCATCAATTTTATCAAAAAAAGATATCTACCTCCCTAATAAGCTCAAACCTAAAAAAAGGAAAGACGAATTTGGGTTAAAGGATCTTTTAGGGTTTATAGCCCTTGATGTAAACGAAGGCGAATTAGGCGAAATTATAGAAATACAAGACCTCCCGCAGCAATTAATAGCCACAGTTAATTATAAAGATTGCGAAGTGCTTTTCCCCCTGAACGAAACCGTAATTAAAGCTATTGATGTAGTAAAAGGAATTGTAACTATTGACTTGCCCGAGGGTTTACTGGATATTTATTTGGAATAAACACATAAAGCTCATTTGCTATTTGCCTATGGTGCCTTATTTCTATCTTATTTATATTTGAACATGCGTTTTGACATCATTACAGTATTACCAGGTTTGTTGGAAAGCCCATTTGCACATTCCATTTTGCAGCGCGCCCAAAAAAAGGGCATAGCCGAAATACACGTGCATAACCTGCGGGATTACAGTTCGCAAAAGCAAAAGAGTGTGGACGATTATCCCTACGGTGGCGGTAGTGGTATGGTGATGACCATTGAACCGTTTGCAAAATGTATTGAGGCATTAAAGGCTGAACGTGATTATGACGAAATCATATTTATGTCGCCGGATGGAAAAACGCTTAACCAGGGAATAGCCAATCAATTATCCATAGAAAAAAACATTATTATACTTTGCGGCCATTATAAAGGTATTGACCAGCGCATTCGCGATATTTTTGTAACCAGCGAAATCTCTATCGGCGACTATGTGCTTTCGGGCGGTGAGTTGCCCGCCGCCGTTTTGGTTGATGCTGTGGTGCGCCTGATACCTGGTGTATTAAATGATGAAACCTCGGCGCTATCAGACTCGTTTCAGGACGATATGCTGGATGCCCCAGTATATACCCGCCCCGCCGATTGGAATGGACACAAGGTGCCTGATATTCTGTTAAGCGGCAATACACCCGAAATTGAAAAATGGCGTTTTGAACAAGCGCTGGAACGTACAAGAATACGCCGCCCCGATTTATTAAATAAGGGGGATGGCGAAGAATAGATTCGATCCGATTTGTTAGTATGATTACAAATGTGGAAAATTTTAAATTACTCTTTTTTAAATAGAAAATAATCCCTATACTTGCATTCCGATTTTTACGGGTTAAAAATCGACTTTAAGAGCTAAAAATCATGGATTTAGTAAAATTTGTTGAAGAACAATCAGTAGAAAAAAAAGTACACCCTTCTTTTAAAGCAGGCGATACTATAAGTGTACACTATAAAATTAGAGAAGGTAACAAGGAACGTATCCAGGTTTACCAGGGTGTTGTTATTCAACGCAACAGTACCGGTAGCACCGAAACTTTTACAGTACGTAAAGTTTCTAACGGTATAGGTGTTGAGCGTATTTTCCCTGTAAACTCTCCAAACATTGATAAAATTGATGTAAACAGTCACGGTAAAGTTCGCAGAGCTAAATTGTTTTACCTGCGCGCGCTTACTGGCAAGGCCGCTCGTATCAAATCAAAAAGAGTATAAAATCAAAAAATTATATAACGAAAAAAGCCCCGATATTCGGGGCTTTTTTCGTTATATGCGTAACTACATTTTCATTATTAAGTATCGTTCTTTTTTCTACGCATGCTTTTTGTAATAATAGTTTTAATATCTAAAAAAGATATAAAACTATTATTAAGAAACAACGAATGTTAAATTATTGTCCCGTCTGGAATTACAGCGCGTTTTTTTAATACTACAATTCCATCCATCACGGTATACTTATCATAATCACCGTTCTCCAGTTCCCCATCACAGTTAATTCGTACATCGTTTCCGATATAACAATTTTTATCAATAATGGCATTTTTTATACAGCACCTGTCGCCTATACCCATAATAGGGGTACCGTTTAGCCTGGATTGTGCTATCTGCTCAAGCGTTTGATAATTGTCGCTACCCATAATATAGCAATTCTCAATTATAGTGTCAAAACCTATACGGGTACGTATTCCAATTACCGATCGGGTAATGTGGCTGGCATTTATAATACAACCGTCAGATATGATGGTGTTTGTTAATGTTGGCCCCGATATTTTAGAAGGAGGTAACATGCGCGAACGCGTATAAATATGGTTCTTGTCAAAAAGGTTGAACGATGGAATATCATCAGTTAGTTCCAGATTAGCTTCAAAGAAAGATGGAATTGTACCAATGTCGGTCCAATAGCCTTCATATTGATAGCTTAATACTTTGTGATTGCTAATAGATTGGGGGATTATTTCTTTACCAAAGTCGGTACGTTCGTTACCTTGTAATAAATCATATAAAACTTTACGGTTAAAAACATAGATACCCATTGATGCCAGGTAAATCCTTCCGCTGGCTTCCATCTCTTCACTAACTTCTGATCTCCAGCTTTCGAAATTTGACTTAGGTTTTTCAATGAACGACGTTATCCAATTTTCTTCATCTGTTTTTAAAATACCAAATCCGGGTACATCAGCTGCTGGTACAGGTATGGTAGCAATTGATATATCAGCTTTTTTAGCTTCGTGCTGCTCTATCATCTCTATAAAATCCATTTGATAGAGCTGATCGCCAGAAAGAATTAAAACATATTCAAACTCATGCACCGAAAGGTGGTGCAAGCTTTGCCTAACCGCGTCTGCAGTACCTTGGAACCACGAAATGCTGGTTGGGGTTTGCTCTGCCGCTAGTATATCAACAAAAGCATTGGTGAAACTGCTGAAGTGATAAGTATTTTTAATGTGCTTATTTAGCGAGGCGGAATTAAATTGTGTAAGCACAAATATTCTGTTAATACCCGAGTGTAAGCAATTAGAGATAGGAATATCTACCAATCGGTATTTACCCGCAATGGGTACTGCAGGTTTTGACCGGGTGGCTGTAAGCGGAAAAAGACGGCTTCCCTGGCCACCACCAAGTACGATGCAAATTGCTTTCAATGTCATATGTGTTAGAGTTTTAGGCTTTCGTATAAGTTGATATATTCTTTTGCTGATTTATCCCACGAAAAATCAAGCGCCATCATACGCTTACGTAACAACTGTAAGTGTGTAGTGTTTTGATAAAGTGTTATTGCGCGTTTTATAGCCTGGCATGCTTCTATAATTGTATCATGGTTAAATTTAATGCCATAGCCACCTTCGTCGCCAAAGTCAATTACAGTGTCTTTTAATCCCCCGGTATTCCTAACAATAGGTACAGTCCCATAACGGAGGGAGTACAGTTGATTTAGGCCGCATGGCTCCACCCGCGATGGCATGAGTAAGAAATCGGCTCCGGCATAAACGCAGTGGGCCAGTTCTTCGTCATAACCAATAAACACGTCGCATTTTCCTGCAAACTGATCTTTTAATTGCGTTAGTTGAAGCTCTACGTCGGCATCGCCAGATCCTAATATTAAAAAATTAATTTCATCCGGATGATCGTCCAGGCTTCGGCGGATAATTCCAGGTAGCAGGTCGGCGCCTTTTTCATCCACAAGGCGGCCTATAAACCCAAACAAAGGCTTACTTGGGTCTAATCTAAACCTTTGGCAAAGGGCCTCTTTGTTTTTCTGTTTACCTTTATCAACTTGCTTTGCATTGTATTTATTAAAAAGCATAGGGTCTGTTTCGGGGTTCCATACTTGAGTATCAATCCCATTAATTATGCCTACGCCCTTTTGCGCCTCTATATAAAATAAATATTCGAGGCCGTTTGATTGTATGGTTAATTCATGTAAATAGCTTGGAGAAACGGTACTATATTTCCAGGCGCATTTTACCGCTGCTGCGAGGGGATTAATACCGCCGCGCCAGTCTAATAAACCAGTTTGAGTGGCATCAATTTCGGGCAGGTAATTGAACTTGTCCCAACTAAATGCACCATGATATTGCCCGTTATGAATTGTTAATACGGTCGGGATTTTTGACAGGCGCCTGTACAGGGAGGAGTGGTATAATAGAAAAGGCACTAAACCCGAATGGTGATCATGACAATGAATTACATCGGCAGTTTGCTGCGACCATGTTAGCCAATCTAAAAAAGCCAGTTGAAAAAATATGAATTGCTCTGTCTCGTCGGGGTAACTATAAACATTTTCACGATCAAGCAGGCCCGGGGCCTTTATTAAAAACAGCTCGAAACCAAGCTTGTTAGTCCGCTCTTTTAATACCTGAAAGTCGTAACGCCTATGCCCTAACCTGGTTGAAGCCTCGAATACAATATCGAACTCGTTTTCGCGGGTGAATTTGCGATTATAAAAAGGCATTACTACCGATGCATGATGCCCAGCCTGATTAAGATATTTGGGGAGCGAGCCCACAACATCTCCCAGTCCGCCAACTTTGGCAACCGGATAACATTCGGCACTCAGATGGAATATTTTCATAGGCTGTTATTATTGGCTTAAATTATGAAAACCTGACCAAAGTTAATAACCATTTCAATGAAAATGTGATTTTTATTTTATTATTAGCTTCTAATACCGGTTAGTAAAATAATAATAACATGATTAGCATAACCTTTCTGTTTTTATAAATTATTTGTACTTAGTACAAATAAGTCTGCCAAACTAATTGCGCTAGTTGGCTTAAAAAAAGAATGTTTCCTGTTTTATATTACGATTTTTTAAAAATGGCATACAAAAGTATAAAGCATTAAAAAGTAAATTTGACCATATTTAGATGCAGCTCACGCAAGTCTCACAAGTTTGGCCTACGCCAAAGAGCGTTTGGTACCCGTGCCTTTGTATGTCCTTAATGTGCTTCGAGCCAGTTATTACCTACGCCTATTTCCACAACAATGGGCACCTCGGTTTTAATGGCAGTCCTCATGTTTTCCAAAATGATGGGCTTTACCAGTTCTATCTCGCTTTTATGCACATCAAATACCAACTCATCATGCACCTGCATCGTCATGCGCGAATCGAACTTACGTGCTTTAAACTCGCGGTGAATATTGATCATGGCAATTTTGATCATATCCGCCGCCGAGCCTTGTATGGGCGCGTTGATCGCATTTCGTTCGGCAAAACCCCTAACGGTTTGGTTGGCCGAATTAATATCGCGTAAATACCTGCGGCGGCCCATCAATGTTTGTACAAAGCCGTTCTCGCGGGCAAAGTTCATGGTGTCGGCCATGTAGCTTTTAATGTTGGGGTATTGCGCAAAATATTGTTCTATGATATCGGCAGCTTCCTTACGGGGAATACCCAGGTTTTGAGATAGACCAAACGCCGACTGACCGTAAATTATGCCGAAGTTAACCGCCTTTGCATTTCGTCGCATGGTGCCGTCAACCTCCTCAATGGCCTTTCCGTATACTTTAGCGGCCGTTGCGGTATGAATATCAATACCATTAATAAAGGCATCCATCATATTGGCATCCTTACTGATCTCGGCTATAATGCGTAATTCAATTTGCGAATAATCTGCCGATACAATCACATGGTCGTCATTACGTGGGATAAAGGCTTTACGTACTTCGCGCCCACGCTCCGTTTTAATAGGGATATTTTGCAAGTTTGGGTTGTTAGAACTTAACCGCCCGGTTGCCGCTACAGCCTGATTGTATGAGGTATGCACGCGCCCTGTTTTGGGGTTTACCATCAGCGGTAAAGCATCAACATAGGTAGATTTTAGTTTCTGCAACTGTCTGAAATCTAAAATATCGCGCACAATATCGCTTTTGGAGGCTAGTGCCAGCAATACGTCTTCGCCGGTTTGGTATTGGCCGGTTTTGGTTTTTTTTGCTTTGGCATCCAACTGTAATTTCTCAAATAGTACTTCGCCCAATTGCTTTGGCGATGCGATATTGAATTTTACACCAGCTTTTTCGTATACCGTTTTTTCAAATTTGGCGATATCTATTTCCAGTTCTTTGGAGAACTGCTTTAACGTGTCGTGATCAATTCTTACACCTTCAAATTCTATATCAGCCAAAACATAGATCAGCGGGTTTTCAATTTCTGTAGCCAGGGCTGTAGCACCGGCCTCTTTCAGTTTAGGTTCAAAAACAGCTTTCAGCTGTAAGGTAATGTCGGCATCTTCGGCGGCGTACTCTTTTATCTTTTCAATTTCTACATCGCGCATATTACCCTGGTTTTTGCCTTTGGCACCAATAAGGGTGGTGATGGAAACCGGCGAATAACCCAAATAATTTTCGGCCAGGATATCCATATTATGGCGGGTATCCGGGTCGATAATATAATGCGCCAGCATGGTGTCAAATAGCTGGCCCTGCATTGCAACACCATAATACTTTAACACCAGCATGTCGAACTTTAAGTTCTGACCAACTTTTCCAATTGCCGCATCCTCAAATACACATTTAAACTCGTCGACTATCTTTTGGATCTCATCACAATCCACCGGAACCGGGACATACCAGGCTTCGCCCTTTTTAATAGCGAACGACATGCCTACCAAATCGCATTGGTTAGCGTCTGTCCCGGTTGTTTCGGTATCAAAGCAAATGGTTTCTTGCCCACTAAGCAGTTCAATTAGCGCTCTGCGTTTTTCAAAAGTATCGGCTAAATGGTAAGTATGTTCCGTATTCGTAATGTTTTTAGCGATCAATGCCGGGTCGGGTTCTCTGATGTCTGTAACATCAACAGTCATGGTTGTACGGTTCTCCACTACTTCTCCTCCAAAAAGATCCGTTTGCATCGATACCGCTTTGGTTTCGGTGATGCTAAAACCATCGCCGAACACGCGGCGGCCAAGTGTTCTAAATTCCAATTCGGCAAATAAGGGCTCTAACAGGTCCTTGCTTGGTTCGCAAATTTCTAAACCCACCTCATCCAACTCAACCGGGGCATCCAAAATAATAGTAGCCAGTTTTTTTGAAATGAGCCCCTGGGCGGCATATTGTTCAACATTTTCTCTCAGCTTGCCTTTAAGTTCGTGGCTGTGGGCTATAATGTTTTCTACAGATCCGTATTGCTTTATTAACGTTTTGGCGGTTTTTTCGCCAACGCCGGGAATGCCGGGAATATTATCAACGGCATCACCCCATAAACCTAAAATATCAATTACCTGGTCAACCCGTTCAATATCCCATTTTTCTAAAATCTCTTTTACGCCTAAAATCTCCATTTCATTGCCCATACGGGCTGGTTTATAGATAAAAATATTTTCGGACACGAGTTGGCCAAAATCCTTATCGGGCGTCATGCAATAAACCTGGTAACCTTTTTTCTCGGCTTTTTTTGCCAATGTGCCAATAATGTCATCGGCCTCGTATCCATCAGATGTAATAACCGGGATGTTGAAGCCTAAAATTAGTTTATATATATAGGGCAATGCTTTTGAAAGATCTTCGGGCATGGCCTGTCTCTGGGCTTTGTATGCCGCAAACTCAACATGCCGTTCTGTAGGTGCTTCTGTATCAAAAACTACAGCCATATGTGTTGGTTTTTCTTTGCGGAGCACTTCCATCAAGGTATTGCTAAAGCCCATCACTGCAGATGTATTTACTCCGGTGGACGTAAACCTTGGGGTTTTACTCAATGCAAAATGGGCGCGGTAAATAAGCGCCATACCGTCTAACAGAAAGAGTTTTTTATTCACTGTACTGGTTTTTGATGAATTACAAATTTAGAATTATTGCTTTCATTAAAAGAAGTACTTTAACCTACTTAGTTAAATAGTTTTAAAAGAATAAAATACCGCAATTATTATTTATGTTTAACCCGGATATAGTATCAACATGTTATTCTTAAACCAGTATAAAAACTCTTCAATAATTAGCGGTGGTTTAAAACGCTATAGAGCAGTATATTTATTGCTTACCTTAATTAGCTTATCTGTTTTATCATGCCGTGTGCAGTTGATTTCGGCCTATGATCAGCATATCCACGATCAGATATTAAGCACAAGTAAGGAAATTGATCAATTTTATACTAGTATGCTGGAAACTACAGCACCTAATACCGATGCTCGCAAGTACATGAATTTTGTCAACAATTATGTTAATATGGAGGTTGAACTGCGTTCGTTACTCAACATTAACAGCACCCGCAGCAAAAATGGGCCTCAGGATACTATTTGTAAAATAACGCTTAACCAATGGCTTAAATACAAAAATCAGCATAAGCAAAAAGATATGTTGAATGATTTTGAAATAAAGCTTAACCGAGATTATATGCTGGCTCAAATGAATGCGATGGAGCTTGCAGAGCGGGCAAAGGTTTTAGGCGAAAACCAGGCTAACCAAAACAAACCTTAAAACGATGTTTAATATTGAACAAGTATTTGAAAGTATGGCGGCGGCTGTTATCGGCGTTGTTAACACAAATGTACCCCAGGTGAAAGCTATTTGGTTACAATATGCGCAGGATAGTAAAGACAGGTTGCAGGAGTTGGCAAATGCACGCATTAGTAACGATATAACTAACGACGAACTTTTATCGTATCTTCAGGACGAAAAAAACGCACTGAAATCGCAGTTGTTAGCTGTAACTGTTTTAGCCGAAGCTATAGCGCAGCAAGCTGCAAACCAGGCACTCGATATATTTTGGGCGGCGGTGAATAAAGTTATTGGGTTAAAAACTACCTAAAAGCGCATTCCGCTATATGGTCATTCGCCATGCCGGTTGCCTGCATATGGGCATAACAAATGGTTGTGCCAAAAAACTTAAAGCCACGCTTTTTCATATCCTTACTTATGGCATCAGAAATGTCTGTACGTGCGGGTATAGTCTTTTGGTTTGATATGTGGCTATTGATTGGTTTTTTATCGGGCATAAAGTTGTATAAATATTGATCAAATGAGCCAAACTCTTTTTGCACGTTTAGAAACGCCTGCGCATTAGTGATAGCAGATTGTATTTTTAGCCGGTTACGTATAATGCCAGCATCAAGCAATAAGCGTTCTACATCATCCTGGGTAAAGGCGGCAACTTTCTCCACCTGAAAATCCGCGAAAGCGCGCCTGTAGTTCTCCCTTTTGCGTAATATGGTAATCCAGCTTAAGCCTGCCTGAGCAGATTCCAAAATTAAAAACTCGAATAATATTTTATCATCATGCACTTCGCGGCCCCATTCTTCGTCGTGATATCTAATGTATAAAGGGTCTGTTCCGCACCATTGGCAGCGGGTTAGGTTTGTTTTAAGTGGGGGGGGCTTGAGTCATGAGTTGGTAGTCTTGGATTTTATTTGAGATTCTTTCCCAACTCCTCGGCGGGGTCCCAAAAAAGTTTTTTGAAATCTTTTACCTGGTCATCTTCTACCGTTATGCCTTCGCTTTCGAGCATTTGCTGCATTAGTGTTGCGCTGCCAAAGCTGCGTTTACCTGTTAATAAGCCATTGCGGTTCAATACCCTATGAGCAGGTATAGGAGGATGCATGCCAGATGATGCGCCCATAGCGTAGCCAACCACCCGCGACGAGCCTTTTGTACCTAAATAGCTGGCAATTGCGCCATACGATGTTACACGGCCATAAGGCACCTGCCTAACAACATCATATACTTTATCGTAAAATGATTCGTCTGCCATATTGTTACTCTGCTTTACTGTTAGGCTGTAACAAATCTAATCAAATGAGAACTTAACGTAGTTAATGTTTTTATTATCCTTTAAATATTTTTTTTCGTAGTAGGTTTTGATAGATAGCACCTCGTCGGCAAAGGCAGAATGGTAAAGATCCTCAGTTTGGGCATGGTTCTTTAAACCAAGTTCGTTCACTTTTTCAACGGTATAAGCATGCAGCCCATCGTTATCGGTTTTTAAATTAACCGCGCCACCGGGCTTTAAAATCTGTTTGTACTTTTCCAAAAACCGTGGCGAAGTAAGCCTTTTTTTCTCCCGGCTTAATTGCGGTTGCGGGTCGGGAAAGGTTATCCATATCTCATCAATTTCGGCTGGAGCGAAATAATCAAGCAGGTTTTCAATCTGAATACGCAGAAAAGCAACATTATTTATGCAGTCTTCAATGGCTGTTTTGGCACCGCGCCAAATGCGGTTCCCTTTATAATCAATCCCGATAAAGTTTTTATCAGGAAACATTGTAGCCAGGTTTACGGTATACTCGCCTTTGCCGCAGGCCAACTCTAATACCAAGGGCTTATCCTGCTTAAAAAAGCCTTTGCTCCATTTGCCATACATTGGCTTGCCCTCGTCTAATTGTAAAACATTGGCAAACTCACCTATCTCAGAAAAACGTTTTAATTTATCTTTACCCACTCTTTTTTATTAATAATGCAAAAATAACTTTTATTTATTATTGATATTGTAAAATGTTATATATTTGAAAAAACATCAAAAACTTTGGAAAAGGAAGCAAAAATTTACATAGCGGGCCATCGGGGTATGGTTGGTTCGGCCATACACCGCAAACTTGTAAAAGAGGGTTTTACTAACTTTATCACACGTACATCAAAAGAGCTCGACTTGCGTAACCAGCAGCAGGTAACCGACTTTTTTGCCATGGAAAAACCTGATTATGTTTTTTTAGCTGCCGCAAAGGTAGGAGGTATTGTAGCAAATAATACCTACAGAGCTGAGTTTTTATATGATAATTTGCAAATTCAGAATAATGTTATTCACAATTCGTATTTATGCGGCGTTAAAAAGCTGCTTTTTATGGGGTCGAGCTGTATATATCCAAAACTGGCACCACAGCCATTAAAGGAAGAATACCTGTTAACAGGCTTACTTGAAGATACTAACGAGCCGTACGCGTTAGCCAAAATTGCAGGTATTAAAATGTGCGATGCTTATCGGGCTCAATATGGCTGTAATTATATATCAGTGATGCCTACTAACCTATATGGTTATAATGATAATTATCATCCTCAGAACTCGCATGTGCTACCTGCCTTGATACGCCGTTTTCACGAAGCTAAATTAAGTAATGTGGCATCAGTTACAATTTGGGGGACAGGCTCGCCGATGCGCGAATTTTTATTTGCTGATGATTTGGCAGAAGCCTGTTACTATTTAATGCAGCATTACAACGAACCAAATCTGATTAATATTGGTACAGGCGAAGACCTTTCTATTAAAGAACTGGCGTTGCTGATAAAGAAAGTTACCGGCTATAAAGGTGATATAGATTTTGATGCTTCAAAACCAGACGGGACGCCCCGGAAACTAATGGATGTATCCAAGTTGCATAGCAAAGGCTGGAAACATACCATTGAATTGGAACAAGGGATTAACTTAGCCTACCAGGACTTTTTGAATAAACAAGCAGCTTTTTCCTGATTAGTAAGTTGTTGAAATTCTGTTTGCTGGTTTTTTCATTCCCGGAATGATAGATCTCATTTTATCCCAAACGGAGTGAACGTTTTCCTCGGTGATAAAACCAGAGGCTTTCTGAGAAACTAAGCCTACTAATGTTTTAATAATAAAATTTGAATGCCTAAAGATGGTTTTATTGAGGGCCAGCGGCAATATAAACCTTGATAAAAAGCCAAAGAGATCGCTTGTATCTAAAGCGGGTTTTCCTGATTTTGAAAATAGCGATAATACGGTATTGAAAATGGCACCCGGGCCACTAAAATGTGCTTTTATTTCAATTTCCTGAGTTGTTTTAGCAATTTTTAATCTGCCGATCTCTAAACGCAGGTCGTTAATATTATTTATTGCGGCATCCATGTTATTTGTCGTTTAAAATCTTTTTAATTAAAGCATTAATTATACCCGGCACTAAAACTTTATTTTTTAAAGCGGCAACTATAATCGCCAAAAGCAAATAAAATAATGCAACGCAACCAAACCCCATCCAATATGCGCCTAATAACTGGCCTATATATAATGCCAGAGCTATTGTGGAAAAGAAAAAGGTAACTATACAAAGAGCCCCTATAGCAATAGCGATTATTGCGTTAGCGATAACAGATGAGCCTTTATCAATAGCCTGATACCGCGCTAATTTTATACGGGTTTCAATATATAATTTAATTTGCTCGATGAGCGTTGGCGAAGGCTGCTCTTCTTTAATAGTTTCCATAAACAGATTGTATTTATAATTTCCCCGGGTAAATTTCACCCGGGGAAGGTTTTATTTATGCATGTTCAACATCGTCCTGATACTCTTCTTCTGCATTTTTAACTTTTGCTTTAAAGTTGTTCATCACCTTATCTTTAAGGCCGGTTAAATTATCAATTTCGGCAGCTGCGGTTTCTTTAATGGAGTCGCCAAGGTTTTTAAGGGAGTCAGTAAGTTTATCACGGGTTTCAGTTCCTGCATCAGGTGCAAATAAAATACCCAAAGCTGCCCCGGCTGCTAATCCGGCAAGCAAGGCTATAACTACTTTTGTGTCGTCTTTCATAAAATGATAAATTAAGTTGTGTAATAATATATGTTAAATTTCAGCTAAAGTTTTAATGATACAAAATTGTAAATTATATTTCAAAATCGTTATGGCAATACTATTCAATATCTGGCCCAGTTTTTATTCGCTCAAGTCTATCAGCTGCTAAACGGTTAGTTTCATATATCTCCACTAACAATAAAAAATATGATAGCAGCACCGGCCCAAATACTAAACCTAAAATACCGAATAATGGGATACCAATAATTACGCCAATAACAGTAATTAGGGGGTGTGTATTTGCTAATTTTTTATTAATAATAAAGCGTAAAAAATTGTCAATATATCCTATAAGTAAAACTCCGTATCCTAATATAAAAAACCCTTGCCATGTTTTATGGCTTAAAAGCAAAATTATACCAAATGGAATTGCAAGGGTGGGTACGCCCACTACGGGCAAAAAAGAGATAAAAGTGCCTATAACGCCCCAAAAAACAGGGTCTTCAACGCCGGCTATCCGTAAACCCAAAGCAAATAAAATACCTTGTGATATAGAAATAATACCCTGCCCCATTACATTGGAATAAGTTGCAGAACGTAACTCTTCGGCAAATTTAAGTGCATGTTGTTCCCTAAAAGGTGCATATTTTATTAAGCTCGCTTCAAACTCTTTGTTTTGTGTAAACATAAAGTACAATAAAAAGTACAGTACCAATAAAGTCAGAAAAATATCTGCAGCACTACCCAAAATAGAAGGAAAAAGTTCGGCCGCATAGGAGCCAAGTTTTTGAGAAATATTTATGCTGGCAATAAAATGGGGCTGATTAAGGTGCGATCCGGCAAAAGCATCAATTTCTGACAGCCATTTTTGTATGGGGAAGCTATCGCTGGTTAAGCCGCTAATTTTATTAATTACTAAAATACTAAGCGAAAAAAATGGGATAACGATTACTATAAACGATACAAGTATGATGAGTATGGCAACTAGTGATTTCTTCCAATTTTTTTTTTCGACAAGGTAAAGATATACGGGCCTGAAGATAGTGAACAATACTATGGCACCTAATAGGGAGCTAAAAAGCCCGCGGAATGCATATAGCAAAAAGCAGCCTAAAACTACTATTCCTAGTAGTATAATATTATTACGCTGTTTGTAATTGAATATTGACATTGGGCTCCATACTGATAATATATTTATAACAAAAATGAGCCCAAATGTTTGTATTAAATGGATTTATAAATCGTTTATAAGCGAATTAATGCGAACACAACTAGAAGCCAATATTTCAAAACAGATTGTTGCGTCGGCAGTTGGGTTTTCTACCTCGTGGCTTAGCTGTTCTAAGGCCAAAGTGATGTTTGAGAGCTGGTTTCTGATATCATGTTTAATAATATCTGATTTAGTTCTTTCCGTCTCTTCCTGATTTTCCATATTATTTATCCAAGTTATTAGCCTTCATTTTATTGTATAGTGTTTTACGGTCGATGTTTAATATCTCTGCCGCTTTGGTTTTATTAAAATTTACTTCGCGTAATACCCGCAGAATGGTTTCGTATTCAGCTTCCATAGCTGCATTTTTTAAATCGTGTTTAGGCTCTTTAGGCAAAACTGTATGATGGTCATCTATAAGCTCGGATGAATGATTTGTTTTAATGTAGTTTGAAATTTCCAACGGTAAAGCTTTGGTTTGCACCTCATTGCCTTCAGTTAGCAATGTTGCTCTTCGAATTACATTTTTCAATTCCCTTATATTGCCCGGCCATCTGTAACTTAGCAGATTTTCAATTACATCATGCGAAAAGCTAGTTACATTGCGCCCCAGTTCTTTATTAGCCGATTTTAAAAAGTGGTCGGCAAGTAACAATATATCTTTTCCACGTTCCCTTAAAGCAGGCAGATAGATGCTGAATTCGTTAAAACGGTGATAAAGATCTTCGCGGAATTTTCCGTGTTTTATAGCTTCTTGCAGGTTTTCATTTGTGGCTACTATTATGCGTACATCAAGGTCTATTTCTTTCGATCCGCCGATGCGCCTAACCTTGCGTTCTTGTACGGTCCGCAATAAAGCCGCTTGAATATCATAAGAAAGATTTGCTATTTCATCCAAAAACAAGGTGCCCCCGTTTGCCAATTCAAAATGACCTATCTTGGTGTTTAGGGCTCCGGTGAAAGAGCCTTTTTCGTGACCGAAAAATTCGCTTCCTGCTAATTCTTTGGTAAGCGAGCCGCAGTCCATAGCAATAAAGGGTTTATCACTACGTTGGCTGTTTAAATGGATACTTTTAGCTACAGATTCTTTACCCGTTCCGCTTTCGCCAATAATAATAACACTATAAGTGGTTGGGGCAACTAATTCAATTTGATGTACAAGTTCTTTGGATACACGGCTGCCGCCAATTACAAAATCATGGGAAGCTATAATTTTTTTTGCCTCTTTTATTTCGTGCGATTGCGCGGGTTCTATATCTGAATGATTTTCTTGCAGCGCGTTTTG